>JAGVUA010000128.1 GCA_019136545.1 Betaproteobacteria bacterium
CGGGCTGGGTAGCCACTTCAGCACGGTTCGGTACAGCAGGTGAGGATCGACCGGCTTGCTGATGAAGTCGTTCATGCCGGCCTCCATGCACGCCTGGCGGTCGCCGGCGAGCGCATTGGCCGTCATCGCAAGAATCGGCACGTCGGCGCCGGCGCCCAGGCCGCGAATCCGCCGGGTCGCTTCCAGTCCGTCCATTTCGGGCATCTGGACATCCATCAGGATCAGGGCATACCGCCGCGCCTGGGCTTTTTCCAGCGCGATCCTGCCGTTGCCGGCGATTTCCACGACCAGCCCGACCTCGTTGAGCAAGTCCCGGGCGACGTCGGCATTGACGGCGTTGTCGTCGACCACCAGGAGGGTCGCGCCGGCGTGCAGGCGGCGCAGCTTGTTCTCGGTGTCGTCCGTCGCGGCCTGCGCGGGGAGGACGGGTATCGCACGGCAGCGTTCGAGCCGCGCGGTGAACCAGAAGGTGCTGCCGTCGCCTGGGATGCTGGTGACGCCGGCGTCGCCACCCATGAGCTTGGCCAGGTGGCGGGTCACCGTCAGGCCGAGGCCGGTGCCGCCGTATTTGCGCGTAGTCGATGAATCCGCCTGCTCGAACGACTGGAACAGGCGCTGAATCTGTTCGACGTTCAAACCGATGCCGGTGTCCTCCACCGCGAAACGGATCAGGTAGCCCGCTTCGTCCTCGTCGAGCGTTTGCGCCGTGAGGGTGATGGTGCCGTGCTCGGTGAACTTCACGGCGTTGCTCGCGTAGTTCAGCAAAGCCTGGCGCAAGCGCGTCGGATCGCCGCGCAACCAAAGGGGCAGATCGTCCGTGTCGATCTCCAGGCGCAGACCTTTGGCCCGGGCCGATTCGTGCAGGATGGATTTGACTTTTTCCATCACGGCGGCCAGCGGGAAATCGACGCGTTCCAGCTCCACGCGCCCCGACTCGATCTTCGACAGGTCGAGAATGTTGTTGATGATGGTGAGCAGGTGTTCGCCGGCGGCATCGATCTGCTGCAAGCGGGAGAGCTGTTCGGCAGACACGTCGCTGCGGCGCATGAGGCTGGTCAGGCCGATGATGGCATTGAGCGGCGTCCGGATCTCGTGGCTCATGTTGGCGAGAAAGGAACTCTTGGCCAGGTTTGCCGATTCGGCGGCCGCCTTGGCCTGCGTCAGTTCCGCGGTGCGGCTTTCGACCAGCGTTTCGAGATGGCGCCGATGGTCGTCCAGTTCCTGGCCGATGCGCTTTTTCTCGGTGATGTCTTCCTTGATGGCGACGTAGTGGGTGACCTGTCCGCCCGATTCGCGTATCGGCGCGACCACCGCGAACTCGATGTATTCCGAGCCATCCTTGTGGCGATTGTGGAACTCGCCTTTCCAGGACTGTCCTCGACCCAGCGCCTGCCACATTGCCGTGTAGGTCTCTCGCGGCGTTTTTCCAGACTGCAGGAAACTGGGGTTGCGTCCGAGACATTCCTCGTGACTGAAGCCGGAGATGTTCACGAAGGCGTCATTGACGTACTCGATGGTGCCGCCAAGATCGGTGATGACGATGCCGTCCGGGCTTTGCTCGACGGCGCGCGAAAGCTTGCGCAGCGTCTTGTTGACCTCTTCGGTCATTCGGCGGGAGGCGAGGGCGTCTTCCATGACGTTGAGCAGCGCAAGCCTGGCCTGCCGCTGTTCCTGCAAGGCGCTGGCCTGGGCATTTTCCGTTTGCCGATCGTCGATCCGCATTGATTGCAGATTCTCGAAGGTGACGATGAAGCTGTCCAAGGCCGATGCGGGGCCGGTGCTGGCGAAAGTCAGCCGCGTCTGGAGGGGATAGCCGTTGCGGTGCTGCAAGCGCAACTCGATCGCCGAATGGTCAGTCTCCTCGAAGGGATGCCGGAGCAAATGGTCGAGGTAGCCGTGTTGATCGACGGGATGGACCAGGTGCTGGCTGTCGGTGCCTTCCAACTCGGCGGCCGGGTAACCGAGCATGCGGCAGAGCGCCGCGTTCACGCGCAGCCAGCGCCCCTCGCGCGATATCAGGGCCAGTCCGACTGCAACACCCTCGAAGATCGCCTCGAAGCCGGGCTGGGGCCGGGAGACCGGCAAGGAGAGATGTTCCGGCGCGACGGCGCTCATATCGGCCCCTTGTCCATCGACGCGTCGGTCTCGTCGAGAAAGCCGAGATCATAGGGCGCTTCCAGCCCAAGCTGCCGCGAAAGCCGATTGATGTCCCGCTTCATTTCGATCATGACCAGTTCCCGGCCGACCATGGCCTGGTTGAAGCGCTCCAGTTCCTCGTTGCGCTGCGTGAGTTGGCGCTCGGTGCGCTTGCGGTCGGTGATGTCGATGACGAAGCCGATCATCGCCGGCCGGTTCCTGTACATCAGCAGGTTGCCATAAAGATCGAGTTCCATTCGACTGCCGTCCCGGCGCAGGCCCGCGACTTCGTAATGCGATTCGGCGTCGTCGCCGGCCATGCGCTGCTGCATCCTCTCGATGATGAAGTCCCGCTGTTCCGGCGCCACCAGGTCCACGATTTTGGCCGAGGCGATCATCTCGGCCGGCGAGCCGTAGCCGGCCAATCTGGCCAGATGGGGATTGACGTACTGGAAGCGGTTGTCCTGGATGATGTAGATCCCCACCGCCGATTGTTCCACCAGCGCCCGGAAGCGCGCCTCGTTCTCGCGCAGTTCCTCTTCAGCCAGCTTGCGCTCGGTGATGTCGCTGGAGAGACCGAAAATGCCCGTCACCTTGCCCTCGCCGTCGCGCAGCGGGCCCTTGGTGACCAGGAAGGTGCGCAGACCGCGCTGCGCCGTGTCGAGCGTCAGCTCGACGGTCTTGACCTCGCCTTCGGCGATCACTTGGCGATCGCCGGATTGCAGGAACTCCGCCTGAACCGGAAATACCTCGGTGTCGTCGTGCCCCAATACCTGGTCGATGCTCATGTTGGCGTCGGCACAGGCGGCCTCGTTGAACAAGGTGTACTTCCCACTCAGGTCCTTGGCGAAAATCGCATCGCGCGAGGCCCGCGCAATCGCCGCGAGCAGACGCAGGGAACCTTGCTGGTCCAGATGCAACTGGATCTCGTGCCGATGGGCGGCCTGCAACTGGGCCACTTGCCTGCGGATCAACGCATAGAACAGGAGCGTCGTGATGCCGACGAAGATCCAGCCCTTGACCATGCCGGCACGAACGATCTGCTCGGGGTCCTGGAACAGCGTCACGATGACTTGATCGGAAAGCAGAATCCAAAGCCAGCCAAGAATGGCGTAGAGCAGGACGACGAAAAATACCGGGTTCGACTTGTCGGGTGACTCCGCGTGCTTATCGGGTGCTTCGCTCATATTGGCGCTGGAAGGAATGCAACGATACGGCCGGATCATAGGGAATCCGTGTGGCCTTGTCGATGTCGGCACCGGCCATCATGGCCGCTCGGCTCCGGCGGAAATCGTGATGTAATGGGAGCGATGAATGCCTCGTCCTTGCCAACGGGCAAGTCCTGCCATTTGCTTGGCGAGAGACCGCCTCGGTGAATTCCGCGCGCACCCTGGTGCTGTTCAACTACGACTGGGATCGCCTCGGCTTCGGCCGCTGGCGGCGCGAGTTTCCGTTCGATGACGCCGGCTTCGACCTGTTCAGTTTCCCCAGCAACATGCGGCTCGCCGGCTTCGATCTGCAACGCCTGGTCGATCGGCTGGCCGCGCAGGCAGCGCGGCGCGGCTGGCAGGCGGTGACATCCACCCACGAACAGTTCGGTGCGCTGGCCGCCGCGCTGCTGGCCGAGCGCCTGGGCTGGCCGGGCACGCCGGTGGCGGCCGTGCTGGCCTGCCAGCACAAACGCCATGCGCGACGGGTGCTGCAGGAGATCGCGCCGGACGCCAATACCGGTTTCGATCTGCTGTCGTCGCGCTATGGCGAGCCGGTGCCGCACGACATCGCCTACCCGGTATTCGTCAAGCCGGTCAAGGCGGCGTTTTCCGTGCTGGCGCGCACGGTGCGCAACCGGGAGGAACTGGCTGCGCTGGTGCGCTTCAGCCCATGGGAGCGTTGGGTGATTCGCCATCTGGTCGAACCGTTCGAGCGCATCGCCCGGGCCCGTCTGCCCGAGGCCGGCAGCGCGCACCGCATGTTGCTGGAACAGCCGGTGGCGGCGCCGCAGTACAACCTCGACGGCTATGTGTTCGGCGGCGAACTGCGGCCGCTGGGTTTCGTCGAGTCGGCGATGTACCCGGACACGCAGGCCTTCATGCGCTTCGGCTATCCCTGCGCCTTGCCGGCCGCCGGACAGGCGAAGGCGCTGGACGTGGCGGTGCGCTTTCTTCGCGCGGTGGGTTTCACGCACGGTCTGTTCAATCTCGAATTTTTCTACGACGCCGACCGCGATCGCCTGACGGTCATCGAGTTCAACGCGCGCATGGCCTCGCAGTTTTCCGATCTCTACCAGCGCGTCGACGGCATCGATCTGCATCGCTTTGCGCTGGAGCTGGCGCACGGCCGCGATCCGGCCTTGCTGCCGCGCGCGCCGTCGACCGCCGGCGTGGCGGCCAGCTTCGTCTATCGCAGCTTCGATCCGGCTGCGCGCCCGCCCATGCCGACTGCGGCGCGTGCGCGCGCCCTGGCGGAACGCTTTCCCGACGCCCTGCTGTTCAGTTTCGCCAAGACCGCCGGCCAGATCGCGCGCGACTTCAAGTGGCTGGGCAGCTACCGCTACGGCATCCTGCACCTGGGCGGGCGCGACGAGGCGGATCTGCGCGCGCGTTGCGCAGCCGCGAGCGCGCTGCTGGGCTGGCCGGCGCCTTGCGCCCATGCCGACGGCCCGGTCGACGATCCTGGCCGGCAAGGCCGGGGCCTCGCGCTCGCCCCGGTACCTGCCGCAGCGCCGGCGATCGTCGCCATGGGCGTGGCGCGATGACGACGCCGCGCATGATGCAGATCGGCCGCGACGATCCGGCGGCGATTCAGGCCGAAGCGGCCGCCGAACTGATCGCCGGCCTGAGCGCGACTCCGGCGCGGGTGTCGCCGAAGTATTTTTACGATGCGCTCGGTGCCCGGCTGTTCGCCGCGATCACGGCACTGCCGGAGTACTACCCGACCCGCACCGAGGCGAGCATTTTCGCGCGCGAGCTGGCTTCGATGGCCGAGGCGCTCGGGCCGGCCCATACGCTGGTCGACCTGGGCGCCGGCAACTGCGAGAAGGCCGCCCGGCTGTTCGCGGCCTTCCAGGTCCGCCGCTATGTCGCCGTCGATATTGCCGCCGCGTACTTGCGCGAGTCGCTGACCGATCTGCAACGCCAGCATCCGGCCATCGAGATGCTGGGCATCGGCCTGGATTTTTCGACCTCGCTGGTCCTGCCGGCGGCAGCCGGGCAGGGTCCGCGCATGCTGTTCTATCCCGGATCGAGCATCGGCAATTTCGCGCCCGACGAAGCCGCCGCCTTCCTGCGGCAGGCGCATGCCGCCTGCCAGGGCGGATCGCTGCTGATCGGCGTGGACCTGGTCAAGCCCGTCGACGTGCTCGAACGGGCCTACGACGACGCGCTGGGCGTCACCGCCGCCTTCAACCGGAACCTGCTGCGGCATCTCAACGCGCTCGCCGGCACCAACTTCGACATCGCCGACTGGCGGCACGTGGCGTTTTTCAACCGCGACGCCTCGCGCATCGAAATGCATCTCGAGGCGCTGCGGACCGTGGCGGTGCGCTGGCCCGGCGGGGAACGGCGCTTCGCGGCGGGCGAGCGCATCCATACCGAGAATTCCTGCAAGTGGCGCATCGAGGACTTTGCCGCCTTGCTGGTCGATGCCGGTTTCCGGCAACCGCGCTGCTGGACCGACGAGCGCGGCTGGTTCGCCGTCTTCGCCGCCCATGCCGGCGAGGATTTGGCGCCACCGTCGGCGTTGTCGGCGTCCCGCCGCGGCTGACTTTAGCCGGCGCAGCTGCGAAAGCCGCCGTGAATGTCGTTGCGCTCGACCGTGAAATAGTTGCGGTAGCGCGGATGGGCCATGCGCGGATCGGTGGCGCGGCTGGCGCCCTTGAGCACGTAGCGATGCTCCTCGAAACCGAAGCGCGAGTAGTCGCGATAGGGATGGGCGGTGAAGCCGGGAAAAGGCGCGAAGCGGCTGGCGGTCCACTCCCAGGCGTCGCCCCACTGGAAATCCGGTGCCGTCAGCGCCGCGTATTCCCATTCGGCCTCGGTCGGCAGGCGGCGGCCGGCCCAGGCGCACCAGGCTTGCGCTTCGTCCCAGGTCAGATGCACGGCGGCGGTATCGAGGTCCAGCGGCGCCCAGACCCCGAAGCGCCAGGCCTGCCAGCCGTCGTCCTGTTGGCGCAGGTAGCGCGGCAGGCTGGCCGCGC
This sequence comes from Betaproteobacteria bacterium, assembly GCA_019136545.1. Lineage (GTDB taxonomy): Bacteria > Pseudomonadota > Gammaproteobacteria > Burkholderiales > Rhodocyclaceae > Fen-999. The sequence continues at coordinate 6,332 of JAGVUA010000128.1, forward strand.
CGGCCGCCACGGCCGGCAGGAAACGCCGCCAGGTGACGGCTACGCTGTCGATGGCGAAGGCCGCCACCGGCGCGGCATGCGCGGGCAACTCGTTGTCGAAGGCGAAGCCGGCGCCGTCATGGCCGAGCCGCCAGGTGGTGGCCGGCAAGGCGAGGTCGCGCGCTTCCGGCAAAGGCCGCTGCCACGGCCGCAGGTGCGCCGGCAAGGGAATGCCGAGCGCCTGGGCCATGTAGGTGCCGGCTTCGGCGTGCATGTCCTCGTGGAACAGGGCGAGACGGTAGAAATACAAAGCGCCGGGCGCTTCGGTTTCCTTGGGCTCCTGCGCCAGCCACGCCAGCGTTTCGGCCAGGCCGGCGTCGAGGTAGGCGCGCGTTTCGGCCAGGTCGGGCAAGGCCAGGCGCCAGCGTTCGCGGTGCGGAACCTTGCTCGAGTTGTAGAGGCCATCGGCGCTCGCCAGGCGGCCGGCCGGCCGCGCGTGGTCGGGGTCGCAGGCGAGGCCGAGGCGGCGCTGGCCGCTGCGAGCGATCCAGTAGTCGTGGAACCAGGCGACATGGCCGGCTTCCCACAAGGGAGGATTCAGTTGCGGCGAATACGGAACGGTCAGCGCCGGGCCGAGCGCTGCCACGTAGGCGTCGAGCAGGTCGAGCGTGCGGCGCCGGGCGTCCTGCAAGGCGGTGGCAAGCGAAGGCGCCTCGGCCTGACGGGCGAGCCGCGCAGTGGAATAATCGGTGGACATGGGACGAACGCTTTCGCGTGACGATGCGCGCAAGGTGGTGATTATCACGCCGGCCTTGCGCGAGGACAACAACGGCAACTGGCAGACCGCCCAGCGCTGGCGGCACTTCCTGGCGCCAAATGTTCGTGCCCGGCTGGCGCGCGCCTGGCCGGAGGGCGAGGTCGGGCGCGACGAGGCGATGATCGCCCTCCATGCCCGCCGTTCGGCCGCGTCAATCGCCGCCTGGCAGGCGCGGCACGGCAGCGGCCGGCTGGCGGTGGTGCTGACCGGCACCGACCTCTATCGGGACATTCACGAGGATGCCGCCGCCCGGCATTCGCTGGCGCTGGCCGGCGCGCTGGTCGTGCTCCAGGAGCGCGGGCCGCTGGCGCTGCCGGTCGAGTGCCGCGCCAAGGCGCGCGTCATTTTCCAGTCCGCCACGGCGCGCAGGGCGCTGCCCAAGTCGGACCGGCGCCTGCGCGCCCTGATGGTCGGCCATCTGCGCGCCGAGAAGTCGCCCGAGACCCTGTTCGCCGCGGCGCGCCTGCTGGCGGATCGTTCCGACATCCTGATCGACCACATCGGCGCGGCGCTCGATCCCGCGCTGGCGCAAGCCGCTCGGGCGACCATGGCCGCCGCACCCCACTACCGCTGGCTGGGCAGCCAGCCGCATGAGGCAACGCGGCGCCGCATCCAGCGGGCCGATGTGCTGATCCATACCAGCCGGATGGAAGGCGGCGCCCACGTGGTCATGGAAGCCGTGGCCAGCGGCACGCCGGTGCTGGCGTCGCGCATCGAAGGCAATCTCGGCATGCTCGGCGACCGCTATGCCGGCTACTTTCCCTGGGGCGACGCCGGGGCGCTGGCCGAGCTGGTCCTGCGTTGCCGCGAAAGTCAGGCGTGGCGGCACGCCGGTGCGGGGCTGCTGGCCGAACTGACGGCGCAGTGCCAACAGCGCGCGCCGCTGTTCGAGCCCGTGGCCGAGCGCGACGCAGTGCGGCGGCTGGCGGACGATCTTCTCGGAACCGGGCCGGCGTATCCCGCTTGACGCAAAGCAACTCGCCCGAGGTCCTTTCTGATATGTTTTTAGCTTATTGGGCAATCCAAGGGAGCGTGTCATGACCAAGAAATTCGTGTTCGCCTTCGAGGAAGGCGATGGCAAGAACAAGATGCTGCTGGGCGGCAAGGGCGCCAACCTTTGCGAGATGACCCAGATCGGGCTCGCCGTGCCGCCGGGCTTCACGGTCAGCACCGAGGCGTGCCTGGCCTATCTCGAGAAGGGCAACCTGCCGGACGGACTGTGGGAGACGATCAAGCAGTACATGGCCGACCTCGAGAAGAAGACCGGCAAGGGCTTCGGTTCCAACGACAATCCGCTCCTGGTGTCCGTGCGTTCGGGTTCGGCGATGTCGATGCCGGGCATGATGGACACCATCCTCAACCTGGGGCTGAACGGGGAATCGATCAAAGGCATGATCAAACAGACCCGGAACGAGCGTTTCGCCTGGGATGCCTACCGGCGCTTCATCCAGTTGTTCGGCAAGATCGCGCTGAACATCGCCGACGAGCATTTCGACGCCAAGATGGGCGAGATCAAGGCCCGCTACGGCGCCAAACAGGACGTCGATCTCAAGGCCGAGCATCTCAAGGAGCTGGCCGACGCCTTCCTGGCCATCGTGCATAGCCATTCCGGCAAGCCCTTCCCCCAGGATCCCTACGAGCAGCTGGAAATCGCCGTCAAGGCGGTGTTCCGCTCCTGGAACGGCAAGCGCGCCATCGATTACCGCAAGCAGTTCAGGATCACGCCGGCCATGGCCAACGGCACGGCGGTGAACATCTGCACCATGGTGTTCGGCAACATGGGCAACGACTCGGGCACCGGCGTCGGCTTCACGCGCAACCCGGGCACCGGCGAAAACCAGATTTATGGCGAGTATCTCGTCAACGCCCAGGGCGAGGACGTGGTGGCCGGCATCCGCACGCCCAAGCCGATCGCCGAGATGGCCACGGAAATGCCCGAGATCTACGCGCAGCTGATGGAATTGCACAACCGGCTCGAGTCCCACTACAAGGAAGTCCAGGACTTCGAATTCACCATCGAGAAAGGCAAGCTCTACTGCCTGCAGACGCGCAACGGCAAGATGAACGCCCGGGCCATGGTGCGCACCTCGGTGGAAATGGCCAACGAGGAACTCATTTCGCGCGACAAGGCGCTGCTGCGCGTCGAGCCGGCCATGCTCGAGCAGTTGCTGGTACCGCAGCTTTCCCCGAACTTCAAGGGCAAGAGCCTGGCGCAGGGCCTGCCGGCGTCGCCGGGCGCCGCTTCCGGCAAGATCGTGTTTGACGCCGACACCGCCGAAATACGCGGCCGCGCCGGCGAAAAGATCATCCTGGTGCGCGAGGAGACCAAGCCCGAAGACATCCACGGCTTCTTCCAGGCCCAGGGCATCCTGACCAGCCGCGGCGGCAAGACCTCGCACGCGGCGGTGGTGGCGCGCGGCATGGGCAAGCCTTGCGTATCGGGCTGTGAAGCCATCCACATCGACGACATCCAGCGCAAGGCGCAGATCGGCGACATGACGCTGCACGAGGGCGACGTGGTCACCATCGACGGCGGCACCGGCCACGTCTATGCCGGCGAAGTGCCGACCGTCGAGCCGGAATTCTCCGCCGAACTGAACGTCCTGCTGGACTGGGCCGACCAGGCGGCGCGGCTGCAAGTCCGGGCCAATGCCGACACGCCCAGCGATGCCGCCAAGGCACGAACCTTCGGCGCCAAGGGCATCGGCCTGTGCCGCACCGAGCGGATGTTCAACAGCACCGATCGCCTGCCGATCGTGCAGGAGATGATCCTCTCCGAAACGCTGGAAGAGCGTCAGGCGGCGCTCGACCGGCTGCTGCCGATCCAGCGCAACGACTTCAAGGGCATTTTCAAGGCGATGAAAGGCCTGCCCGTGACCGTGCGCCTGCTCGACCCGCCCATGCACGAGTTCCTGCCGACGGCGGCGCAGCTGGAAATGGAAATCACCCACCTGCGCCACCTCAAGGACACCATCAAGGGCATCGACGAACTGCCCGACACGCTCAAGCTCCTCAACCCGGCGCTGTACCAGAAATACTCCGACGGCCTCAGCCGCCTGACCGACGCGCTGGACGTGTTCAAGGAATCGCACCTCGAAGAGGACATGATCGTCAAGAAGGAGAAAACGCTGCGCAAGGTGCGCGCGCTGGCGGAAGTGAATCCCATGCTCGGCCATCGCGGCGTGCGGCTGGGCATCACCTATCCCGAAATCTATTCGATGCAGATCCAGGCGGTCCTCGAGGCGGCGGCGCTGTGCGCGAAGGAGGGCGTCGAGGTCTATCCGGAGATCATGGTGCCGCAGGTGGCCACGGTCGAGGAGCTCAAGCGCATCAGGAGCTACGTCGAGCGCATCCACAAGATCGTCGAGCTCACCCATGGCATCGACGTGCAGTACAAGTTCGGCTCCATGCTGGAAGTGGTGCGCGCCTGCATGCGCGCCGGCCGCATGGCCGAGACCGCCGAGTTCTTCTCCTTCGGCACCAACGACCTGACCCAAGCCACGTTCTCCTTTTCGCGCGAGGATGCGGAGAACAAGTTCCTGCCGGCCTACAACGAAGCGGGCATCCTCCAAGACAATCCGTTCGAGGTGCTCGACGTCAAGGGGGTCGGCGAGGTGATGAAGATCGCCGTGGAGCGCGGGCGCGGCACCCGGCCCGACCTGAAGATCGGCATTTGCGGCGAGCACGGCGGCCATCCTGCGTCGATCGAGTTCTGTCATGGCCTGGGGCTGACCTACGTATCCTGCTCGGGACCGCGCGTGCCGATCGCCCGACTGGCGGCGGCGCAGGCGCAGCTCAAGCAACCGGCCTGAGCGCGGAGCGACCGGCGCATGAGCATTGCCGACCGCTTGCGCACCTTGCTGGGGCAGGGCGTGCCCGAGGTGCCCGGCAGCCCGCTGCCGGGTCCGAGCGCGGTGACGCCGATCGACCGGCGCGCCCGCAAGCGGGTCAATGCCCGGCGCGGCACCAGTGTCCTGATCATCGACGATTCCAAGACCATCGTGGTGGCCTTGCGGCGCATGCTCGAAACGGCCGGATATGTTGTCAGCGAAGCCTATGACGGTGCCACCGGTCTCGACATCGTCCGCCGCCGCAGGCCGGACTTGATTTTTCTCGACATCGTCATGCCCGGCATGAACGGCTTTGCCGTGTTGCGCGCCCTGCGGCGGGACTTGGCCACGCAGTCGGTTCCCGTCATCATGGTCAGCGGCAACGAGCATGCCACCGAACAGTTCTTCGGCAGCGGCATTCCGGCCGACGATTTCATGAAGAAGCCGTTCTCGCGGCTCGAGGTGTTCGCCCGCATCGAGCACCTGCTCGACGAACATCAGGTGCCGCAGCGCCGCAAGGCGACCGTGGCGGAAAGCCCGCCTTCGGCGGTCGGCCGCGCGTCTTGATGCCGGACGACCAAACCTTCATGCGCGCCGCGCTGGCGCTGGCGCGCGAGGCCGCGGCGTTCGACGAGGTGCCGGTGGGCGCGGTGGTGGTGCTCGAGGGCAACATCGTCGGTCGCGGCTTCAATCAGCCGATTTCCCGCCACGATCCGACCGCGCACGCCGAGGTCATGGCCTTGCGCGCCGCCGCCGCGCAGCTCGGCAATTATCGGCTGCCCGGCGCAACGCTCTATGTGACGCTCGAGCCGTGCGCGATGTGCGCCGGCGCCATCATGCACGCCCGGATCGACCGCGTGGTGTTCGGCGCGCGCGATCCGAAGACCGGCGCGGCCGGCAGCGTCGTCGACCTCTTCGATGAACCGCGTCTCAACCACCATGCGGTCGTCGAGGGCGGCGTCCTGGCCGACGAATGCGGTGTGCTGCTCTCGGGTTTCTTCGCGGCGCGGCGCGCCCGGACCGCCGTCGCCTGATGAGACTCCGCGTCAGCATTCCCGCGCAGTCGCTCGAACTGCTCGACGATTCCGGCATGGCGATGCGCTGCTACGAGGTGTCGACCGCTCGCAAGGGCGTGGGGGAAGTGAAGGGCAGTCATCAGACGCCGCGCGGCCGCCACCTCATCCGCGCCAAGATCGGTGCCGGCGCGCCGGAGAACGCGGTGTTCGTCGGGCGGCGGCCCACCGGGGAAATCTGGACGCCCGAGCTGGCCAGCCGTTTTCCGGGGCGCGACTGGATGCTCACGCGCATTCTCTGGCTGTCCGGCATGGAGCCTGGCGTCAATCGGCTGGGCGACGTCGATACCATGCGCCGCTACATCTACCTGCATGGCAGCCCCGATTCGGCGACGATGGGCGCGCCGGGCTCGATCGGCTGCGTGCGCATGCGCAACCGCGACATCGTCGAGCTGTTCGATCTGGTGCCGCCCTACACGCGCGTCGACATCGTCGAGCATGCCGTCGAGGCAGGCGATTGGGCGACGCTGGGTCGCCCGGCGGGCATGCTGCGGGAAGCGGTGTTCGTCCGCGAGCAGGGGGTGCCGGCCGACATGGAATACGACGAATGGGATCCGCGCAGCCTGCACGTCCTGGCGCGCGGCCCCGGGGGCGAGCCGATCGGCACCGGCCGGCTGCTGCCCGATGGCCATGTCGGCCGCCTGGCCGTCCTGCCCGCCTGGCGCGGCAAGGGCGTCGGCGCGGCGCTGTTGTCGCGGCTGATGGCGGCGGCGCGCGCAGGCGGCATGGCGTCGCTGGTGCTCCATGCCCAGGCGCAGGCGATCGACTTCTATCGGGGTTTCGGTTTCGTCGCCGAAGGCGAAGTCTTCCTCGAGGCCGGCATCCCGCACGTGCTCATGCGGCGGCACTTAGCCGTCTAGCAGCGGAAGCGGGATCGATTGCCTGGCCGCCCGCCCGGCAGCCAGGTTTGTTCGTCGAAAGTAATGTGCCTCGCTGGCGTCGGCGTGTCGCCGCGGCTGACTTTGACGATGGTCGAGCTGCGCGTTCCGTAGCCGGGGGCTTTGACGAAGGCGCTCGACAACAGCCGCTCGAATTCGAGGCTGACGCCCGTGCGCGGCAGGGTGTCGTCGGCGTGCTGCCGGTCGTCGCGCAGCAGCGCCAGCAATGGGTGGTCGTCGGGCAGCGCCGTCAATGCGTCCGACAATGCCGACTTGGCGGCCACCACTTTCGGCCAGGGTGAATCGAGCAGGTGGTTGGACAGCCCATAGACGCCCGGCTCGAGCCGCCGGATGGCGCCGGTGGTGCTCTCCAGGCAGACCAGCGTATCGGCGTCGCCGACCAGGAGGTTGAACGGGTTGTAGTCGTCAAGACGCCGGGACAGTTCGGCCAGCCAGGCCTGCGGCGCGGATCGGGCCGACAGGAAATCCGCGACCAGATGCCCGCGCGAGGCCTTGCCGGTTTTGACCAGCGCCGGATCCCGGTAGTTGGTCAGTGCGGCGAAGCGCCCGCCGCGCGTGATGCCCATCCAGGTGCCGCCTTCCTTGAGGTCGCGGCCGGCCAGGATGTCGGTGCCGGGCCAGAACGCCGCGGCGGCGGTGGGGCGATCGAAGAATTCGTCGCGATTGGCGGCCACCACCAAGGGATGGTCGGGGTGCGCCCGCCACGCGACCAGGATCAGGCACACCGCGGGCGTCAGCCGATGTCGTAAGGCTGCGCCAGCAAAGTCAGCCGCGGCGGACCGCCGGGTTTGCCGGCGAACACCTCGCCCGCTTCGGCGCCGGAAGATTGCACGACCACCAGGCACTCGTGTCCGCCCGCCGGCGCCGGCGCGACGGTGACCAGCGCGCCGCAATGCTGTTCGCCCGATTCGGCGGTGAAGACTTCCGTGCCGGGCGGCAGCGCCTGGTCGATCCTGGCCCGATACATGCGGCGCTTGACCTTGCCCAGATACTGGGTGCGGGCCACGATTTCCTGGCCTGGGTAACAGCCCTTGGTGAAGCTGACGCCGCCGACCGCCGGCAGTTCCATGTTCATCATTTGCGGCACGAAGGCTTCCTGGGTTGCGGCGACCACGCGGGGTTGGCCGGCGGCGATTTCCAGCCAGCGCCAGGCGGCCACGCCGGCGGGCGTCGCCTGGGCCGCGAGTTGCGGCCACAGTTCGATCGCCGCGGCCGGCGTCAATGCCAGCAAGTAGCGGTTCCCGCCGACCGGTATCGCCCTGACGCGATCGGCCAGCGCGTCGACGACGGCGCGGGCGCCGACGCCGGCCAGGCCGATCAATACCAGCCCCGGGTCGGTCAGCTTGACCTTGCTGCGCAGGACGAACATCGAGAGTTTCTTGAGAATGGCCGGCTGAATGTCGGCCGACAGGGCCAGCAGCAGGTCCGGCCCGTCGTGCCAAAGGTGGAAGGTGGCGAGCAGGCGCCCCTTGGCGGTGCAGAAACCGGCGAAGCGGACGCCGTCGGCGGGCAGGTTCTCGACGTCGTTGGTCAGCAGGTTGTGGAGGAAAACGTGAGCATCTTCGCCGGATGCCCGGATCAGGTCCTGATCGACGAGCGGCACGACGATGGTGGCGTCGCGCGCTGCGACGAGCTCGGCGCCCGGTTCGCCGAAATCTTGGCCGTCGCCGCTTAGTTGTCGGGTTGCGAGGAAATCCAGCCAGTCCTGCTTCGTAGCCTGTGTCATGGGGTTCTCCAGGGTGGGCAGCGTCTGTTGTCGTCGGCCTGCGCTGTCAGGCTTCGCTATTATAGGGCGCCCGTTTTCCCGCAAGATTCGATGCGCATCATTGTCCGACTGATCCTGCTGGCCTTGCTCGCCGGTGCGGCCTTTGCCGGCTGGATGGCCTGGTTCGCGGCCAGTCCGGTGCCGCTCAGGGCGTCGCCGCTGGCCTTCGAAATCCAGCCGGGCCTTAGCCTGCGCGGCGCCGCGACGGCGATGGCGGAGGCCGGTGTCGGCTTCCGGCCCTGGCAGTTTTCCCTGCTCGGCCGCTGGTCGGGACAGGCGAACGGCATCAAGGCCGGCAGCTACGAAGTCGAGACCGGGATCACGCCCCGGCAGTTGCTGGAGAAGCTGACCCGGGGCGACGTCACGCAGGCCGAGATCGTCTTTGTCGAAGGGCGGACGTTCAGGCAGCTGCGGACGGCGCTGGATGCCGACGCCCATGTCCGCCACGATACGCAAGGCTTGACCGATGCCGAGGTTCTCGCCCGCATCGGCGCGGTCGAACCCCATCCCGAAGGGCTGTTCTTCCCCGACACTTATCTGTTCGCCAAGCAGTCCAGCGACCTGGCGATCCTGCGGCGCGCCTACCAGGCCATGCAGCGCCACTTGGCAGTCGCGTGGGCGGGGCGCGACGCAAGCGTGCCTTTTGCGACCCCTTACCAGGCGCTGATCATGGCATCGATCGTCGAGAAGGAAACCAGCCAGCCGGCCGACCGGCCGCTCGTGGCCTCGGTGTTCGCCAACCGCCTGCGCATCGGCATGCCCTTGCAGACCGATCCGACGGTGATCTACGGACTGGGCGACAAGTTCGACGGCAATCTGCGCAAGCGCGATCTCTTGGCCGACGGCCCCTACAACACCTATACGCGCAAAGGTCTGCCGCCGACGCCGATCGCCATGCCGGGCCTGGCATCGATCGAAGCGACGCTGCGGCCAAGCGTCTCCGACAAGCTCTACTTCGTGGCACGCGGCGATGGCAGCAGCCATTTTTCGCGCAGCCTGGAAGAGCATAATCGGGCCGTGGCCAAATACCAGAAACGCGGCGGCGGAGGTTGATGTGACGCGAGGCAGATTCATTACCCTGGAAGGACTGGACGGGGCAGGCAAGAGCACCCATCTGGATTGGCTGGTGGCCCGCCTGCGCTCCCGGGGACACGTCGTGGTTCAGACGCGCGAACCGGGCGGCACGCCGTTGGGGGAAAAATTGCGGGCGCTGCTGCTGGCCGAACCGATGCACCTTGAAACCGAGGCGCTGCTGATGTTCGCGGCGCGGCGCGAACACCTCGCGCGCGTGATCGAGCCGGCCCTGGACCGGGGCGATTGGGTGGTCTGCGATCGCTTCACCGACGCCAGTTTCGCCTATCAGGGCGGCGGGCGGGGGCTGGCCCGGGAAAAACTCGCCTTGTTGGAACAATGGGTTCAGGGCGAGGCGGCCGATGGTTTGCGCCTCCAGCCGGACATGACCCTGCTGTTCGACGTACCGACCGAACTGGCGCGCCGACGCATTCTCGGCATGGACCGCGCCCTCGACCGGTTCGAGCAGGAGCAGGGCGAGTTTTTCGAGCGAGTCCGCGCCGAGTATCTGCGGCGTGCCGAAAATAGTCGCGGCCGGATTCGTATTGTCGATGCCACCGGCGCGATCGATAAAATTCAACAATCACTTGAAGAAATAATTGCAACACTCTGAAAATAAACATTTAGATTGGCACGAGACCGACTGGCAGCGGCTGTGGCGGGCCGGCGCCAGCGTTCCGCCTGCGCTGCTGCTGGCGGGGCCGGCCGGTATCGGCAAGCACGCTTTTGCCCAGGCGAGCGCAGCCCGCTTGCTGTGCGAATCCCCGACCGCGAAGGGCGCTTGCGGGGCGTGTCCATCCTGCCACTGGCTGGCCGGCAACAACCATCCGGATTTCCGTTATCTGCGCCCGGAATCCGAGGTCGAAGCCGAGGGCGAGGCGTCGGTGGGCGAGAAGAAGAAGGCCAGTCGACAGATCCGCATCGAGCAGATCCGTGAACTGGAAGACTTTGTTTTTGTCGGTTCGCATCGCGGCGGCGCTCGCGTCATCGTGATCGAGCCGGCGGAGGCCATGAATGCCGCCGCCCAGAACGCACTTCTTAAAATACTTGAGGAACCGTCTGTATCTGTATATTTCATATTGGTTACATCAAGAATAAACTCGCTCCTACCGACCATACTCAGTCGCTGCCGGCTCATGAAGCTGCCGAAACCGGGCTTGGCCGAAGCGAGCGACTGGCTTAGTCAAACCAAGGATAAGGCGGCGCTGGAGCTATTGGCCCTGATGGGGGGCGCCCCTTTGCGGGCGCTGGCTGAAAGTCAGTCGGGGCGGGCCGCCGCTTTCGGGGCGGTCGTCGCCGCCCTCGCCGAGCCAGGGGAGGATCCATTGAGTCTTGCCGCCCGTTGGGAGCGCCAGTTGCAACTCAAGGACGACGCTGGATTGTCGATGGAAAGCCTGATCGATATCGTCCAAAAATGGGTACTCGAACTTGTCCAACGGAAGCTCGCCGGCCGCGGCCGCTATTTCACGGACCGGTCCCGCGTGGTCGAGCAACTGGCCGGACGGGCGACGGCGGTCGGCTTGATACGTTGTTACAATGACTTGGTGAAAATGCGCGCCCTGGCATCCCATCCCTTGAATCCCAAGCTATATCTGGAAGAGCTGGCCGAGCGATACCTGCATGCCATTGCCGGCGGCAAGGCGGTGCGCGGATAATGGCCACGCCCGCTGCCGGTGCGCGTCCAAGCGTACTTTCGCTGAACATCACGTCGAAATCCGCGCTCTACGCGGCGTACATGCCGTTTCTGGAGCGGGGTGGGCTGTTCGTCCCGACCACCCGGGAATACTTGCCTGGGGACGAGATTTTCATGCTGGTGACGCTCATGGACGATCCGACGCGCCTGCCCATCGCCGGCACGGTCGTGTGGGTGACGCCGGCCGGCGCGCAGGGCAACAAACCGCAGGGTATCGGCGTCCAATTCAGTGCCGATGAAAGCGGGCAGGCGGTCCGAGACAAGATCGAGGCGATTCTTGGCGCCCATTTGGGTTCGTCCCGGTCGACGCACACGCTTTGAGCGGCATGCTGGTCGATTCCCACTGTCATCTGGATTTTCCGGAACTGGTCGGCGATTTGCCTGCGGTACTGCGCAGGATGGCTGCCAATGGAGTCGGCGCCGCCCTTTGCGCCGGTGTGACGCTGGAGCGCTTGCCGGCGATACTTGAAATTGCATCCGGATGCAAAAATATTTTTGCCGCCGTCGGCGTCCATCCGGATACCGAAGATGGCGAAGAGCCCGACGTAGAAACGCTCATCCGTCTGGCAGGTCACAAGAAGATCGTAGCTATTGGCGAAACCGGACTCGATTATTACCGGCTGACGGGCGATCTGGCATGGCAACGGCGACGCTTTCGCGTCCATATCGAAGCGGCCCGCCGTAGCGGCAAGCCGCTGATCATTCATACGCGCTCAGCGAAGGACGACACCTTGCGCATCCTCGAGGAAGAGGGCGCGGGTGCGGTGGGTGGGGTCTTCCATTGCTTTACCGAGGATAGGGACACGGCCTGGCGGGCGATCGAACTGGGTTTTCATGTGTCATTTTCCGGCATCGTCACGTTCAAGAATGCGCTGGATCTCAAGGCGGTGGCGGCCGAATTGCCGCTCGATCGCCTGCTGGTCGAGACCGACGCGCCGTATCTGGCGCCGGTTCCGCATCGCGGGAAACTCAATGAGCCGGCGTTTGTCCACTATGTCGCCGAAGAGATCGCTCGCCTGCGCGTGATTGCGTTCGAGCAGTTTGCCGAGGCGACTACCCGCAATTTTTGTCGCTTGTTCAACGTGACCTTGACTGATCATGACCAAGATCTCGCTGCCGCTTAAGTTTCTGTCGATGCTGTTGTGGCTGGCGAGCGTTGCACCGGCTTGGGCGGGGGTGTACGACGAAATCCTGATCGCGGCCCGCGACAACCGGACCGAGCAAGTGATCGACCTGGTCCGTCGAGGCATGGACCCCAACACTTCCGATCCCTCGGGTATGACCTTGCTGATGTTCGCGGCCAATAACGGCAACATGGAACTTCTCGATTTCTTGTTAAGAAATCGCGCCAACACAATGAAATACAACAGGTATGGAGATACGGCGCTGGCCTTGGCGGCCTTGCGTGGGCATGCGCCCATCGTCCGCCGCCTGATCGAGGCGGGCGCCGATCTCTCGGGGCCGGGATGGGCGCCGCTGCAGTACGCGGCGTTTGCCGGGCATGCCGATGTGGTGCGGCTGCTGCTGGCCAAAAAACCGGATCTCGACAAGCGGGCGCCCAATCGCCAGACCGCGCTGATGCTCGCCGCGCGCAACGGGCATCAGGAAGTCGTCAAGCTGCTCATCGAGGCGGACGCCGACATGGATCTGACCGACGCGGACGGCCAGTCGGCCATGAATCTCGCCCGCAAGTCGGGCAATACCGAGATCGCGGACTACCTGAAACGTCAGGGCGCGGTCGAATAGGGCTTCTTCGGCGGCGTGCCGCCGCTGACTTTGGCCGGCATCAGCCGGCCGCCCGGATTCGCCGGGTCAGCGCGTCGGCGAATTCGCGTGTGCCGGCCTTGCCGCCCAGGTCGCCGGTCCTGACGCCGTCGATGTTCAGGGTTTGATCGATGGCGGTGCGCAAGCGCTGGCCAAGATCGCCTCGGCCGACGTGATCGAGCATCATCGCCGCCGCCAGCATCAGCGCGATCGGATTGGCGATGCCCTTGCCGGCGATATCGGGCGCCGAGCCGTGCACGGCTTCGAAAATGGCCGCTTGCTCGCCGATATTGGCCCCCGGCGCCATGCCGAGCCCGCCAACCAGCCCGGCGATCTCGTCGGACAGGATGTCGCCGAACAGGTTGGTTGTTACCAGCACGTCGAACTGCCAGGGATTCATCACCAGTTTCATCGCGCAGGCGTCCACGATCACTTCCTCGAAGACGATCCGGTCCTTGTATTCGTCGACATGCAATTGGCGCGCGGTCTCGAGGAAAATGCCCGTCAGCGCCTTCATGATGTTAGCCTTGTGCACGACGGTGACTTTCTTGCGGCCATTGCGGATCGCGTAGTCGAAAGCAAAACGGAGGATGCGGCGGCAACCCTGGCGGGTGTTGATGCCCGTGCTCATGCCCACGGCGTGGGGATCGCCGTCGATGGGGATGAAATGCTCGTAACCCATGTACAAGCCTTCGTTGTTTTCCCGCACCAGGACGAGATCGATATTGTCGAAGCGACCGCCCGGGATGAGGGTTCGCGCCGGCCGCAGGTTGGCGTAAAGCTTGAATTCCTCGCGCAGTTGGACATTCACCGAGCGGTAGCCGCCGCCCACCGGCGTCTCCAGCGGCCCCTTGAGCGCCAGCCGGGTCTTGCGAATGCTGTCCAGGCAGGCTCGCGGCAGCGGTTCGCCGCAGGCCGCCACGCTGGCCGCTCCGGCGATTTGTCGATCCCAGACGAAAGGCGCGTCGAGAGCCTCCAGTACCTGAAGGGTGGCCTCGGTGATCTCGGGGCCGATGCCATCGCCGGGGATCAAGGTGACCGCTACGGGCTGCTGGGGACTCATGTCGGAAAGCTCCATGGGGGTTGAATCGCAAACGCTTAAACGTCGGGCTTCGGTCATAATTGCGGCTCATCTGACCTTCAAGGATTATGGTCGCGATACCTTACCGAAAACTGAATAATCTCCACGGCTTCCTTTCCCCGGCGTCTTAAGACCGATATCGAAACGGACATGATCAAAGTGCTGTTCGTCTGCATGGGCAACATCTGCCGTTCGCCAACGGCGGAAGGCGTGTTTCGGACACTGTCCGAACGCGCCGGATTGGGAGGCCGCATCGAGATCGATTCGGCCGGCACGCACGGCTATCACATCGGCGCGTCTCCCGATCCTCGGACCCAGAAAGCGGCGGCAATGCGCGGTTACGATCTGTCGAAGCTGCGGGCGCGGCGGGTCCGGGAGGCTGACTTTCTGCGCTTCGATCATATTTTGGCGATGGATCGGGACAACTTGGCGTCGCTGCGGCAGGCGTGCCCGACCGAGGAGCGCCATCGTCTTGGACTCATGCTCGATTTCGGCAACTCCGGCGAGCGCGACGTGCCCGACCCCTACTATGGCGGGCCCGAAGGATTCGAGCGCGTGCTCGACTTGATCGAGGATGCCGCCGCCGGGCTCGTCGAGACGCTCCGGGAGCGGTCCCGGGACTAAGAAAGAAAGCGGCCGCCGGGAGCTATCCCGACGGCCTATGGTGCGCTGACCAGGGGGTGTCCCCGCGGTGTCAGTCGTGCCTGGTTTCCACCATTTGCAGCGGTTCGGCGGCGACCGCCACGGGGGGTTTGGGCTTGCGGCCCAGCTTGGGCGCGTCCGATGGCGCTGGCGGAGGGGCGTTTGTCGACGCGGCCGTTTCAATCATCACCAGGCCGGCCTGCTCGAGATTCGCCGTCAGATCGATGCTCGGCGCTTCGGCAAGCGCCGTAACCGCAACCACAGGAGCTTCGGCGACGGCTGCGACCACCGGCTCGACAGGCTCGACCACGATTTCCGCGAGCAGGGCGGCGGGCGCCGGTATCTCGACCGGGCTTGGCGCCGTGACCTCGGGTTGGGCGGGCGGGACCTGGGATGCGACCGGGAGGTCTGGCGTCGTTTCGATCGGCATCGGCATCGGCACGGGCCAGGGCATGGGCCGAACCTGAGCCGCCTTCTCGATGGTCGTCGTCGGTTCCGCGGGTAGCTCGGCGGAGGGCTGATCACCGACGGCGGTGGTTGACAGATCGGCCGCTGCGGCTTCTTCGCGACGTTCGCCGCGACCCCGGCCGCCTCGGCCGCGCCGGCGACGGCCGCCGCCTTCACCGTTCGATTCGGGCGCGCCCGCCGTCTCGCTCGGTGGCACCTCGACCGGCTGCAACGGCGCCTCCGATGCCTCGATCAGGGGCAGGGCGGCGTCGGCGCGGGGCGCTTTCGTCTGGCGCGCTTCGCCATTGCGCTCGTCGCGCTGCTTGTCCTCCCGACGCTCGCCTCGTTCGCCGCGTCCGCGGCGTCCTTCCTTCTGCTGCGGTGGCTGTCCTTCGGCGCCTTCCTCGCGCCGGGCTGCTTGCGAGCGCTGGTTTTCAGTCCGTTCGCGCTTTTCGCCGGGTTCGCGATTGGGCCGGCTTTCACGGGGTTCGCGGGGCTCACGGGCTTGGGTCTCGCGGGTTTCACGGGTCTCGCGACTTTCGCGATTGTCGCGGCGTCCGCGTCCGCGTTCGCCTCGCTCGCGCGTGCCGCGTTCGCTTCGTTCGCCGCGCGACTCATCCCTGTCCTTGCGCGATGACTTCTCGGGCTTGCTTTCCGTTTTGGCCGGCGCTGCGGCCGGGCCGCTGGTGAACCAGCCGATGATCTTGGCGATGATGCCGGGCTCGGGCTTCGTTTCTGCCGGCCGCGGCTCGGGCTTCGGCGGTGCCACCGGCGCCGGCTGGTCGGGCGTGATGCCCTTGACGGCGGCTTCCGGCCGCGCTGGCTTGGTGTCGGCCTGTGCGGAAGGGGGCTGGTAGGCCTCTTCCATCTTCTTTTCCGCCATCTGGTAGCTCGGGATGGTGATGTCCTCGGCGTTCAGCTGATCGTGGCGCAGGCGGATGATTTCGTGTTGCGGGGTTTCGAATTGTCGGTTGGGCACGATCACCAGATTGATCCGGTGGCGCACCTCGATGCGGGCGATATCGACCCGCTTCTCGTTGAGCAGGAAAGTGCCGACATCGACGGGGACCTGCGCATGGATGGCGCCGGTGTTTTCCTTCATGGCCTCCTCTTCGAGGATGCGCAGGATGTGCAGCGCGGCCGATTCGGTCGAGCGGATATGGCCGGTACCGGTGCAGCGCGGGCAGGTGATATAGCTGGTCTCGGCGAGCGCCGGGCGCAAGCGCTGGCGCGAGAGTTCCAGCAGACCAAAGCGCGAGATCTTGCCCATCTGGACGCGCGCCCGGTCGTAATGCAGCGCGTCGCGCAGGCGATTCTCGACTTCGCGCTGGTTCTTGGCCGATTCCATGTCGATGAAGTCGATGACGATCAAGCCGCCGAGGTCGCGCAGGCGCAACTGGCGGGCAACTTCGTCGGCCGCCTCGCAGTTGGTCCGAAAAGCCGTTTCCTCGATGTCGGAACCCTTGGTGGCCCGGCCCGAGTTGACGTCCACCGAGACCAGCGCCTCGGTGTGGTCGATGACGATCGCGCCTCCCGAGGGCAGGGTGACATGGCGGGAGTAGGCCGACTCGATCTGATGCTCGATCTGGAACCGCGAGAACAGGGGCACGTCGTCGCGGTAGCGCTTGATCCGGGACACGTTGTTCGGCATCACGGTGGCCATGAAGTGCTGCGCCTGCTCGAAAATATCGTCGGTGTCGATCAGGATCTCGCCGATATCGGCGTGGAAGTAATCGCGGATGGCGCGAATGACCAGGCTCGATTCGAGGTAGATCAGGAAGGCTCCGGATTGCGACTGGGCGGCGCCCTCGATGGCGCGCCAGAGCTGGAGCAGGTAGTTCATGTCCCACTCGAGCTCTTCCCGGCCGCGGCCGATGCCGGCGGTGCGGGCGATCAGGCTCATGCCCTGCGGAACTTGCAACTGGTCCATGACTTCGCGCAATTCCTGACGATCTTCGCCTTCGACCCGGCGCGAAACGCCGCCGCCGCGCGGGTTGTTCGGCATGAGCACCAGATAGCGGCCGGCGAGGGAAATGAAGGTGGTGAGCGCCGCGCCCTTGTTGCCGCGCTCGTCTTTTTCGACCTGAACGATCAACTCCTGGCCGACTTGCAGGGCATCCTTGATGCTTGCGCGGCCGGCATCGACGCCGGGCTTGAAGTAGGAGCGGGAGACTTCCTTGAAAGGCAGGAAGCCGTGGCGTTCGGCGCCGTAATCGACGAAGGCGGCTTCGAGGCTGGGCTCGATGCGGGTGATGACTGCCTTGTAGATGTTGCTCTTGCGTTGTTCCTTGGCGGCCGATTCGATGTCGAGGTCGATCAGCTTTTGACCATCGACGATCGCGACGCGGAGTTCCTCGGCCTGCGTCGCATTGAACAGCATGCGTTTCATGTATGCTCCCGCGCGTTTTGGCAGGGCACGACAATCGTTACGAAGCGACCGCCGATTTCAGTCGGCGGTGACGGGGTTTGCGTTGGTAAGGTGCTGGATCATGGGCCAGTAAGCATACATATGGCAAACGGGTGTCGTTCTTTTCGTATCCGCTGCGGTCTCGTTCAAGACGCCCACCGGAAATCGTCTGTGCCTGCGTTGCGCGCAATCAAGTAGTATCGCTGCTTCGGGCGAGCGACATACCCTTCGGGGTTGCTCCGAGAGGCTGGACCGGGACGGTGCCGAGCAAATGCCTCAAGCATGTCGAGCGGCGGACCGAGCCTCTTGCCGCCTCAGCGTTACGCCGGCGAATGGAACATGCGGGAGTACGGGGAGGAGGCAACGTTCCGGGAGGGCGCCACCGGCGCCGCTTCGGGCCGCCGGGCACGCCGTCGCGGGACGGCAAACCGGCGGCCAGTATATGGGAAATGAAAGACTTAAGCAAAGATTCGCCAACATTACTGGAGGTCGGGGAAGAGTCGGTCGGCCAGCGTATCGACAACTTCCTGTTGCGACTGGCCAAGGGCGTGCCCAAGAGCCATATTTACAGAATCCTCCGGAGCGGCGAGGTGCGGGTAAATAAGGGCCGGGTGGCTGCCGAATATCGGCTTCGGCCAGGCGACGCGGTGCGCGTGCCGCCCATCCGCATCGCGGCCGCAGCCGACCCATCCGCGGTGCCGGCGCGCGATTTCGACATCGTTTTCGAGGACGACGCGATGATCGTGCTCGACAAGCCGGCCGGCGTTGCGGTGCACGGGGGCAGCGGCGTGAGTTTCGGCGTCATCGAGCAACTGCGCCGGGCCCGGCCGGAAGCGCGCTTTCTGGAACTGGCGCACCGGCTCGACCGGGAAACGTCGGGGCTGCTGGTCGTGGCCAAGAAACGGTCGGCGCTTACTCGGCTGCACGACCTGTTTCGGGAAGGCGGCATCGCCAAGCGCTACCTGGCGCTGGTCAAGGGGCGCTGGTGCAATCCGCTGCAACATGTGCGCTTGCCGCTGCACAAGTATTTGACCGAGGAGGGAGAACGCCGGGTCAGCGTTTCCGAGGACGGCAAGCAGGCACATTCCATCGTCCGGCTGGTGGCGCGCTGGGAAAACTTCAGTTTGGTCGAGGTGGAACTGAAGACCGGCCGCACGCACCAGATCCGCGTCCATCTGACGCATTTGGGGTTTCCGCTGGCCGGCGATGACAAATATGGCGATTTTTCGATCAACAAACACCTCCAGAAAGCCGGGCTCAAACGCATGTTCCTGCATGCGGCGAAGCTGTCGCTGCCGCATCCGCTCACCGGGGTCGCGGTCGCTCTCGAGTCGGGTTTGCCGGACGATTTGAGGCGCTTCATGGCGCGGCTGAATGCCAACGAAACGAGGACTTATGGCGAAGCGCTTTGAATTGATCGTGTTCGATTGGGACGGCACGCTGATGGATTCGGCGGCAGCCATCGTGGCCAGCATCCAGGCTGCGGCGATCGATCTGGGCCTGCCGCCGCCGACCGAGGACAAGGCCCGGCACGTGATCGGCCTGGGTTTGCGCGAGGCGCTGAGTTACGCCCTGCCCGAGCTGGAAGCGGGCCGCCATCTGCAGATGGCGGAGCGCTACGGCCATCACTACCGCGCCCAGGACCAGGACTTGAAGCTGTTCGACGGGGCCGAATCGCTGGTGCGCGATCTCGCGGCGGCCGGGTACGCGCTGGCGGTGGCCACCGGCAAGTCGCGCGCCGGATTGAATCGAGCGCTGGCCGCGAGCGGGTTGGCGGGGCGATTCCATGCCACGCGCTGCGCCGACGAATGCCATTCGAAGCCGCATCCGCAAATGCTGGAGCAATTGATGGAGGAACTCGGCGTGCCGCCATCGCTGACTTTGATGATCGGCGATACCACCCACGACCTGGAAATGGCGCGCAATGCCGGCACGAGCGCGCTCGGCGTCAGCTACGGCGCGCATTCCCGGGAAGCGCTGGAGTCGATGGCCGCGCTCCGCTGCGTCGATTCGGTCGCCGAATTGTCGGCGTGGCTGAAACAACACGCTTGATTGATGACGATATACTTGAAGCCGCACATCGACATCAGGAAACCGAACCGTGAGCGACAACAACTCGCCGAACTGGGAACGCAAGGTCATTGAATCCCTGGCAGTGGACGCCCTGCGCGAGCAACGCGCGCGGCGCCGGTGGGGCATTTTTTTCAAGCTGCTGGGGTTCGCCTATCTGACCGTCGTATTGATGCTTGCCTTCGATTGGCCCGGCGACACGGAAAGCCTGGCCGAAGGCAAGAAGCATACGGCCGTGATCGATCTGACCGGCGTCATCAGCCACAAGGGAGACGCCAGCGCCGAGAACATCAACGCCGCCCTGCAGGCGGCCTTCGACGACAAGCATACTGCCGGCATCGTCCTGCGCATCAACAGCCCGGGCGGCAGCCCGGTCCAGGCCGGGATGATCAATGACGAGATCCGGCGGCTGCGCGCCAAGCACGCCGATATTCCGCTGCATGCGGTGGTCGAGGACATCTGCGCGTCGGGCGGCTATTACGTGGCGGCGGCGGCCGACAAGATCTTCGTGGACAAGGCCAGCATCGTCGGCTCGATCGGCGTTTTGATAGACGGCTTCGGCTTCACCGGCACGATGGACAAGCTCGGCGTCGAGCGCCGCCTGCTCACGGCCGGCCAGAACAAAGGCTTCCTCGATCCCTTTTCCCCGCAGAACGCCCAGCAAAAGGCGCATGCCGAGCAGATGCTCGCGGAAATCCATCAGCAGTTCATCGCGGTCGTCCGTCAGGGCCGGGGAGCGCGCCTGAAGGAAACGCCCGACATGTTCTCGGGCTTGATGTGGAGCGGCGCAAAAAGCCTGGAACTCGGGCTGGCGGACGAATTTGGCACGGTGGAGTCGATTGCCCGCGACGTGTTCAAGGCGGAGAGCATTCGCGATTATTCGGTCAAGCCCAATTTCGCCGAAAAGCTGGCCAAGCAGCTCGGCGCCGACGTGGCCGAGGGCGCGACCAACATGATGGCGCGCCTGAGCCTGCGCTGAGCCGCCGGATCAGCCCAGCATCAGGAATACGGTCGGCCGCCGGTCGAGGTTGGGCCGCGTTTCGGGCAAAGTCAGTCGTCGCCATTCGCCGATGGTCCGGGTGGCGATGGTTTCTTCCGCCGACGTCAGGCCGGTGGCCAGGCAAAGCCGGGTTCCCGGCTGGCACGCGGCGAGCAGGGCCGCCAGCAAGGCATCGTTGCGGTAGGGCGCCTCAATGAACAATTGCGTCTGGCCCAGGCGTTTCGATTCCTTCTCGAGTTCGACGATGCGTTGTTTCCGATCGGGTTCGCGCGCGGGCAGGTAGCCGTGGAAGGCGAAGCGCTGGCCTTCCAGGCCGGAGGCCATCAAGGCCAGCAAGAGCGACGACGGTCCCACCAGCGGTTTGACGGCGATCCCGATGGCGTGGGCGCGGCGCACGATCGAGGCGCCGGGGTCGGCAACCCCCGGACAGCCGGCCTCCGATACCAGGCCGACGTCCTCGCCCGCGCGCAGCGGTTCAAGCAGCCGCTCGATGTCGGCCGCCGCGCAGCGTTCGGGCAGCTGCTGGATATCGATCTGGCGTAGCGGCAGCGGATGGCCCAGCCGCTTCAGCTCCGCGCGCGCCGTCTTGGCGTTTTCGGCGATGAAACGGCTCAGCCGGCAGGCGATATCGCGCGTTGCCGCGGGCAGGTAGTCCGGCCAAGCTTCGGCGCCCAGGGTCGCCGGCACCAAGTACAGGGTACCGGGCATCAGGGCAGGGGAATGCCCTCGGCGCGGAGCATTTCGCACAGGGCGATCAATGGCAGGCCGACGAGCGCATTGGGATCGTCGCCGCGCAGGGACTCGAGCAGGCTGATGCCCAGTCCTTCCGAACGGGCGCTACCGGCACAGTTCAAGGCGTCCTCCTTGTCCAGGTAGCGGAGGATCTCGTCGTCGGACAGCTCGCGAAAGCGCACTTCCGTTGGCACGCCGCGCACATGCAGGCGCCCGCTACGAGCATTCAGCAAGCACAAACCCGTGTGGAAGATGACGGTTTTTCCGCTCATCGAGCGGAGTTGAACCATGGCATTCTCGCGGGTGACGGGTTTGCCGAAACGCACGTCGCCCATGTGCGCCACCTGATCGGAGCCGATGATCAGCCCTTCCGGGTAGCGCGCGGCGACGGCGCGGGCCTTGGCGACCGAGAGACGTTCGGCGGTGGCCGCCGGCGTTTCTCCGGCAAGCGGGGATTCGTCCACATTGGGCGCGGCCAGTTCGAAGCGAAGCTGCAGGCGCGCTAGCAGTTCGCGGCGGAAGGGCGAGGTGGAAGCAAGAACAATCGTTGCCATCTTTTTGTTTTGACGTAAAAAGCGACGGCATGATAGCATTCGCCGTTTATGGTGTTCCAGTCAGATCAGCAAGCCGATCAGGCGCTTCCGGTGTCCATCGACGGCATCGAGTTCGCGCGAGACGGCCTGCGCCTGGCGGCAAGCGTCGAAGTGTCGGCGCTGCCCAGACTGGCGGAAGACTTGGCGGATTCTGCGGGCCGGTTGGCGTATGTTGTCGCCGGCCATCGGGATGGCGAAGGAAAGTGCTGGCTGGATATCAGTGTCTCGGGACAGTTGAAGCTGCGTTGCCAGCGCTGCCTGGAGATGTTGAGCCACCCGTTGGACGTGACCGCCCGGTTGTTGCTCGTGCCGCCGGGCGAACCCTGGCCGGAGGACGAGATGGCCGAGGACGGCTTCGATGCCGTCGTCGCCGAGAAGGACATGGCGTTGCTGCCGTTGATCGAGGAAGAGGTGTTGTTGGCGCTGCCGCTGGTGCCGCGTCACCCAAGCTGCAAGCCTCCGGCGCCAATGCATGACGAGCGCGAGCCGTCGCCGTTCGCGGCGCTGGCTCAGTTTAAGAAAGGAGTTTGACCATGGCTGTACAACAGAACAAGAAATCCCCGTCGAAGCGCGGCATGCATCGGGCGCACGACTTCCTGACCAATCCTCCGCTCGCCGTCGAGTCGACCACCGGGGAAGTCCATCTGCGCCACCATGTCTCCCCGTCCGGCGTGTATCGCGGCAAGAAGGTTCTGAAGGCCAAGGGCGAGTAATTCCTCGAGCCGAACGCGGCCGGGCGCATTTTCGCCCGGCCGTTTTCACGATGACCATCACCATCGCGGTCGATTGCATGGGCGGTGACCACGGTCCGTCGGTCACGGTTCCTGCCGTTCTCGATTTTCTCGGCCGGGATGCCGGCTGCTCGGCCGTACTGGTCGGGCGCGAGGCCGCCTTGCGTCCGCTGCTGCGCGGCGCGGAGCGCTTGGGCCAGCGGTTGCGCATCCAGAATGCCAGCGAGGTCGTCGAGATGCACGATGCGATCTCGATCGCGCTCAGGAACAAGAAAGACTCGTCGATGCGGGTGGCGGTCGACCTGGTCAAGGACGGCCGTGCCGATGCGGCCCTTTCGGCGGGCAATACCGGCGCCCTGATGGCGATTTCACGCTTCGTCCTCAAGACGCTGCGAGGCATCGACCGGCCGGCCATCGCCAGCATTCTGCCGACCGTCGATGGGCACTGCTACGTCCTCGACCTGGGCGCCAACGTCGACTGCACGGCCGAGCATCTGTGCCAGTTCGGCATCATGGGCACGCTGCTCGTGGCGGCGCTCGAGCATCGCGATCGTCCGAGCGTCGGTCTTCTCAATATCGGCGAGGAAGACATCAAGGGCAATGAAGTCGTCAAGCAGGCGGCGGAGTTGCTCAAGGAAAGCGGGCTCAATTTCCTCGGCAATGTCGAAGGCGACCAGATATGGCGCGGCGCCGCCGACGTGGTGGTCTGCGACGGGTTTGTCGGCAATGTCCTGCTCAAGTCGTCCGAAGGCCTGGCCCAGATGATCGCCAGCGGACTCAAGGAAGAGTTTTCGCGCAACCTGCTGACCAAGCTGTCGGCCTTGATGGCGTTGCCGGTCATTCGCGCCTTCAAGCGGCGTTTTGACCACCGTGCCTACAACGGCGCCAGCCTGCTTGGCCTGAAGGGCATCGTGTTCAAGAGCCACGGATCGGCCGATGCCTACGCCTTCCGCTGCGCGCTGGAACGCGCGGCCGAAGCGGCGCGGGAGCGGCTTCCGGAAAAAATCGCGGCACGCATGGCCATCCTCCATCCCGACAACGGTATTCCGGTAGCGGCATGATTCACGCCAGAATCGCAGGCACCGGCAGTTTTCTTCCCGGCCCCCCCGTCGGCAACGAAGCATTGATCGCCGCGCATGGGCTCGAATCGACCGACGAGTGGATCATCGAGCGGACCGGCATCCGGACGCGGCATATCGCCGGACCGGGCGTCAATTCGTCCGACCTTGCATTGGAGGCCGCCCGGCGTGCGCTGGCAGCGGCCAACTGCGCCGCCGATGACATCGACCTGGTGATCGTGGCCACCTCGACGCCCGACTATATTTTCCCGAGCACGGCGGCGTTGCTGCAGGACAAGCTGGGCATCAGGAACGGTGCGGCGGCGTTCGACGTGCAAGCGGTGTGCAGCGGCTTCGTCTATGCGCTGGGGATTGCCGACAAGTTCATCCGTTCCGGCGCCAACAAGCGCGTGCTGGTGGTGGGCGCCGAAGTCTTTTCGCGCATCCTCGACTGGAAGGACCGCGGCACTTGCGTTCTGTTCGGCGATGGCGCCGGCGCCGTCGTGCTCGAGGCGGCATCGGCGCCGGGCCTGCTGGCTTCGGCGCTTCACGCCGACGGCAGCTACAACAAGATCCTGGCGGTCCCCGGCCATCTCGCCTGTGGTCAACCGACCGGCGATCCCTTGTTGCGAATGGATGGCCAGGCGGTGTTCAAGTTCGCGGTCAAGGTGCTGGCCGAGGTCGCCAACGAAGTCATCGCGGCCGCCGGCATGACCCGCGAACAGATCGACTGGTTGATACCGCATCAAGCCAACGCCCGGATCATCCAGGCGACAGCCAAGAAGCTGGGCCTGCCCGAGGAGAAGTGCATTCTGAAGGTGCATGCTCACGGCAACACCTCCGCCGCCTCCATTCCGCTAGCGCTCGACGAAGCGGTGAGGGAGGGGAAGATCAAGCGTGGCGACCACGTGCTGCTGGAAGGGGTCGGCGGCGGCTTCACCTGGGGCGCGACCCTGCTGAGATACTGAGAATCGAAACATGAAATTTGCGCTTGTCTTTCCTGGTCAGGGCTCGCAATCCGTGGGCATGATGGCGGCCTACGGCGATAGCCCGGTGATTCGCGCCACCTTCGACGAGGCGTCCGCTGCATTGGGGTGCGACCTCTGGCGACTCGTGAGCGACGGCCCGGCCGAAGCGCTGAACCAGACCGTCAACACGCAGCCGCTGATGCTTACCGCCGGGGTTGCCGTCTGGCGCCTATGGCTGGAGAAAGGCGGCGCCCGTCCGGCCATGATGGCTGGGCACAGCCTCGGCGAATATGCCGCGCTGGTCGCGGCAGGTGCCTTGACGCTGCAGGAAGCCGTGCCCCTGGTCGAGTTGCGCGCCAAAGCCATGCAGGAGGCCGTGCCGGCCGGAGCAGGGGCCATGGCGGCCGTGCTCGGGCTCGATGCCGAACGCGTCATGGCCGCCTGCAGCGAAGCCGCCCAGGGACAAGTGGTCGAAGCGGTGAATTTCAACTCGCCCGAGCAGACGGTGATTGCCGGCCATAAGGCCGCCGTCGAGCGGGCTACCGAGGCTTGCAAGGGCAAGGGAGCCAAGCGGGCCGTGATGTTGCCGGTATCGGCGCCTTTCCATTGCGCGCTGATGCAGCCGGCCGCGGACAAGCTGCGGATCCGCCTTGCCGAGGTCGGCGTGTCGCCGCCACTGACTCCCGTGGTCAACAACGTCGATGTCGCGATGGTCGGCGAGCCGGACGGGATCCGCGCCGCGCTGGTCAGGCAGGCGGCATCGCCGGTGCGCTGGGTCGAGACCATGCAGGCCATGCGGGCCGCTGGCGTGACCCATGTTTTCGAGTGCGGACCGGGCAAGGTGCTCGCCGGCTTGGTCAAGCGCTGCGCCGACGGTCTGACCGGCGCGGCGATGAGCGACTTGGCCGGTGTCGAGGCGGCGCTGGAGTCGACAAGGGCACAGGCATGACTTTCCTGAGCGGGCAGATCGCCCTGGTCACGGGCGCCACGCGCGGCATCGGCCGCGCCATCGCCCTGCGGCTGGGCAGGGATGGCGCTACCGTGGTCGGCACCGCGACTGGCGAGGCCGGCGCGGCAGAGATTCAGCGCACCTTTGACGAAGCGGGCGTTCAAGGCTGGGGCGTCAAACTCGACGTCACCGAAGCGGCCGCTTGCGAAGCCGTCGTCGCGGCCATCGAAAAACGCTACGGTTCCGTAACGGTGCTGGTGAACAACGCCGGCGTCACGCGCGACAACCTCGCCATGCGCATGAAGGACGATGACTGGGATGCCGTCATCGACACCAACCTCAAGGCGGTGTTTCGCTTGGCGAAGCTGGTCATGCGCGGCATGATGAAGGCCCGCCATGGCCGCATCATCAACATCACCTCGGTGGTGGGTTCGTCGGGAAATCCCGGCCAAGCCAACTACACGGCCGCCAAGGCCGGGGTGGAGGGCCTGACCCGATCGCTGGCGCAGGAGCTCGGCAGTCGCAACATCACGGCCAATTGCGTTGCGCCGGGCCTGATCGATACCGACATGACGCGGGCATTGTCCGAAGAACAGCGCACCGCATTGCTGCAGCGCATTCCGCTGAACCGTCTGGGCGAGGGCGAGGATGTCGCCGCCGCCGTCGCTTTCCTCGCGGGTCCCGATGCCGCCTACGTTACCGGCGTCACGCTGCACGTCAATGGCGGCATGTACATGGCTTGATCAAGCCGAAGCTGGCGCATGGTCCGGTTTTGGTAAAATGGAAAAAGTTTTCACTACACCTGATCTCAGGGAAGGAGCGGCAAATGGAGAACATCGAACAACGCGTCAAAAAGATCGTGGCCGAGCAACTCGGCGTCAACGAGGCGGACATCAAGATCGACTCGTCCTTCGTCGATGATCTGGGCGCGGATTCGCTCGACACCGTCGAACTGGTGATGGCGCTCGAGGAAGAGTTCGAATGCGAGATCCCCGACGAGGAAGCCGAGAAAATCACCACGGTCCAGCAGGCGGTCGATTACATCAACAACAACCTCAAGAAGGCCTGAGTTCCGGATAAAGCCGGCCCCGCCTCAACGGGCGGATTTCCTTCAAGTCCCTGGAGATCACCTTGTCGCGTCGCAGAGTCGTCGTAACCGGTCTGGGAGCCATCTCGCCGGTGGGCAACAACGTTGCCGATACCTGGCGCAACATCGTCGCCGGCACCAGCGGCGTGGTGTCGATCAGCCGCTTCGACGCATCGGCGTTCAAGTCGCGCATCGCCGGAGAGGTCAAGGGCTTCGACGTGGCTGAATACCTGTCGGCCAAGGAAGCCCGGCGGATGGACGTCTTTATCCATTACGGCATGGCGGCCGGCATCCAGGCCTTCCGCGATGCGGGGCTGACGGTGACGCCGGAAAATGCCGATCGCATCGGCGTCAACATCGGCTCCGGCATCGGCGGGCTGCCGATGATCGAGGAAACCTACAGCGATTTCCTCGCCGGCGGTCCGCGCAAGATTTCGCCTTTCTTCATCCCGGGCACCATCATCAACATGATCTCGGGCAACTTGTCGATCATGCTCGGCGTCAAGGGACCGAATCTTTCCGTAGTGACCGCCTGCAGCACGGGCTTGCACACCATCGGCATCGGTTTTCGCATGATTCAGCATGGCGATGCTGATGTCATGATCTGCGGTGGTGCCGAGTCGACGGTGGTTCCGCTGGCCATCGGCGGATTCTCGTCGGCGCAGGCGTTGTCGACCCGCAACGACGATCCCGCCACGGCCAGCCGCCCTTGGGACAAGGGGCGCGACGGCTTCGTGCTTGGCGAGGGCGCCGGTGTCGTGGTGCTGGAGGAATACGAGCAGGCCAAGCGGCGCGGGGCGCGCATTTACGCGGAGGTGGTGGGTTTCGGCATGAGCGGCGACGCCTATCACATGACGGCTCCCGACACCGACGGCCCGCGCCGAAGCATGCTCAATGCGCTCAAGGATGCGGGGCTCAACCCGGATGATGTGCAATACATCAACGCTCACGGCACGTCGACGCCGCTCGGCGACAAGAACGAAACCGATGCCATCAAACTGGCCTTGGGCGATGCCGCCAGGAAACTGGTCGTCAATTCCACCAAGTCGATGACCGGCCATCTGCTGGGCGGCGCGGGCGGCCTGGAGTCGGTGTTGACCGTGCTGGCCGTGCACCATCAGGTGTCGCCGCCGACCATCAATATTTTCGACCAGGACCCCGAGTGCGATCTCGACTATTGCGCCAATACGGCGCGCGATCTGAAGATCGACATCGCGCTCAAGAACAACTTCGGTTTCGGCGGCACCAACGGCACCTTGGCGTTCCGCCGCGCCTGACTTTCGCCCGCCGGTCATCGGGTTGCCGCGCGCAGCGTCTACCTCAACCGCTACCTTCCCGGTTCACCGGTCGCGCATCCTGTCCACCGCGTTGTGCCTGATGCACCTGATGGCGGGCATGGCGCTATTGCCGACGGAGATACCGCTGCCGGCAAAACTGGCCATCTGGGCAACCTTGGCGTCGTCGTTGATGATCTGCCTAATCCGTGCTCATCCGCGCGAACTTAGCTTGGAGCCCGATGGCCGCTTGGGAATTCTCGATGGCGACGGGACGTTCGTCCGGGGCAGCGTCGCGCGAGCAAGCAGGGTGTTGGGTTGGCTGACCGTGCTGCTCGTGCTGACGGATCAAGGGCGCCGTGCCGTGGTGATTCTGCCCGACAGCCTCGATCGCGACCAATACAGGAAGTTGCGCGTCTGGCTGAAGTGGCGGGCTAGTTTGACGACGGGCTAAGCACGGTGCTGCGCGCCTTCGGCAGCAGATCCGGAAAATCCCGGCTGTAGTGCAGGCCGCGACTTTCCTTGCGGCGCCGAGCGCTGCGCACGATCAGATGCGCGGTCTGGACCAGGTTGCGCAACTCGATCAGGTCGTTCGACACGCGAAAGTTGGCGTAATAGTCGTCGATTTCCCGTTCCAACAGGCGAATGCGGTTCATCGCGCGCTCCAGCCGTTTCGTGGTGCGCACGATGCCGACGTAGTCCCACATGAAGCGCCGCAGTTCGTCCCAGTTGTGGGATATGACGACTTCCTCGTCGGCGTCGGTGACGCGGCTTTCGTCCCAGCGCGGCAGGCGAGGGGGCTCGGCGGGCTGCTGGATCTTGATGTCGGCGGCGGCGGCTTCGGCGTAGACGATGCATTCGAGCAGCGAATTGCTGGCCAGCCGGTTGGCGCCGTGCAATCCGGTGCAGGCCGCCTCGCCTAGCGCGTA
>JAGVUA010000107.1 GCA_019136545.1 Betaproteobacteria bacterium
ACAAACTCCGTATGGTTCGAGCGGACTACGGCAACGAACCCAGGCAGGCGCGCCGGCCTGATGGAGATGTTCTCGACCGCGGCGTTGCGATCGTCATGAATGAGTATGCCATGTTATTGGCTGCGGGCGATATCGTCAACCGCGCGTAGCCGTCGTCGCAGCTCACGGCAGCATCATGACACCCTGAGACATCGAGACAAATCGCCGGACATTTTGCTCGACGAGATACGCGTTTGCCGGATCCGCAAAGCGGCATCGCCCCTCGAGTATCGATCGAATCTCAGCCCTGGCCGGTTTCGGATGTCTCGATTCGTCGTGCGAATTGCGTCCGGCGAATCAGCGCCGTGTCAGCAGCGAGCGACCGTCTGCCGTCATGAGCAGTAGGGCGCCGTCGCGGGCGAGTCGCCAAGCGCGCACTTCCGACAACAGTACGAGCATGCGCGCCTCCTGGTCGCCCAATGCCGGCACGCACGCCTTGCGCGTGCTGGCCAGCGGCCCGAAGCGCAGCGTCGCTCCCTCGACCTGATAGGTGCCTGAAAAGCCGTTGCAACCGGTCGAGCCGCTGACCGTGCCGTCGGGCCGAAATTCCAGCCAGGCGTGGCTGCGGTCCACGATACCGGTGCCCGCCAGCGACTCAATGCGCCAAGCGCCTCCCGGCCAAGCAGCCGGCTGTGCCTCGGGGACACGTACCATCATGATCGGCGCGAGTTGCTGCACCGCCCGGTCGACGGCGACGGGATGGCGTGTATCGCTGGTCCATAGCAGGCGGCCATCGGCATCGCGTATCACCGCGCGCAGACCGGGTGCGCGGGCGGCGGCGAGCCGATCTTGCGGCAAAGTCAAGGTGACGTCGAACGGTACGCCCTTGCCGCCGATATCGATGCGCTGCTCCGCCAGTACTGTCGCCGGCGCATCGGCGCGCGCGGTGTCCTGCAGACTGATGATCGCGACCGCGCCCGGCGGCGGCAAGATACGCTCGCGATAGCCGACGCTGCTGCTGAGGGTGGCCATCGCCACGGGTAGCGAGGCGGATGATTTCGTGTCGAGGGCGGCACAGCCCGCCAATCCCGACAATGCCGCGAAGGGGAGCGCCAGCGAAGCGATAAGCGAGCGGCAGCAAGCGAGTCGTGTCATGGGGTGCCTACTTTCTTTGGCAAGGCAAAGGTGACGAAGTGACTGCCCCAGCTAGTTGCTTGCTTCTCGCTTGGCCTCGCTGGTCCAGCCACCTCCCAGGGCTTGATAAAGCGCCAGGAGGGCGAGGTCGCGGTTCAGATGGGCGCGGGAGAGGTTGATCTGCGTGCCCAGCAGTTGGCGTTGCGCATCGAGCAATTCGAGATAGCTCGACACGCCCGACTTGAAGCGCATCTGCTGCAAGGTCAGCAGGCGGGTGGCCGACGTGCTCTGCTGCTGCAGGGGCACGATCTGGTCTTGCGCGGCGTTCAGCGCGTAGGCGGCCTGATTGACTTCGAGCAGAGCGTTTTGCACCGTCATGCGATAGCCGATCAGAGCCTGCTTCGCCTGGGCGGTTGCGATATCCACGTTGCCGGCATCCCGGCCGAAGTTCACAATGGGCAGCGAGAGCGACGGGCCCCAGCTATTGAGCGAGACCGAGTCGCCACCGCCCCAGAGGTCGCCCAGTGTGGGCGATAGCCGGCCGAAGAAAGCGCCGAAACCGATGGTCGGGAAGGGGAAGCGGTTGGCCATCGCTGCGCCTTCCAGCGCGATGGCGGCGTGGAGCCGCTCCTCGGCGGCGATGACGTCGGGCCGGCGCGCCAACAGATCCGTCGGCACGCCCAGCGGCAGCGTGTCCAGCGCCAGCCCTTTGCCTGTTACCGGCGCGGTATCGGGGCGCGCTGCGGGATAGTCGCCGACCAGGATGGCCAGGTTGTTCTCCTGGACCAGACGCGCCTGCACCAGTTGCGGCAGGCTGGCTTGGGTGCCGGCCAACTGGCTGATCGCCTGTTGTTCCTCCGAGTCGGAGGCAATCCCGTTGCGGTGCATCGAGCGAACCAAGTCCAGCGAAGCCTGCTGGATTTCGATGTTGCGCCGGGTAATGTCCTCCTCGCGGCGCAGTTCGCGGATACTGAACCAAGCGGTCGCCACTTGCGTGATCAATTGCGAAATGACCGCATTGCGTCCGGCCTGGCTGGCCAGCCAGTCGGCGCGCGCGGCCTCGCTCATGCGCTGCAGGCGGCCGAACAGGTCGATCTGCCAGCCAAACGCCAGCCCCGTCATGAAATTGCTGTCGTTGCCGTGCGCGCGGGGCGAGGCGGTCGTTTCGAGAGAGCCGGAGAGCGTCGGAAACAAGCTCGAGCGCGAGACGCGAATACGGCCTTGCGCTTCCTCGACGCGCGCCAGGGCGAGCTGAAGGTTGAGATTGCGGTCGAGCGCATCGCGGACCAACTGCCGCAACTGGGGATCCTCGTACAAATCGAACCACGCGACGTTGCCGATCGACGAGGCGGTTGCCGGCGCCACGCTCACCGCATGGTTCGCTGCCAGATCGAGCTCGGGCCGCGCGTAATCCCTGCCCATCATGCAACCCGAAAGCAGTGCGCAAGCGACGAGCGTCGTCGCGGCGCCCGGCAAGCGGCTGGTCCGGTTCTTATGCATGGTCGGCTCCCTCCGGTTCGATTTTCGCGGCGGCCCCCGCCTCCGACGATGTCTTGCCGTGCTTGCCGGTCAGTTTTTCGGTCGTCGACTGGACGATGACGTAGAGCGCGGGAATGAGTACCACGGCCATCAGGGTGGCGACCAGCATGCCGCCGAACACCACCGTGCCCACGGAGTGTTTGGAGGCGGCACCGGCGCCGGTGGCGACGTAAAGCGGCAAGACGCCGAGGATGAAGGCGAAAGAGGTCATCAGGATGGGCCGCAAGCGCAGCTTTGCCGCCTCGACCGCCGCCTCGACGATCCCTTTGCCTTGCTCGCGATACAGCTTGGCGAATTCCACGATCAAGATGGCGTTCTTTGCCGAGAGACCCACCAGGGTCACCACGCCGATCTGGCCGTAGACATTGAAGTCCAGGCCGCGCATCAGGATGAACAGCAGCGCGCCGAGGACGCCGAAGGGCACGCCCAGCAGCACCGCAATGGGGATCGACCAGCTTTCATAGAGCGCGCAGAGAAACAGGAACACCATCACGACGGACAGCAGCATGACCCAAATCGCCGAATTGCCGGTTTCCACCTCCTCCAGGGTTTGTCCCGACCATGCGTAGCCGTAGTCGGGCGTCAGCACCTTGGCCGCAGCCCGTTCCAGCGCCGCCAAGGCTTCGCCGGAACTGTAGCCGGGCGCCGCCTGGCCGGTCACTTCGGCCGACCGATAGAGGTTGTAGCGCGTCGAAAAGCGCGGACCATACGACTGGTCGACCTGGACGAGCGTGTTGATCGGCACCATCTCGCCGACGTTGTTGCGTACCCGGAGGTAACGAGGGCGCCGATATCTTCGCGATAAGGCGCGTCGGCCATCAGGATCACGCGATAGTTGCGGGAATAGAGAGTGAAGTCATTGACCTCGTACGAACCGAGCGCGAACTGCAGCGTGGCGTAAAGATCCGTCAGCGACACGCCCTGCGACTTGGCCTTTTCCCGGTCGACGGTCAACTTGAACTTGGGCGTCGCGGCGGTGAATACGGTATTGATTCTGCCGATCGCCGGGTCCTTGCCCGCCTCGGCGATGAATGCCTGAGTCATCTCGGAGAGATCGGTACTCGTCTGCGCTCCCTTGGCCTGGATCAGCATCGAGAAGCCCGCCGAAGCGCCGAAGCCAGGCAGGGCCGGCGGGCCGAAGGCGAAGGCGATCGCCTCGGGAATCATGAAGCCCATCTTGTTTGCCTGCAGTACCAGCGCCTCGGCGGATTCTTCCTGCTTCTGCCGTTCGTGCCAGGGTTTGAGTTTGACGATCATCAGGCCGCCGTTGGGGGTCGCGGTGCCGCTCAGCACGTCGAAGCCATTGATGGCCAGGACCGAATCGACGCCCGGCAGCTGGCGCAGCTTGGTCGAGAATCCGTCGAGCACTTCCTGGGTGCGCAGGCCATTGGAGGCATCGGGCAGGATGGCCTGCACGAAAAATGCTCCGACGTCCTCTTCCGGCACGAAGCCGCTCGGCGTGACGCGTCCCAGCCAGACGATACCGGCCACCACCAGCGCCATGACGAGGGCGACGATCCCCAGCGAGCGGGTCGACCGGCGGACCACACCGACATAACGCTCGGTGAGGCGTTCGAAGCCGCGGTTGAAGCCCGCAAAGAACTTATCGAGCAGGTTCTTCGGAGCGGCGTTGTCGTTCTTGGGCCGAAGCAGCAAGGCGGACAGTGCGGGCGTTAGCGTCAGGGCGATCAGCGCCGAAAACAGGGTCGACGCCGCGATGGTCACGGCGAACTGCTTGTAGAGCTGCCCCGTCACGCCGGGCACGAAGGCCATCGGCACGAAGACGGCCGCCAGCACCAGCGCGATGGCGACCACCGGGCCGGACACCTCGTCCATCGCTTCGCGGGCGGCTTCCTTCGGCGAGCGGCCCAGGGCCGACATTTTGTGCTCGATGGCCTCGACCACGACGATCGCGTCGTCGACCACGATGCCGATGGCCAGCACCAGCCCGAACAGCGTCAGCGTATTGATCGAGAATCCCAGCCACTGGTAGACGATCATCGTCGCGATCAGTGAAATGGGTACTGCCAGCATGGGGATCAGCGTGGCGCGGAAGCTCTGCAGGAACACCAGCACCACGATCAGCACCAGGATGATGGCGTCGCGCAAGGTGTGTTCGACTTCCTTGATCGACTCGGTGACGAAGTTGGAGGTGTCGTAAACGATGTTGTAGCTGAAATCGCCCGGGAAGCTCTTGCTCAGTTCGGCGAGCTTGGTTTTGACGAGCGCTGCGGTTTCCATGGCGTTGGCGCCCGGCGAGAGCGAGATGCCGATGGCGGCCGAGCTTTTGCCATCCAGGTTCGACGAGGTCGAATAGCTCTTTTCGCCCAGTTCGATGCGGGCGACGTCGCGCAGGCGGGCGATCTGCTTGCCGGGCTGGGCGCGGATGACGATTTTGCCGAACTCTTCCTCCGTAACGAGCCGGCCCTGCAACTCCAGCGAGTACTGGTAACCGCTCTTGGTCTGCGTGGGCAACTGGCCCACCGATCCGGGCGCCGCCTGCTTGTTCTGCTCGGCGACCGCCGCAGCGACATCCAGGGGCGTCAAGCCCAGCGCGGCCAGGCGATCCGGCTTCAACCAGATGCGCATCGCAAAGAGCGAGCCGAACACCTTGACGTCGCCAACGCCCTTGGCGCGCTTCAGTTCATCGACGATGTAGCTATTGACGTAGTTGTTGATGAACAGGCGCGAGAACGTGTTGTGGGTCGAATAGAAGGCAACGTACATCAAGGTGTCCGGCGAGGCCTTCTTGACCGTGATGCCGATGTTGGTGGCTTCTTGCGGCAGTCGCGGCAGCACCTGGCTGACGCGATTCTGGGTTTCGACCGCGGCGATGTCGGGATCGCGCTCCAGTGCGAAGGTCACCGAAATGCTCGATGTGCCGTCGGAAGCCGAGACCGACTTGATCGACTTCATTTTGGTGACGCCGTTGACTTCGGAGTCGATCGGCGCGGTGACGGCATCTTCGACCACTTCGGCGCTGGCGCCGGGATAGATGCCGCTGATTCTGATGGTCGGCAGGGAAACTTCCGGATACTGCGCCACCGGCAGTCCGAACAAGGAGATCGTTCCCGTCAGCACCAGGAACAGCGAAATGACGATCGCGAAGATCGGTCTGTCGATGAAGAACTTGGCCACTTGGCGCCCCCTGGATTCTTAGACGTCGCTCA
Source organism: Betaproteobacteria bacterium (assembly GCA_019136545.1). Lineage (GTDB taxonomy): Bacteria > Pseudomonadota > Gammaproteobacteria > Burkholderiales > Rhodocyclaceae > Fen-999. Next base: position 5,823 of record JAGVUA010000107.1, read on the forward strand.
GACCGGCATCAGGATTTGTCCGAAGCGGTCGCCGTCTTGCTGTCCTTCGCACGCTCGGGCGCCACGAGCGTGCCCGACACGGCTTTCTGGGTGCCCTCGACCACGACGCGTTCGCCAGCCTGCAGGCCGGAAAGCACGATCCAGTCGGCGCCGACGTGCGGTCCGGTCTTGATCAGCCGCTCCTCGATCTTGTTGTCCTGGTCGATGACCAGCACGAATTTGGAACCGAGCCTGTCGATGATGGCTTTGTCCGGCACGATCAAGGCGTTGGTCTTGGTTTCGAAAAGGATGTGCACGCGCGCATACATCCCCGGCCGCAGTATGTGTTTGGGATTCGGCATGACCACGCGGATGCGGAAGCTGCCCGTGGTGGGGTCCAGCGCCCGATCGACGAAATCGATGCTGCCCTTCAAGGGGTAGACGGAATCGTCGGCCAGGGTCAGCTCGATATTCTCCTTGGCCGTCTTTCGGGTCTGCTCGTCGAGCAAGCCGAAAGCGAGCAGGTCTTGTTCGCTGGCGCTGAAGTAGGCATAAATCGGATCCCAGTTGGACACCCTGGCGAGTTCGGGGCCGTTCGGCGAGACCAGCGAACCGATGTTGATTCCGGAGCTGCCGATCTGACCGTACATCGGCGCACGGACGGTGGTGTAAGACAAGGCCAGTTCGGCCTGGTCGAGACCGGCGCGTGCGGCTTTGACCTGCGCATCGCCGGCCTTGGCTGCCTGCACCGCCGTGTCGTAGACCTGCCGCGAAACGGCGTCTGCGCGTACCAGCGGCTCGTAGCGCGCCACGTCTTCGGCGGCCCGGGCGGCGTTGGCCTGGGCTGCCGCCAGTTGCCCCTGGGCCGCTGCCACGCCGGTGCGATAGTCGCGCGGGTCGATTTCGAAAAGCGCTTGTCCCGCCTGGACGATGCTGCCATCGGCAAAGCGCTTGGCGACGATCAGTCCGGTGACCTGTGGCCGGATGATGATTTCCTTGGTGGCTTCGAACTGGGCGGGATACTCCCGATAAACCGGCACGTCGCGGGTTTCGGCAACGGCAAACGTCACCGGCATGGGCGGTATCGCCTTGGTCTCCTTGTCGCAGGCGGCCAGGAGCGCGATGCCGATAAGCAGCAGGACCGAGTTGAAAAAGCCGACCATATCATCCCCCAAGATTTCCGAATCCTACGGTTCCATCATCCTGCGCCAGCACCGCGCGTCGCGAACGCCACCCCCATCCAGCGCGATGCGCATCGGGCGGACGAACGCCGAATTGCACGTCAAGGGATGCGCCGCTTCCCATGCCGTGAAGATGAGTCGATCGCGCACCTTTCGGCAATGAAGACTGGGGCGCCAGAGGAGAGGCAAGCCAGTCGAGACTACGGGCTACAGGCATATGGCCTGGACGTCAGGATAACATTACGGCGTACCGATATGCCAGGCGCACGTTTCGAGGCGAACGTGCCGCCGCGCGAAATTGGCGTGTCGCCGCGGCTGACTTTGCCGGACGCGTCTTACGTTGCCGCCCGCTGGGTTTCCCGGTCGCGCAGCAGCTTGTATTCGATGGCGTCGACCAGCGCCTGCCACGAGGCGTTGATGACGTCGGTCGATACGCCGATGGTGGTCCAGTCGTCGTACGGGTCGCTGGTTTCGATCAGCACGCGCACCTTGGCGGCGGAAGCCTTGTCCGAATCGAGCACCCTGACCTTGTAGTCGGTAAGGCGGATCTCGCCGATCGCCGGATAGAAGCGTTCCAGCGCCTTGCGTACGGCCTTGTCGAGCGCGTTGACCGGACCGTCGCCCTCGGCGGCGGTGATTTCCTCCTGGCCGTCCACCCGGATCTTGATCATGGCCGAGGAGTTGATGCCGTTGGCGGAGGGCTCGTCGACGATGACCTTGAATTGGACCAATTCGAAGAACGGCGTATGGCGGCCGAGCATCTTGCGCACCACCAGTTCGAAGGAGCTTTCGGCCGCCTCGAACTGGTAGCCCTCATGCTCGAGTTCCTTGAGGCGGTCGATGATGCGGCGGGTTTCCGGCGAGTCCTTGGCCAGCGCCGGGTCGATGGCGTTGATCCGCGCCAGCACCGTGCTGCGGCCGGCGACTTCCGACATCAGCACGCGACGGCTGTTGCCCACCAGCTCGGGATTGACGTGCTCGTAGGACACCGGATTCTTGACCACGGCGTCGATGTGCATGCCGCCCTTGTGGGCGAAGGCGTGGCTGCCGACGTAGGGGGCCTTGTCGTTCGGCAGCATGTTGGCGATTTCGGCCACCGAGCGCGAGACGGACGTCAGGTGTCGCAAGGCGCCGTCGGGAATGCACCGGTAGCCGAGCTTGAGTTGCAGGTTGGGAATGATCGAGCAGAGATTGGCGTTGCCGCAGCGTTCGCCCAGGCCATTGATGGTGCCCTGCACCTGCGTGGCGCCGGCCTGCACGGCACGGATCGAGTTGGCGACCGCCATCTCGCTGTCGTTGTGGCAGTGAATGCCGATGGCGACGTCCGGAAAACGCTCGCGGACCGTGCGCGTGATCGCGTGGATTTCGTCCGGGAAACTGCCGCCGTTGGTGTCGCACAGCACCAGGCTGTCGGCGCCCGCCTCGGCCGCGGCGGCCAGCGTTTGCATGGCGTAATGGGCGTTGGCCTTGTAGCCGTCGAAAAAGTGCTCGGCGTCATAGACCACTTCCTTGCCGCGCGCCTTCAGGTAGCGCAGCGTGTCGCCGATCATCGCCAGATTTTCCTCCAGCGTCGTGCGCAGGATCTCCAGCACCTGATAGTCCCAACTCTTGCCGAAAATGGCGACGGCCGCCGTACCGGCCTTGAGCAGGGATTGCAGGTTGGCGTCCTCGGCGACCGAAATGCCGACCTTGCGCGTCGCGCCGAAGGCGATGAGCCGCGCGTGCGTCAGCGCCAGGTTCGCCGTGCGCGCGAAGAACTCGAGGTCCTTCGGGTTCGAGCCGGGATTGCCCGCTTCGATATAGGACACGCCCAGCGCGTCGAGCCGCTCGACGATCTTGAGCTTGTCCTCGACGGAGTAGGAAATGCCTTGCGCCTGGGCGCCGTCGCGCAGGGTGGAGTCGTAGATGGAGATTGTCGTCATGGCATGAAGTGGCAATGCGTCGCGGGCCGCATTTTACAGGCAGGGGCGGCGGCACGGCCGCGGCGCGTCGATGGGGCGACGGGCGCCGCGGCCAGGCGGCTTTGGACTACCAGCAGCGGCGGCTGGCGGCGCGGTCGATCGCCACGCGCAACAGATGCGGACCGCCGGCGGCCAGGGCGCGGGCCAGGGCCGCCGAGAGTTGGCCGGCATCGGCGGCCTCCGCATAACTCAGGCCGAAAGCCGCCGCCAGGGCGCGAAAGTCGACGCCAGGCGGCGCCCGCCAGCCGCGGGCCAGCAAGTCCTCGGGCAGCGCCTGGGCCAGCGGCAGATGCTCGAAGATGCCGCCACCGCCGTTGTCCATGACGACGGCAACGACAGGGCGGCCGGTCAATGCCCGCAGCCCGCCGCAGTCGTGCAGGGCGGCTTGGTCACCGATCAGCACGGCGGTGGGTTTCCCCGAAGCGGCGGCGATGCCTCCCGCCGTCGCCAGGTTGCCGTCGATGCCCGATACGCCGCGATTGCCGTGCAGGGTGATGGCTTTGTCGCTCGTGCCGCCGAAGGCGTCCATGGCGCGTATCGCCAGCGAGTTGCCGACGAAGCAATGGCTGCCCTCCGGCAAGTTTTCCATGAGCAGGCGCGCCACCGTGCCTTCAAAGAACGCTGCCGGCGGGCGGGCTTCCGCCTCGGCCCGTCGCCAATGCGCGAGCCACGCCGCCGGCGCCGATGCGAGAGGCTCGGCGAGCAGCGCCTCGACCACGGCGAGCGGCGCCGCGCGCACGAGCGTGCCGTTGCGCCAGAGCGGGTCGGGCCAGCGCGTCGGCGGCGCCACGAGAATGTGCTCGCTGTCGGTGAGTCCGGCCAGCCAGCGTTCCAGCGTTCGCGAGACCGGGAAGCGGCCGAAGCGCAACACCCATGCCGGCGGCCTGTCCGCCGGGAAATCGGCCCCGCGCAGGAAGCGCGCCTGCCGCACCAGGAAGTGGGAGCGGTCGTGCGGACCGCAGCGGAGGTTGGCCAGCGGTTCGGCGAGCACGGGCACGCCCAGGTCGGCCGCCAAGGCGGCGATGGCGCGCGCGAAGCCGGGGGCGGCCGGCTGCTCGCCGCAGACGATCGCGCCGCAGCGACCGGAGAGTCGCCTTGCCAGCGCCGCCGCTTCGGTAAAGCCCGTCGCGGCCGGTTCGATGCGGATCGCCGCCGGCAGCGGCGGCGGCGCGGCCAGGGCGTCCGGCAGCAACGGCTCGCGCAAGGGCAGGTTGGCGTGCACCGGTCCCGGCAGCGGCGTTACGCATTCTTCGAGCAAACGCGCGGCCAGGGCGCGCAGGTATGCGCTGTCGACTCCGCCATCGGGCGTCGGCAGGGCGTGGTAGGCGCGCACATGGTCGCCGTAGAGCCGCGTCTGCTCGGCCGTCTGGTTGGCGCCCCAGCCGTGCGCTTCGGCGGGCCGATCGGCGGTCAGGATCAGCAGCGGCACGGCGCCGAGATTGGCTTCCATGGCGGCGGGCAGCAGGTTGGCTGCTGCCGTGCCCGACGTTGTGAGCACCGCCGCGGGCTGACCCGTGACCTTCGCCAGGCCCAGCGCAAAATAGCCGGCGACGCGTTCGTCCGTGAAGACCTCGCAGCAAAGCTCGGGCCGCCGCAGCAAGGCCGCCGCCAGCGGCGCGGAGCGCGCGCCGGGCGCGATGACTGCGTGGCGCAGCCCGGCGGCGGCGAGACCGGCGACGAAGGCGTCGGCGTGCGCGAGGTTCCGTGCGCCGGCGCTCATGCGCGGGCCTTGTTCCGCACTGCGGGCGCAGCGCGCAGGGCGGCGAGCATGGGTGAGAGCTTGGCTTCGGTCTCGGCCAGCTCCTGGCGCGGGTCGGAACCGGCGACGAAGCCGGCGCCCGCGTAGAGCGTCGCCTCGCGGCCGGCCAGCAAGCCGCAACGCAGGGCGACGGCGAAGTCGGCGTCGCCGGCGGCATCGGCCCAGCCGATACCGCCGGTGTACCACGCGTCGCGCCGGTCGCCGTGGCCGGTCAGCCAGTCCAGCGCCGCCGCCGTGGGGGTGCCGCCGACGGCCGGCGTCGGGTGCAGCCGGGCGATCAGGTCGAAAGCGGAAACGTCGGGTCGCGCCCGCCCGACGATGCGCCGGCGCAGGTGCGACAACTCGCCCAGGCGCATGATTTCCGGCTGCGCGGGCACGGACACCTCGTCGCACAGCGGCGCCAGCGCCTCGCGCACCGAGGCCGCGACCAGGTCATGCTCGCGGCGGTTCTTGTCGTCGGCGAGCGAAGGCGACGGTGCCCGGTCGCCGGCGTGCGGCAGCCAGGTGGTGCCGGCCAGGGCGTCCACTTCCACGCGGCCGCGCTGGCAAGCCAGCAGGCGTTCCGGCGATGCGCCGAGGAACACCCGGTCATCGCGCGCCCAGGCCCAGATGGCGCAATCCGGGTTGCGGTCGGCCAGCGCCCCGATTGCCCGACCGGGCGGCATCGCGCGGTCCGCGATCAGGCGTGCGCTGCGCGTGAGCACGAGCTTGGCGCAATGGCCGGCCGCGATGGCGGCCAGCGCGGCGCTGCCGCGCGCGAGAAACGCCAGGTCGGCCAGCGGCGCCGGTACGCGCGCCAGGCGCGGCGGCCGATCGTGCGGCGTCTCGCCACGGCTGACTTTCACCGAGGCCAGCAGCGAGCGCCAGCGCGCGACGACCGCTTCGGCGTTCGCCGCATCGGCCGCCGCGCAGGAGAAGGCGATATCGGCGCGCCCGTCGGTGTCGCGCAGCAGCACGGCCGGCACCCGCAGGCTGGCGTTGGGCCACGGCGCGCCGCCCGTCGGCGCGAACGCGAAGCCGCAGAAAGTCAGCGGTGGCGCCACGCTCCCTACCTGGTTCCTGTCGTCGCCACCGTCGACTCGCCAGTGCGCGCGCAAGCCGCGCAAGGCGGCATCGAGCGCGGCGAAGCGGCCGGCGCCTTCCGTTTCCACGCGCAGCGCCGCGCCCAGCCCGGTGAGCGTCAATCCCCGGTCCGGTCGCCGCCAATGGCACCACTCGCCCTGGTCCGGCAGCCCTTCGACCGGCTGCGGCAGCGGCACGATTACGGTCAACATCCCGCCGGGCGCGGTATCGCGCGCGAGCCTGGTCAGGCGCTGTTCGATGCGCGGCCAATCCATCATGGCGCCACCAGGGCCGGCAAGGCGCGCCGATCCAGCTTGCCGCTCGCGGTGCGCGGCAGCCGCGCGACGCGATGCAGGCGGCGCGGCCGGTGCGTGCGCGGCAGATGGGCGCGGCACCAGGCCGCCACGCTGGCCTCGCTCGCTTCGCCTTCGTAGAGCGCGGTGACGATCTGTCCCCACACGGGATCGTCGATGCCGGTGATGGCCGCTTCGCGCACGCCCGGACAGGCGGCGAGGCGCGCCTCGATGTCGGCCGGCTGAATGTTCACCCCGCCCGAGACCAGCATGTCGTCGGCGCGGCCAGTCACGGTGACGCGGCCCGCCGCATCCACTCGACCGAGGTCGCGCGTCGGCAGCCATGCGCCAATGTCGCGCTCGCCGAGGTAGCCGGCCATGCGCGCCGGCGTGGCGATCTCGAGGGTGCCGTTCGCCGCGATGCGGAAGCGCGCGCCCGGCAGCGGCTCGCCATCCACGGCAGCCAGCGCGCCGGTTTCGGTCATGCCGTAGCTGAGCCGCAGCGGCCAGCCGGCGGCGCGGGCCCGCGCCAGGAGCGTGTCGTGCAGCGCCGCGCCGCCCACCAGCGCGCAGCGCAAAGTCAGTGGCGGCGGCACGCCGAGGTCGAGCAGCCGCGCCAGCATCGGCGGTACCAGCGAAACATGCGTGATGCGCCGCCGCGCCAGATCGTGCGCCACCGCTTCGGCATCGAAGCCGTCGTGCACGACAGCCGTCGCCCCGGCGCGCCAGCAGCGATAGAGGATCATCGCGCCGCCGACCGCGTGCAGCGGCAGGCAGGCCAGCCAGGCATCGCCGGGCGTCAGGCCGAGCGCCCGCGCCGACATGCGGGCGCCCGCCGCCACCGCGCGCCAAGGCAGGCGCACGCCCTTGGGCGCGCCCGTGGAGCCGCTGGTGGCGACGATCAAGGCCAGCGCCGGCGCCGCTGCCGCGCCTGCCAGCTCGACGAGCCGCTCGCGATGCCCATCCGTCAGATTCGGCGGCAGGGGGAAAGCCGTGCCGCCGCCCAGCGCGCAGGCCGCCAGGCCCAGCGCCATGCCGCCGGCGCCGCCGGTCAGCACGTTCAGCCCCGGCGCGCCTGCGGTGGCGGCGAGATCGGCATAGGCGAGCGACATGCCGTCCGGCAGAACGAGCGCGACGGTGCGCGGGTCGTTACGCAAATCGGCGCGGCGGAGCCAGTGGCGGAAAGGCAGCATGGAGCGGGATTCTACGTGCCCCGCTCGCGCTGTCGCATGAGAGAAATCAAGCGTGAATGGCGCGTCTTGCCGTCGGCGGATGGCCGATACCCGGCGCGTCGGGCAGTTGCAGCCTCCCGGCGACAATGGGCAGCGGCGGTGCGACATCCTCGGCCAGCCAGTCGCCGGTTGCCAGACCGTGGGCGAGATGGGGCGCGATGGCCGCGGCAAGATGGGCCGCGGCGGCAACGCCGACGGCCGAGTCGACGACGGAGGTGAGCACGACTTCGATGCCGGCATCGCGCGCGCCTTGCGCCAAAGTCAGCGTTGGCGACACGCCGCCGATGCGTGCCGGCTTGATGACGAGGCGCCGTACGGCGCGCGCGTCGATGAGCGCGTCGAGGCCGAGGCGCGGCAGCGATTCGTCGGCGGCGATGGGGAAGGGCAGGCGCGCCTGCAAGCGCGCGAGGCCGGCGCATGTGGGGTCCGCCAGCGGTTCTTCGATGCCGTCGATGGGCAGGTCGACGATGGCGTCGAGGAAGCGCCGGGCGTCGGCTTCCGGCCACGCGCGGTTGGCGTCGAGGCGCAGGCGCAGTTCGCTTGCCGCGGCCACTTGGCGCAACCGCGTCAGTTCGACGTCGATCGGCGCGATGCCGACTTTGATCTTGCCGATGCGGTAGCCTTGCGTGGCGGCGGCACGGGCGCGCTCGGCACAGGGGTCGTCGAGCGCGCCGAGCGCGGCATTGACCGGCACTTCGAGCGTCGAGGCGCCGAGCATGCGCGCGAGCGGCAACTTGCGCCGCTGCGCTTCGGCGTCGCAGACGGCGGTTTCGTGGGCCCAGCGCACTTCAGGCGGGTCCTCCAGGCGTACCGCGCCGGTGGCGGCGAGGCGTTCCAGCGCGGCCCGGCAGCGCGCCTGGTGGGCGGCGCCGGCGCTGGGCAGCGGTGCGCAGTCGCCCCAGCCGACGATGCCGTTTTCGTCGATGACTTCGAGCAGCCAGCCGCGCCGTTCGGTCAGGATGGCGGCGGCGGCGACCCAGGGGCGCTTGAGCGGCAGGCGATAGGGATGGATGCGGATCGGCATCCGCGCCTCAGGCTCGATTCAAGGCCGGCGCCGGTACTTGCCGAAATCGGGCGGACGTTTTTCGAGCCAGGCGTTTTTGCCTTCCTGGCCTTCGGCGGTCATGTAGAAGAGGCCCGTGGCCTGGCCGGCGAGTTCCTGAATGCCGGCCAGGCCGTCGGTATCGGCATTGAAGCCCGCCTTGATCATGCGCAGTGCGGTGGGCGAGAGTTCGAGCATCGCGCGGCACCAGGCGACGGTTTCCTCTTCCAGCCTGGCGAGCGGCACGACGGCGTTCACCAGCCCCCAATCGAGGGCAGTCGCCGCGTCGTACTGGCGGCACAGCAGCCAGATTTCCTTGGCCCGCTTCATGCCGATGGTGCGCGCCATCAGCCCGGCGCCGAGGCCGGCGTCGAAGCTGCCGACGCGCGGCCCCGTCTGGCCGAAGCAGGCGTTGTCGGCGGCGATGGTGAGGTCGCAGATCAGATGCAGTACATGGCCGCCGCCGATGGCGTAGCCGGCCACCATCGCCACCACGGGCTTGGGCAATCGGCGAATCTGCATCTGCAGATCGAGCACGTTGAGATGCGGCGTGTCGGTGAGCTCGTCGTGGTAGCCGCCGTCGTCGCCGCGCACCGTCTGGTCGCCGCCCGAGCAGAAGGCCTGGTCGCCGACGCCGGTCAGGATGATGACGCCGACATCGGGGTCGCGATGCGCGCGCGCGAAGGCGTCCTGCAGTTCCATGACCGTCTCGGGCCGGAATGCGTTGCGCCGGGCCGGGCGGTTGATGGCGATGCGGGCGATGCCATCGCCGGACAGGTCGTACAGGATGTCGGTATAAGGGGCGGCGGGAGTCCAGGTGACGGTCATGACAGCAGGCATCCGATGGCGAAGCACAGGCCGAAGAGGAACTGCGCGGCGGCCGTGTCGGCCAGCACGCGATTGAATTCGGTGCCTTCGGCGCGCTGCGCGCGGCGTGCCACCATGACTGACTTTGGCGCGGCCAGCAAGGCGAGCCCGGCCCAGGCGCCGGGTGCGAACAGGGGCAGCAAGGCGTAGGGAGCGAGCACGAGCAGCGCATGGAGGCGTCGGCTGGCCGTGCCGCCGATCACCGCGGCGAGCGTGCGCCGGCCGGCGGCAGTATCGGCGGCGAGGTCGCGCAGATTGTTGATCGTCAGCACGGCGGCGGCGGGCGCGCCGACGGCGAGGCCGGCGAACAAGGCGGTGGCCGGCAGGGCGTGCGCCTGCAGCCAGTAGCTGCCGCCCGTGGCGACCAAACCGAAGAAGGCGAGCACGAAGCACTCGCCAAAGGGCGTGTAGGAAATGGGCCGCGGTCCGCTGGAGTAGGCCCAGCCCGCGGCAAGGGAGGCCAGCCCGACGGCGACGATGGGCCAGCCGCCGAGGGTGGCGAGCCAGATGCCGAGCAGGAAGGCGAGCGCGAAGGCACCCCCGGCAGCGGCCCGCACTTGGGCGGGCGTTGCCCAGCCGGCGGCGCTGGCGCGCGGGGGACCGAGCCGATCGGCGCCGTCGGCGCCCCGCTCGAAATCGGCTGCGTCGTTGTGCAGGTTGGTGCCGGCCTGGATGAGCATGGCGGCGACCAGGGCGGCGAGGGCGGTGAGCATGGCGAGCGGCGTGATCGGCACGCCTGCGGCCCAGGCGAGCGCCGTGCCCACCAGCACGGGGGTTGCGGCGAGCGGCAAGGTGCGCGGACGCGCCGCCAGCAGCCACAGGCGCAGGCCGGCCGGCCGGTCGGTGCGGGCGGCGAGGGTGGCGGCGTCAGGATTCAAGCGGGCGCTCGGCGAAATGTAGGCAAGCGATGCCGAAGGACAAGTTCTCCCAGCGCACGGCGCTGAAGCCGCGCTCGCCGATCAAGGCGGCGAAACCGCGCTGGTCGGGAAAGCGGCGGATCGATTCGACCAAGTATTGATAGGCGATCGGCGCGCGCGCGACGGCCGCGCCCAAACGCGGAATGACCAGCCAGGAGTAGGCATCGTAAAACGGCGCCAGCCACCAATGGGGGCGCGAGAATTCCAGGCAAACGAAGCGACCGCCCGGCTTGAGGACCCGATGGATCTCGGTCAGCGCGGCACCGAGGCGGGTGGCGTTGCGCAGGCCGAAGGAGACGACCAGCAGATCGACGCTCGCATCGGCGAACGGCAGGGCCTCGGCTTCGCCGGCCAGCCAGGCAATCCGCCGGTCGGTGATGCGGCGGCCGGCTTGCATCATGGCCATGCTGGGATCGCAAACCGTGACGTGGCGGTCGTCGCGCACCAGCCGCCGCGCGATGTCGCCGGTGCCGCCGGCAAGATCGACCACCGTGCCGGCAAACGCGCGGCAGCGCCGCCTGAGCGTGTGTTTCCAGAGCCGGTGGATGCCGAAGCTCATGAGGTCGTTCATGAGGTCGTAGCGCGGCGCCACCGCCTCGAAGACGCGGCGGATGCGACTCTTGCGTTCGTCGATGCCGACCTGCTGGCGGCCGAAGCTGCGGTCGAGGCGGGTGGTGGTTGCCATGGCGCTATTTGAGCGCTTGCTGGAAAGCTGCTTCGATCTCGGCTGCTTTCATCGGCCCGAGCTTGCTCGCGACGACGCGGCCTTGCCGGTCGACGATCACCGTGAAGGGCAGCCCGGCACGTTTGTTGCCCATGGCCTGCATCAGGGCGATGCCTTTGTCGCCGGCCAGGACCACCGGGTAGTTGATCTCGTAGGCCTTGGCGAACTCGGCGACCGGTCCGGCCTTGTCTTCGATGGCGATCCCGACGACTTCCATTCCCTTGCCCTTGAACTTGCCGCGCGCGCGAACGAAGTCGGGAATCTCGTCCCGGCAGGGCGTGCACCAGCGCGCCCAGAAATTCACGGCCAGGGGCCGGCCACGAAACTGCTGCATCGCCACCGGCTTGTCGTCGAGACCGGTCAATGTTTCCGCCCAAAGGGGCTCGATGCGAGCATCCTGGGCGCGGCAGGTGGCCGTGAATGCCAGCAGCAGGATGGCGACCCGCCGGGTCAAGGCAGGTCTCCGCGCCGGAACAGCAGGTAGCCGAGGGTGGCGGCGACGAAGCCAAGCGCGGTCGGGTAGGCCACCGCGAACGCCATGTAGCCAGCCGCGCCGAAGGTGTCGAGGATGACGTAGGCCGACGGACCGAGCACGATCAGCTGCGGATCGAACAGGGCGAGCGCGGCGGTGCGAAACACCTGCAGCGGGTTGACCAGTGCGATGCCGACGGCGACCTCGGGACGGACTTTCTCCTGGATCATGACGCCCAGCAAAATCAGATCGAGGAACAGCAGCAGGGTCAGCCAGACCAGGAATGCCGCGCCCTGGGCCATGTCGGTACTGCGCGCCACCGCCGAGATGAGCATGCCGAAGCCGAGAAAGCACGCGGCCATCGCCGCCAGCAGCGCCGTGTAGTAGCCGAAGATGTTCCACGGCACCTCGATGCCGCGCACCAGCGCGATCAGCACTGCCGCCACCATGGCGGCGAACACCGGCAGGAAAATGACCAGGTAGCGGCCGACGATCTTGCCCCAGAACCACGCCGACAGCGACACCGGCAACGACAGCAGGTACTCGAAGACGCCCGCTTCCCGATCGCCCGCCACCGAGCGCACGGTGGTGATCAGGACGAAGATCGGCAGGATGGCCATGGTCAGTTGGATGTAGGTGACCAGAAGCCGCGAGAGGCCGATGAAGCCGAGCACCCGGGATTCCGTGAGGCCAAACAGGAAGAGCATGGCGACGATGCCGCCGAAGACCAGCGAATAAATCAGGAACCAGCGCGCGCGCAGGGACTCGACGATATCGAGCTTGGCCGTGAGCCAGAGTTGTTTCATGCACGTCCCTTCTTGAACTTGGCCACCACATGCTCGCGCATGGTCGCGAAATCGATCGAGCCGGCCTGGGGGTGGGCGACGGCGCCGAAATTGAAGCCCATCGGCGAGGTCTTGCTCACGTAGTGCGCCTTGCGTCCGTCGAGCCAGGCGACGTCGTTGCCGCTGGTGGTGACTTCGGCGATCCAGAGCTGGGTGGCCGGTTCGTCCAGCCAAGGATAATCGCGCGCCTTGTCGTTGAGCCACAGGGCGACGCAGCCGGGATCGTCGAACTTGAATGCCGCGTTCTTGGGGCCGCCGCGCAACTGCCCGGCAAAGCGACGATCGGAAATGACCATGTTGCAGACGACGCAGGTATCGCGATCCCACTTGATCGGCTGCATGCCTTCCGGCCAGCGCTCGCCCTTGCCGCAGGCGCCGAGGCTGGACAGCGCCACCGCCAGGGGCGTCGCGGTGAAGCCGGCCATGAGGAAGCGACGGCGGTCCATCAGTCGCCGATTTCAGTCATCGACATGTTGCTGATCAGCGCGACGTAGCGCGAGGTCATGCCGAGGAAGCGCAGCCGGTCGGGGCCCGCGACCGTGCCCTGCCACTCCAGGCCATCGCCGATGTCGACGAAATTCCAGCTGCCGAGAGCCTTGGCGAACGCGGGCTCCGGCCGTTTGACGGAAATGCGGCAGGCCAGCAGTCCGGACAGCGAAATGTCGTCGGCGACGCGATCGTCGAGCACCACCTTGCCCATGTCGAGTTCGATGACGCGATTGACCAGCGACGACACTTCGTTGAGGCGATGGCTCGAGATCAGCATCGTGGCGCTCTCGGCACGCTCGGCGAGCAATTCGAAGAACATCTTGCGCGCTTCGGGATCGAGGTTGGCGGCCGGTTCGTCCATCACCAGGACGCGCGCCGAGCGACCCAGCGCCATCGCGATCAGGAGCTTCTGCTTCATGCCGCCGGACAAGCGGACGAACTGACGGTCCATGATCGGCGCGGTATCGAGGCCGAGGCGGCCGGCCAGGTCGATGATGCGCTTGGGGTCGGTGGCGCAAACGGCCGCGGCGAAGCCGATCAGCTGGCCGACCGGCATCTTGAGCGGCGGCGGCAGCTGCGGCACAAAGCCGATATCGCCGAGCACGGTCGTGCGCTCGCGGCGGGGCGAACGGCCCTCGATGGTCACCGTGCCGTCGTGGGTGTATTCACCGAGCAGGCAGCGGATGAGCGTGGTCTTGCCCGCCCCGTTGGAGCCGATCAGGGCGACCCGTTCACCCAGCCCGATCTCGAGATTGATGCCGTCAAGGACGCGCGCGCGCTTGAACGCCTTGGCGACGGAATCGAAACGTATCATGATGGAACGGATTGTAACCGCGCTGCCCGGCGACCACCCTTGATCCAGGGCAGTTTGCCGGGTCTGGTGCGCTCAGAGCAGCTTCGACAGTCCTTTGATATCGAATTGCAGCGACCCCGTCGGACACACGTCGACGCACAAGCCGCAGCGGGTGCAGTCCGGCCCGATGGGCACCTCGGTATCGACGGCACGCCCCTTGATCACCGTGTCGAGCACGTGCGGCACGAGGCAGACCTTGCGGCAATCGCCTTCATGGAAGCAGTGGTCGAGGGTGTACTTGATGCGCAACGGCGACAGGATGCCGACCACGCCGTAGGTCAGGCCGATTGGGCAGGCGTAGCGGCACCAGGCACGGCGGGAGAAGAAGACTTCGAATACCAGCAGCGCCAGCACCCAGAGCAGGGCGACGCCCGCGCCATAAATCAGGGCGCGGGAAAGTATGCCGGTGGGTGAAATCGCCTCGAACACCGTGTAACCGCTCGCCACGGCCAGTCCCGAGAAAAAAAGCCATGAGATCGTGCGCAGGCGGCGGTCGATGGTCTGGTCCGTGACCAGCTTCTTCTTGACGAGATACTGGTGCAGTTTTTCGGCCCACTCCGCGACGAGATGGTAAGGGCATACCCACGAGCAGAAGGTTCGGCCGCCCAGCAACAGCCACAGCACCAGCACCGTGCCGGTGCCGATCAGCAGGTTGTTGATGATGTGCTTGTGCGCCAGCATGACCTGCAGCGCGGAATTGAGGTCGATCAGGTGGAAACCGACAAAGCGCGACGCGGTGAGCGCGCCCTCGAGCATCTGGATGTCGAAGGAAAAGGAAACCACGAACAGCAGGTTGGCCAGGATCAGCGCGATCCAGCGCCGGTTTCGCCACTTGTGGCTGGGATTGGCGTGGGCGCGGGCATGCAGTTTCTCGGCGATGAAGTCGCGGTTGCCTTTTTTGTAGAGGTGAATTTCCTGCGCCTTGGGGGCGATGGCGGCCGGCTTGGTCGGCTCCCGTCCGAACATGACCAGGATCTGCTCGCGAAAGCGGCGCTTCATGATGTCCTTCATGATCTCCAGACCTCGCGGGGAACGATTTCGATGGCGGCCGGTTCGACCGGGCAGATCATCTCGCAGACGCCACAGCCGACACAGGGCTCATGCACTACCGGCGACTTGCGCTTGCTGCCGTCGGGAGCGAACACCGTTTCGATGCTGATGGCGCCCTTGATGGGGCACTCGCGTGCGCACAGGTCGCATTCGTCGACGTCGTATGGGTGATCGGCGATCTTGATCGGCTTCCAGCGGTCGATGCTCATGTAGCGCATGCGTCCCTTGAAGTCGGGGCCCTGTACCTGGCCCTTGAAGCCCTTGCCTTGAATGGCCAGGCACGATTCGGGCCGCGTCAGGCGTGCGACGCCGATGCGTTCCTTGAGGTTGAGGGTCGGCTCGGCGTCCTTTTCCTTGGCGAGCAGAATCGGTTTGGCGGCAAGCGCTGCACCGGGTCGAACGGGCAGGAATTCCGGCTTGTGATAGGTCAATGAACCGGTCGGACAGGCGAGAATGCACTGCACCGCGTCGCAGGAAAAATCACAGGCCTGTTCGCGCGCATCGATATAGGGAGTGCCGACGCCGAAGCCGTCGACCAGGTCGGCGAGTTTGATCGCCTGCACCGGGCAGACCTGGACGCACTGGCCGCACTTGATGCACGATGCGAGAAAGTCCTTTTCGTCCAGCGCTCCCGGGGGGCGCAGGCGCTTATTCCGGCTGTAGGCGAGCGGCAGGTAGCCCGAGAGCGCCGCGCCCATGACGCCGCCGGTGAGCAGGATGGTCCGCAGCACGCGGCGGCGGGCCTGCTGCTGGCGCTCCTTGGACAGCGGCGGCTTGCCGCCCGACGCAGTCTTCTTGTCGGCTTCATTCATGATGTTGTCCTGGCGGGCTTGATGAAACGGGGCCGATCGTCCTTGAGCTGGAGTTCGGGGGTCGAGAACGGCGCCAGCCGTTCGAGGAAATCAAGCAGTTCCATCACCGGCGAGTTCTTGAAAAAACGGGCGGTCGGCATCTCGATCCACAGCTGGTCGGCATAGGCGTAGTACCGGTGCGGGGTGTCGCCGATGCCGTCGCCATTGCGGTCGAAGCCCTGGTAGTTGTCCCAGTAGTTGTCGCGCCAGCGGTTGAGCACTTCCTTGCCGCGTCCGGACTGGGCGACATCCGTTAGGTTGCCTTCGAAGATATTGTTCTGGAAATCGTTGCCGCCGAGTTCGCTGGTGAAGTGAACGGCGATGCCGTTGTAGGCGAAGCGGTTGTTGCGGAACTGGATGGTAGTGTTGGGCTGGAACGGCGAAAGGTCGGATCCGACGCCCACGGCGCAATAAATGAACTCGTTGTCTTCGACGACGGCGTCGCTGGATTCCTTGAAGCCGACCGCCATGCCGGCGGCGCCATTGGCGTGCGAGACGATGTTGTGGCGCACGTGGGTGCGCTCCGTGTACATGAGGTAGATGCCCACCGTGTTGTCGTAGAAGCGGTTGTCGACCACTTCGTTGTCGTTGGCGAACATGAAGTGGAGCGAGTAGCGGCTGCGACGGCCGACGTTGCCGCGAAAGACGGCGAACATGAAGTGGAGCGAGTAGCGGCTGCGACGGCCGACGTTGCCGCGAAAGACAATAGGCAGTACAATCGCCGTGGCTATACGCCCGTCGAAAGCATTTCTACAGATCAACCATAAGGAGGTACCCGCGTGAACAAGTCCGAACTGATCGAAGTTGCCGCCAAGGAAGCCGCCATCAGCAAAGCGGCTGCCGAAAAGGCGCTTTCCTCCATGATCGGTGCAGTCGTCAAGGCCGTCGCCAAGGGCGATACCGTTACCCTGGTCGGCTTCGGCACGTTCAAGTCCGCCAAGCGCGCCGCCCGCACCGGCGTCAATCCGAAGACTGGTGAAAAGCTGAAGATCGCGGCGACCACCGTGCCGCGCTTTACCGCTGGCGCCGCCTTCAAGGCCGCAGTTGCAGGCAAGAAGGCTGCCAAGAAGAAGTAATCCGGATTTCGATCCGATCGCAGGCCCGCCACGAGCGGGCCTTTTTCGTTGACGGGTGTTGCGGGCGCGCCGAGATTTATTCGGCTTCGCCGTCCAGCGCTTCGGCGAGGTCGGCCAGCAGCGCCGCGAGTTCGCCGCTCATCAGGGCGAAGTTCGCCTCGAAAAAATCGTCGCCGCCTTCCGCTTGCTGCTCCGCCGCCTCCTTGAGCACATCGAGGAAGGCCAGGCGCTTCAACTGCAACTGCTCCGTCAGGACGAACGAAACGCGATCATGCCAGGTCATGCCCAGCCGCGTGACGGTCTTGCCGGCCGCGATGTGTTCGGCGATTTCCTTGCCATCCAGCGCGTGACGCACATAGCGCACCACCGCCTTCTCAAGGCCGGCGGCGCGCAGTTCGCAATCCCGGTCTATGCAGAACCGAGCGGGGGCGTTCTGGCCAGCCACCCAGGCGGTCATGGCGGTCGCAGGTGCAGTCGAGGTGCGCAGGAGCTTCAGCGGCAGATCTTCCAGCGTGAGCTTCAGGTGCTCGAGTACCTCGTCGGCCTTCGCCGGACTGGCGGCGTCGACCACCAGCCAGCGGTTCACCGGATCGATCCAGGCATACACCAGGCTGCGTTTGACGAAGGCCCGCGGCAACAATTCGGCGGTGACCTGCTCGCGCAAGTCGCGCGCCTGTGCACGGCCCGCCTTGAACCCCTGCCGGGCTTCGAGCTCGGCGATGCGCGCTTGCGTGTATTGCCGGATGACCGTCGTGGGCAACAGCTTCTGTTCGATACCGAGCGCGATCAGCCACTGGCGATTGACGCTGACCAGCAGTTCGCCTTCCTCGCCGCGCGGCGGCACCCATCCGCGCGACTGCATATCGAAGGCGCCGCAGCCCTGAAACGCGCTTTTCGCCAGCTTTTCCGTCAAGCCTTGGGCGTCCCATGGCCACTCGTCGCCGAGACGGTAGATCTGCAGGTTGCGGAACCACATGCGGGCAATCTCCAAACGCAAAGGCCACCGCTTGGCGATGGCCTTGATCTGAGGGTTTCCGCGTTGGTCTGGTGGGCGGTACTGGGATCGAACCAGTGACCCCTGCCGTGTGAAGGCAGTGCTCTACCGCTGAGCTAACCGCCCATCCCGCGGAGGCGCGCATTTAAGCACACCGGGCGGCGGCCGGTCAAACCGGGGGCCGGTAGAATGCGCGCTTTCCCCTTTGCCGTTCTGCCATGACCGTTCGCACCCGTTTCGCCCCCAGCCCCACCGGCTACCTGCACATCGGCGGCGCCCGCACCGCGCTGTTCGCCTGGGCCTACGCGCGTCGCCATGGCGGCCGCTTCATCCTGCGCATCGAGGATACCGATGTGGCCCGCTCGACCCCGGCGGCGGTGCAGGCCATCCTCGACGGCATGCAATGGCTGGGACTGGCGCACGACGAAGGCCCGTTCTACCAGATGCAGCGCATGGACCGCTACAAGCAGGTGATTGCGCAAATGCTGGCGGCCGGTACCGCCTACCATTGCTATACCTCGTCCGAAGAACTCGATGCGATGCGCCAGGCGCAGATGGCGCGGCACGAGAAGCCGCGCTACGACGGCCGCTGGCGGCCCGAGCCTGGCAAGGTGCTGCCCGCACCGCCGGCCGGCGTCGCGCCCGTGGTGCGCTTTTGCAATCCGATCGAAGGCAGCGTCGCCTGGGACGACGGCGTCAAGGGCCGCATCGAAATCGGCAACGCCGAACTCGACGATTTCATCATCGCCCGCGCCGACGGCACGCCGACCTACAACTTCTGCGTGGTGGTGGATGACTGGGACATGGGCATCACGCACGTGATCCGCGGCGACGACCACGTCAATAACACGCCGCGCCAGATCAACGTGCTCAAGGCGCTGGGCGCACAAGTGCCGCAGTACGCGCACTTGTCGATGATTCTCGGCGACGACGGCACCAAGCTCTCCAAGCGCCATGGCGCGGTGTCGGTGATGCAGTACGACGAGGACGGCTACCTGCCCGAGGCGGTGCTGAACTACCTGGCGCGCCTGGGCTGGTCGCACGGCGACGACGAGGTCTTCTCGATGGCGCAGTTCGTCCAGTGGTTCGACCTCGACCACGTGACGTCGTCGGCCGCGCAGTTCAACACCGAAAAGCTCAACTGGCTCAACGCCCACTACCTAAAGTCAGCCGCGGCGACACGCCTCGCCGGCGAAGTGGCCGGGCGTTTGGCGAAGCGCGGCATCGACCCCGAGGCCGGCGCGCCGCTGGAGAAGGTCGTCGCGCTCTACCAGGACCGCGTCGCCAGCCTCAACGAACTGGCCGACGCGGTCGAGCCGTTCTGCCTCTTCGTGCATCCTTCGGCCGAAATGATCGCGACGCATCTCACCGATGCCGCGCGCATGGCGCTCAAGGACTTGCGCAATCGGCTGGCAAGTTGCCCGTGGGAAAAGGCGGCGATCGGCGCGGCGATGAAAGAGACGCTCAATGCCTGCGGCATGAAGATGCCGCAGGTGGCCATTCCGCTGCGCGTGGCCTTGCTGGGCCAGCCCCAGTCGCCGGCCATCGATGCCGTGCTGAAAGTGCTGGGGCGCAACGAGGTATTGGCGCGCATCGATCGCTACTGCTGAGGGCGCGCATCGATCGCTACTGCTGAGCCGGAGCGCCGGCCGGGAAAAAACTGGCCAAGGCGGCAGGGAGGGGGGCCGCCTTGGCCATCGGCCTGGAGGATGATGGCCGTCAACCGTTCAACGAACGGCTGGCGCCATTTTCACATCGTCCCGCGCGATCGGCGCTTGTCGCCGAATCGCGACACTCCGGTCGCCTGGATGAGGTCAGTTTCGACCGGCAGCGGGTCCGCCGCGACCTGCGAGGCGAGCAGCTCCGCGCACAGCGATGCCCAGACCAGCCCGCGCGCACCGAAGCCGTTGATGAGCCAGAGGCCATCCGAGGCGGACAGCGGCCCGACCATGGGCAGGCGGTCGGGTGACATCGGCCGGAAGCCGACCCGACCCGCGAGTTGCGCGGGATCGAGACCCTTGCCGTAGCCGGGCAGGATGGCGTCGAGACGCAAGAGGTTCTCGACATGGTCGTCGCGGCGCGGGACCGGGTCCAGATCATCGGGTGTCAGCGTGGCGCCGGCGCAATGAACGCCATCGACGGCCGGCGTGACGTAGCCGTTGCGCGTGGCGACGATGGAAAAGGGCGGTACGGCGGCCTCGGGCAGATGCGAGACCAGGCCGCGGCCCACGCGGATGATGGGGATGGACGCTTGCAGCGCCAGTTGCCGCGCGCCGATGCCGTTGGCGATGACCACCTGCGGCGCTTCGGTGACGAGCTTTCCCTGCGCGTCGAACAGCTGCCAGAGTCCATCGCCGCGCGCAATGCGCGCGACGTCCACGCCGAATCGCGTGTCGAGGCCTGCGAGGTTGGCGCGGCACAGCGACGGCGGATCGATCCAGCCGCCGCCGGGGAACCACCAGCCGCCCGTCTCGACCGGCCACTGCGCCAGTTCCGCCGCCTCGGCGCGCTCGACGAAGCGGAACAGCGCCGGCGCCGGCTGCGCTGCGGCGGTGCGTCGCTGCGTGTCCTGGTGCCTGGCGTCGCGGGCGAGATGCAGCACGCCGGTGAAGCCGTGGCGCACGCCGGCGAGCGCGGCGAGGTGACGCCGGCCGTAGAGAAAGCCGGCGCGCAGCAGGCGCGACAGCGGCGTGTCGCCGAGCGAGGGCAGCGGCCGGAAGGCGCCGGCGAGATTGCCCGAAGCGCCCTGTGCCGGTCCCTTGTCGCGTTCAAGCACCGTGACCGCGTAGCCGCGCGCCGCGAGCCGATGGGCCGCCGACGCGCCGGCGAGGCCGGCGCCGATCACGACGATGCGCCGGTCGGCGGCGGCGGATGCGCTGCGCGCGCCCGGTACGCGGGCCGCAAGCATGTAGCGCTTGTTGCCGAAGCCGGGCCGCTTCTGCCACTGAAAGTCAGCCGCGGCGAGACGCCGCGTCACGTCTTCCGCCACGGTCCAGGTGGCGAGCGTCGCGCCTGGCGCCGCCAGTCGGCGCACGGTGGCGAAAATCGCTTCCGACCAGAGCTCGGGGTTGCGGTCCGGGGCGAACCCATCCAGGTAAAGGGCGTCGGCGGCGAGTACGAGCTGCGGCAGCCAGTCGGCGGCGTCGCCGAACACCAGCGTCAGCGTGACGGCGTCATTCTCGAAGTGCAGGCGGTGCAAGCCCGGCACGAGCATCGGCCATTGATCGATGAGCTGTTTCGACAAGGCCGCAAGCGCCGGCCATTGTTCGTG
The DNA here is from genome assembly GCA_019136545.1 of Betaproteobacteria bacterium. GTDB lineage: Bacteria > Pseudomonadota > Gammaproteobacteria > Burkholderiales > Rhodocyclaceae > Fen-999. Next base: position 26,741 of record JAGVUA010000107.1, read on the forward strand.
CAGTGTGCCGAGGTCGTCGCACCGGAACGGATGCTTCTCGACGGCAACGAAATGCAGCCGGCGGCAAGGATTCGGATGGCTCCGCCACGCCTGCCACGTCGCGAGGAAGTTGAGGCCGAGACCGAAGCCGGTTTCGAGGATGACGAAGCGCTCGCGTCCCGCCCATGCCGCATCGTCGCCCAGCAGATCGTTGCCGCCGAGGAAGACGTGACGCGCTTGTGCCAGGCCGCCCTGGGCCGAATGGTAGATATCGTCGTAGCGCGCGGAGTAGGGCGTCGTTCCCGCCCAGGCCAGCTCGGCGGGAACGATGGGCGTGTAATTCACTCGGGCCGCATTTGCGGAAAGAGAATGACGTCGCGAATGGCCGGCGAATCGGTGAGCAGCATCACCAGCCGGTCGATGCCGATGCCGCAGCCGCCGGTGGGCGGCAGACCGTACTCGAGCGCGCGGATGTAGTCGGCGTCGTAGTACATCGCTTCCTCGTCGCCGGCTTCCTTGGCCTTGGCCTGTTCCAGGAAACGCGCCGCCTGATCCTCGGGGTCGTTCAGCTCCGAGAAGCCGTTGGCGATCTCGCGGCCGACGATGTAGAGCTCGAAGCGCTCGGTGACGTCCGGATTGCTGTCCGAGCGGCGCGCCAGCGGCGACACCTCGGTCGGATAGTCGATGATGAAGGTCGGCTCCCAGAGCTCGGCCTCGGTGGTTTCCTCGAACAACTGCATCTGCAAGGTGCCGAGGCCGGCGTTCGGCTTGACCTCGACCTTGAGGTCGGCCAGCTTGTGGCGCAGCCAGCCCGCGTCGTTGAGATTGGCGACGCTGTAGCCGGGATGGTGGTAATGGATGGCCTCGACCGTGGTCATGCGCCGGAACGGCTTGGACAGGTCGAGCGTGCGCCCTTGGTAGTCGAAGACCTCCATGCCCAGCGCCTCGCGCGCCGCCTGGCGGATCAACCCCTCGGTGAAGTTCATCAGGCTCTTGTAATCCGCGTAGGCCTCGTAGAACTCCATCATCGTGAATTCAGGATTGTGGCGCGGCGACAGACCTTCGTTGCGGAAGTTGCGGTTGATCTCGAACACCTTCTCGAAGCCGCCGACCACCAGGCGCTTGAGGTAGAGCTCCGGCGCGATGCGCAGGAAAAGCTGCATGTCGAGCGCGTTGTGATGCGTCGTGAACGGCTTGGCCGAGGCGCCGCCGGGAATCGGATGCATCATCGGCGTTTCCACTTCCAGAAAGCCGTGCTCGGTCATGTAGTGGCGGATCGAGGCGATCATGCGGCTGCGGGCGACGAAGGTGAAGCGCGTCTGCTCGTTGGTCATCAGGTCGAGGTAACGCTGCCGGTACTTCTGCTCGACATCGGCGAGGCCGTGGAACTTTTCCGGCAGCGGCCGCAGGGCCTTGGCGAGCAGGCGGATCTCCGCGCACTGGATGGTCAGCTCGCCGGTCTTGGTCTTCATCAGCGTGCCGACCGCGCCGACGATGTCGCCGAGGTCCCAGCGCTTGAAGTCGTCATAGACCGCCTCGCCGATGCCGTCGCGGGTGACGTAGAGCTGGATGCGGCCCGACAGGTCCTGGATGGTGGCGAAGCTGGCCTTGCCCATCACGCGTTTGAGCATGATCCGGCCCGCGACCCTCACCTCGATCGGCAGCGCCTCCAGTTCCTCGCGCGCCTTGGCGCCGTAAAGCTCGTCCAACCGGCCGGCGGTGTTCTCGCGCCGAAAATCGTTGGGGTAGGCCTGGCCGGAGCTTCGCCATTCGGCCAGCTTGGCGCGCCGTTCGGCGAGAAGATGATTGTCGTCGGCGGGGGTTGGGCTGTGTGGTTCGAGGTCGGACATGTCGATTCCTGCGGGCGGAGAGTGCAAAGACCGTCAATTTTCGCTGATTTCACCGCGTGGCGACAGCGATTTATCGATACAGCGGCAGCGCCGCGATGCGGCGATCGATCTCCTCGGCGGTTTTCTGGTAGGCGGGCGAGCCGGGGCCGCCGAATCTCCGCTGGAATTCGCGCTGCGAGAGGTATTCCGGCAGTCCGGCCAGCGACGGCAGCAGGTCGGCGTCGTTTAGCTTGCCTGCCAGCAGCGCATCGATGCGTTCCGGCCGCCGGATCAGCAATTCGCCGAACCGCGTGCCTGCCCGGTCGGCCTCGAGGTCGGCGAACGAAAAGCCGCTGCCGAAACGGGCATCGTCCAGTTCCTTGTAAAGGCCGATCGCGTCGGCGGCCGGTTCGCCGGCCCAGGCGGCGAGCGCCGCCGACACGATGAAATGCTGGGCGCTGTCCTCCCGGCCGGCCAAGGTCAGCGTCACGGCGCGGGCGCGCGGCCAGAGCGAAGCATCGGGAATGATGTGGGCCAGGTTTTTCCCGGCGAGATGGAACGCCAGCACCAGCAGCGCGACGCGGCGCTGCGCGGACGATGGCGGCTCGGTGACGGCCAGCATGGGCGCGAGTATCGAGGTCAGCGGCACTTGCGCTTGCGGCCGATACTGATCGAGCCGGGCCACGAGAGTCGTTTGGGCTTGCCGGAAGCGGGGCAGGTCGGCCGGCGCGATCGCCATGCTGCGCGCGCGGTCGAGCAGCTCCGGCGCCCAGACGAAGTCGACGATCATCACTTGCTGCGCGGGCTCGAAAGTCAGTCGTCGCACTGCGCCGCGCGCCAGCGACCATTCCCGTCCGTAGCCGAGGACGCGCACGGCGGCGGCCAGCACGAACTCCGCCAGCCGGGCGGGAATCGCCAGGCCGCCGATGGCGGCCGCGGCGATGCGCGGCTCGCCGTTGGTTTCATTGACGACGGCGCGGATATTGAGAAAGCGGTCCGCGATCGGCAGATCGACGCGCCAGGTCAGCCGCACTTCGGCCCTGTCCTCGCCCATCGCCAGCATGCCGCGGCCATGAAGAACGCGGCTGGCCAGATAGTTGGCGGCTTCGTCGATCAAGGTCGCCGGGATGGCCGCGCGCCGCTGCTCGCCGGCGCGCATGCGGCGCGGGTCGTTGGTCAGGAACAGCCGCCGCGCCTGCGCGACGGCATCGGGCGAGATGGCTTCGCCGCGTTCGACCAGGGGCTGGCGGTCGGTGAGCAGCCACGGCAGGGCCAGCGCGCCGCCGGCCAGCGCCAGCAAGAAGACCGCCCACCTTCGCACGGCAGGGTTCGCCCGGGTTCGGTCAGACGCCCTGCTTCAGGCTGGCCTGGATGAAATCGTCGAGATCGCCGTCGAGCACGGCCTGGGTGTTGCCGACCTCGTAGTTGGTGCGCAGGTCCTTGATGCGCGACTGGTCGAGCACGTAGCTTCTGATCTGGTGGCCCCAGCCGATGTCGGACTTGGCGTCTTCCAGCTTCTGCTGCTCGGCCTGGCGCTTGCGCAGTTCGGCCTCGTAGAGGCGCGACTTCAGCATCGCCATCGCCTCGGCGCGGTTGCGGTGCTGCGAGCGGTCGTTCTGGCACTGCACGACGATGCCCGAGGGCGCATGGGTGATGCGCACCGCCGAGTCGGTCTTGTTGATGTGCTGGCCGCCGGCGCCGGAGGCCCGGAAAGTGTCGATGCGCAGGTCGGCCGGATTGATGTCCACCTCGATCGAATCGTCGATCTCGGGGTAGGCGAACACCGAGCAGAAACTGGTGTGCCGGCGCGCGTTGGAATCGAAGGGCGACTTGCGGACGAGGCGATGGATGCCGGTCTCGGTGCGCAGGTAGCCATACGCATAATCGCCGGTGATCTTCAGCGAGGCGGTCTTGATGCCCGCCACTTCGCCTTCGGATTCCTCCAGCACCTCGACGCCGAAGCCCTTGCGCTCGCAGTAGCGGAGGTACATGCGCAGCAGCATCGCTGCCCAGTCCTGCGCCTCGGTGCCGCCGGCGCCGGCCTGGATGTCGATGAAGCAGTTGTTGGGGTCGGCCGGGTTGGCGAACATGCGGCGGAACTCCAGCTCGCCGATGCGCCTTTCGGTGCCCATGAGATCGCTCTCGACCGACACCATGGTGTCTTCGTCGTCCTCGGTGCGCGCCAGTTCGAGCAGCTCGCCGGTATCGGCGAGTTCCTGGGCGATGTCGCGCAGATTGACGACGACGCCTTCCAGGGATTTCTTTTCCTTGCCCAGGGCCTGGCCGCGCTCGGCGTCGTTCCAGACGGCGGGGTCTTCGAGTTCGCGATTGAGTTCCTCGAGCTTCAGCGCCTTGGCGTCGAAGTCAAAGATACCTCCGCAGTTCGGCCTGGCGCCGGGAAAGGTCGGCGAGGCGGTTGGCGATGCTGTTGATGCGTTCGGCTTCCATGGCGAATCCCTGAAATTTGGCGGCGGATTATACCGCCGGCGCGAAGTGCTCGATCAGCAGCTGCACGCTGGACAGGCCGTTCCAGTCGTTGATGTCGAGCTTGTAGGCGGCCTCGATGCGCGCGGGCGCCGGCTCGGCGCAGTTGAAGCGGACGGCGTCGAAGCGCGCGCCGCCCTGCCGCAGCGTCAGCTTGAGATGCTTGTCCTTGAGCAGGCGCTGCTGCTCGACCTCGAAAACATCGGCGAACAGCGGCGCGGGAAAGCCCTGGCCCCAGATTTCGCCGGCCAGCAGGCGCGCGGTGTCGATGCCGCGGTAGCCGGCTTCCAGCGCGCCGTCGGTGGCCAGCGTGCGCGTCAGTTCGTCGGGGCCGATCAGCATGCGCGCCACGGCTTCGAAAATCGACTCGAACTCGGCGAGATCGTCCTCGGCGATGGTCAGGCCGGCGGCGGCGGCATGGCCGCCGAAGCGTTTGAGCAATGACGGCCGCTGCTTGGCGACCAGATCGAGCGCGTCGCGCAAGTGCAGGCCGGGAATCGAGCGGCCGGAGCCCTTCAGTTCCCCCGCGTTGCCGCGCGCAAAGGCGAAGGTCGGCCGGTGCAGCTGCTCCTTGACGCGGCCGGCCAGGATGCCGATGACGCCCTGGTGCCAGTCGGGATCGAACAGCACGAGGCTGGCGCGATGGTCGGCGTCGAGGCCGTCGAGCAGGATGCCGGCCGCCTCGCGCATGTCGGCTTCGATGGCGCGCCGCTCGCGGTTGATGGCGTCGAGCTGCTGGGCGATATTGAGCGCGCGGGCCGGATCGTCGGTGGTCAGCGCCTCGATGCCGAGCGACATGTCGGCCAGCCGGCCGGCGGCGTTGATGCGCGGGCCGATGGCGAAGCCGAGGTCGAATGTCGCGGCACGAGCGGGGTCGCGGCCGGCGACGGCGAACAGCGCCTTGACGCCGGCTTGCAGGCGGCCTTCGCGCATGCGCGCCAGGCCCTGGCCGACGAGGATGCGGTTGTTGCGATCGAGCGGCACCACGTCGGCGACGGTGCCCAGGGCGACGAGATCGAGCAGCTCGGCCAGATTGGGTTCCTTGCGGTCGGCGAAAGCGCCGCGCTTCCTGAGTTCCGCCCGCAGCGCCAGCATCACGTAGAACATGACGCCGACGCCGGCCAGCGCCTTGCTCGGGAAGGCGCAGCCCGGCTGGTTGGGGTTGACGATGACGTCGGCGGCCGGCAACGCCGGACCGGGCAGATGGTGGTCGGTGATCAGCGTGGCGATGCCGCGGCGCTTCGCTTCGGCGACGCCGTCGACGCTGGCGATGCCGTTGTCGACGGTGACGATCAGGTCGGGACGCCTGGGCGCCGCGAGACGCACCACCTCCGGCGACAAGCCGTAGCCCGTGTCGAAGCGGTTGGGCACCAGGGAGTCGACCGTGGCGCCGAAGGCCTTCAATGCGCGCAGCCCGACGGCGCAGGCGGTGGCGCCGTCGCAATCGTAGTCGGCGACGATCAGGATGCGCCGCTGGGCGGCGATGGCATCGGCCAGCAGCGTCGCGGCTTCCTCGGCGCCCTTGAGCTGGTTGGGCGGCAGCAGGGCGTCGAGGCGTGTCGCCAGCTCCGACTTTTCCTTGATGCCGCGCGCGGCGTAGAGCCGCGCCAGCAGCGGATGCACGCCCGACTGCTCGAGCATCAGCGCCGCGCGGGTCGGCACCGGGCGCGTGACGATGCGCGTCATGCCGGCACGTCCGCCAGCGCGAGCGGCTTGCGCCAGAAGCGCCAGAGATCGCCGCGGGCGATCGTGACCTCAAGCGCCTGTTCGTGGCCGCTCGCCACCAAAGTCAGCCGTCGCAGCGCGCCGATTTTCACGGCGGCCAGCGCCGGCGCCAGCCAGTTTGCCTCCAGCGCCGCCAGCGCTTCGCGCCAGGCCATCGCATCGAACGAGGCCAGCGAACCGGCCAGTCCCTCGTGGCGCGCCAGCACGCCGCCATGGACGGCGGCGTAACGCGCCGGCAGCGGCTCGGCGACCATGCCGTTGAGCGAGCACAGTCCTTTGAGCAGCGGATCGTCGCCCCAGAAGGTTCGCAAGCCCGCCCCGCCAGCCGTGGCGATGCGGGGCAGACGGCCGCCGCCCCACGGCCAGAGCGAGTTGATGGTCGGCCGGTCTTGCGCGTCCCGCAGTCGGTTCACCGGATGCGCGTGCAACAGCGGCTGCGCTTCGGCCAGCAGCCTGCGCCAGGCGGCGCCTTCGACGCCGCCGGGCGTCGTCGGGTCCAACTGCCGGCCGATGCTGGCGTGCAGCGGTGCGCTGTCGATCGCGGCCGACCGCCGCAGGCGCAGATACCAGCGGCCGGGCGCCGGCGCAAGGATGCCGCCCGGGTGCTCGGCCAAGTGCTCGAACAGCGGCGCCACGGCCTCGCGCAGCGCCTGGTCTTCCTGCGCGTCGAGATCGAGCCGGGCCGGGTCGTCGAGCACGATGGTGTGTTCCTCGACGCGCAGATGCACGGGATCGAGGCAAAGCCATTCGTGTTGTGCGGGGTCGCCGCCGTCGCCGAGCAGTCGCAGCGCCGCCGCCGGCAGCGGCGCGGCAAGCCCGAAGGCGTGCGCCAGCCACGCGGATTCACCGGCGAAGCGCGCGCGCCGTCCCCGACCGAGCAGCAGCGACAGCGCCGGCAACGGCAGATCGAACGTGGTGTCGCGCAGGATCTCGCGGGGCCAGAGCAGGCCGGGCACGAGCAGGGTCAGGTGCATGAGCCATGTTAACATGCGCGCCACATGATCAACTTGCGCTACGAATACTGGGTGGGGCTGCGGTACACGCGGGCGAAGCGGCGCAACCACTTCATCTCTTTCATCTCCCTGATCTCCATGCTCGGCGTCGGTCTGGGCGTCGCCGCGCTGATCGTCGTGCTGTCGGTGATGAACGGCTTCCAGAAGGAGTTGCGCACCCGCATCCTCGGCGTCGCCTCGCACATCCAGGTCTCCGGCGTCGCCGGTGAACTGGACGACTGGACCAAGACCTTGCAAGGCGTCGCCCAGCACCCGCGCGTGCTGGCGGCGGCGCCCTACGTGCAGGCACAGGGCATGCTGGCGCTCGACCAGCAGGTGCGCGGCACCGTCGTGCGCGGCATCCTGCCCGAGGCCGAGGAAAAGACCGCCGACTTCGCGCGGCACATGAAGGTCGGGCGCCTCGAGGACCTGAGGCCCGGCGCGTTCAACATGGTGCTGGGCGTGGAGCTGGCGCGCGCCCTCGGCGTCGGCATCGGCGACAAGGTGACGCTGATCGCGCCGCAGGGACTGGTCACGCCGGCGGCGGTGTTGCCGCGCCTCAAGCAGTTCAACGTCACCGGCGTGTTCGAGGTCGGCATGTTCGAGTTCGACTCCGGCCTGGCGCTGATCCATCTCGCCGATGCGCAGAAGCTTTACCGCATGGGCGATCGCGTCACCGGCGTGCGGCTGAAAGTGGATGACCTGTTCGCGGCGCCGCGCATCGGCCGCGAGCTGCTGCGCTATCTCGATGCCGATGCCCACGTCAGCGACTGGACGCGCAGCCATGCCAATTTTTTCCGCGCCGTGCAGATCGAAAAGAACATGATGTTCCTGATCCTGCTGCTGATCGTCGCCGTCGCCGCCTTCAACATCGTCTCGACGCTGGTGATGGCCGTCACCGACAAGCAGGCCGACATCGCCATCCTGCGCACGCTCGGCGCCAGCCCGGGCAGCATCATGAAGGTGTTCATCGTCCAGGGCGCCATGATCGGCACCATCGGCCTGGCCATGGGCGTGGTCGGCGGCGTGCTGCTGGCGCTCAACATCGAAACCGTGGTGCCCGCCATCGAGCGCGCGCTGGGCATCCAGTTCCTGGCCAAGGACGTCTATTACATTTCCGACCTGCCTTCCGACTTGCAGTGGCGCGATGTCGGCATCATCACCGGCGTGTCGTTCATACTGACTTTGGTGGCGACGCTGTATCCGAGCTGGCGCGCCTCGCGCATCAATCCGGCCGAGGCGCTGCGCTATGAGTGAACCGGTGCTCGCTTGCGCCGGGCTGAAGAAGACCTTCGCCCAGGGCGACCTGAACGTGCCCGTGCTGCTCGGCGTCGATCTCGCCATCCTGCCCGGCGAGCGCGTCGCCATCGTCGGCGCCAGCGGCTCGGGCAAGAGCACGCTGCTGCACCTGCTGGGCGGACTCGACGTGCCGACCGCCGGCAGCATCCGCCTGCTCGGCCAGGACCTGGCGCGAGTGAGCGACGCCGAGCGCGGCCGGCTGCGCAACGAGTCGCTCGGCTTCGTCTACCAGTTCCACCATCTGCTGCCGGAGTTCACGGCCGTCGAAAACGTCGCCATGCCGCTGCGCATCCGCCGGCTGGGCCGGCGCGAAGCCGAGGCGCGAGCGGCGGCAATGCTGGAGAAGGTCGGCCTCGGCCATCGCCTGCGCCACCGGCCGGGCGAACTTTCCGGCGGCGAGCGTCAGCGTACCGCCGTCGCCCGCGCGCTGGTGACGCAACCGGCCTGCATCCTCGCCGACGAGCCGACCGGCAACCTCGACCGCCAGACCGCCGGCGAAGTCTTCGACCTGATGCTCAACCTCAACGTCGGCGCCAGCCTGGTCATCGTCACACACGACCCGGCGCTGGCGGCCCGCGCCGACCGCGTGCTGACCTTGCGCGACGGACAGCTCGGCTGAAAGTCAGCCGTGGCGGCACGCCGCCGCGTCAAGCCGGTTCCAGTTCCTCCCGCATCGGGCCGGCCACTAGGCGGACCAGAACGTCGTCGGCGCTCAGGCCTGGCGCCTGGCGGCGCTCAGACCGGCCTGCCGGCCGAAGAAGCTGGCGTCGCCGAGCGACATGCCCGAGCTGTAGCCGTCGCCCCAGCGCGGAATGCCGCAGGCGCAGCGCTCGGCGGCATAGAGGCCCGCAATGACCTTGCCTTCCGGGGTCAGCACCTCGCCGGTGGGCAGCGTCGACAGGCCGCCGAGCGTGAAGGCGTTGCCGCCGAAGTCGCGCCCGCAGTAGGAAATGGCGGCGAAGGGCGATTCGACCAGCGGCTTGAGATAGTCGGCATGTTTGTGCCACAGCGGGTCGAGGCCTTGCGCGGCGTGGCGATTGTAGGTGTCGACGGTATGCACGAGTTCGCCGGCGGGCAACCCCAGTTCCGTTTCGACTTCCTCCCAGGTGTCGCCGGCGGCGGCGATGGTGATGTCGGGCTTGATCACCGGGCGGCCGAACAGGCTGTTGTCCACCAGCAGCCAGCTGCGGTCGTTGGGCTGGCGGATCATGTAGCGAGTGACCCGGCCGTGGTAGGCGTCTTCGTTGATGAAGCGCTGGCCGAGTTCGTTGACGAAGATGCCCTTGACCAGGTCGCCGGGCGGATAGAACGGCCGCGTGGCGAAGAACTGCTCCATGTGGATCGCCGCCCCGCCGACCGAGAGGCCCATGCGGATGCCGGAACCGTCGTCGTTGCCGCCGGCGGCAGCGGCCACCTCGAAGACGGTCACGGCGGCGCCGGCCTGTCTGGCTTCGATGGCGGCGCAGGCGCCGGCGATGCCGAAGCCGACGATGGCGACGTCGGTGTCGATATCCCATGCCGCGACCTGGCTCAGGGGCAGGGGCTTCGAGGGGGAGTAGGCAAGGCTCACGAAGTTCTCCTCTTGCTTGTCGGCGGGACGGCGGCGGTGCCCGCTCGCACCGGCAGTCAGCCGATCAGTCGATAGGGGTTGCTGCCGTCCCAGCGGGCGGCTTCCGCCGCGCAGCGCTCGTAGTCGGCGAGGAAGGCCGGGTCGGCCTGCATCAGTTCCACCACCAGTCCGGTCAAGGCGGGCGAGTCGAGGTAGTAGTAGCGCGAGTCGCCGTTGCTGAGCATGCCAAGCTCGGTCAGCCCGGCGGCCTTGGCCTCGAGCAGCGCGGCATCGAGGTCCGGCACCATGTAGGCCACCTGGTGCAGCATCTGGGTGTGGGGCGTGGCATAGAAGGCCCGATAGGGCGACGGCGAGTCGTCGCGTTGCTGGATCAGCTCGATCTGCACGCCGTTCTGGTAAGAGAGCGCAACGTCGAGCAGCACTTCGGACTCGATGCCCTGAAAGCGCGAGTTCAGCCGCACGTTGCGATAGCCCCACCACGGGCCGACGCCCAGTTGTTCCACCCAGCATTGCATCGCGGCGTCCAGGTCGCGCACGACGAATCCCCACTGTTTCACCGGGCCGAAGCGTTGTGTGTGCATGAGGCTATCCTTCCCTACGTCATTGATCGGCCAGGACGGGCATGACCCGGTCCCGGATCAGCCGCAGCGTCTCCCGGCCGACGGCCGGGTCCAGGCCGGCGAGCAGCGGATGGACGAACATCTGGCCCTGGGGGCCCAATCGGCGTGCCAGGTCGATGCATTGGGCCGGCGTCAGCACCTGGTAGAGACCGGTGGCCCGCAGCTCGTCGGCGTCGTCGACATGGCCGTAGGGGCCGGGGATCGCTCCCTCGGCATACCAGCGCGCGTAACTGTTGGTCTCGTGCAGGGCGTGGGGAGCGATGCGCTGCCAGGCGCCATCCGGGTCTTCGCTGACGAAGATCGCCATCGGGCCGAATACCGGGGCCGGCGCGCAGGGCTTGCCGAGGCCTGCGCAGGTCGCCGCGTAGATTTCGTAGAGTCCGGCCACGCCGGGGACGAAGCCGTCACCGCATCGGGCCGCGCGCCGTGCCGCCAGCGGCGTCGCACCGCCCAGCAACAGGGGCGGGCCGGAAGGCTGCCACGGACGGGGCGTCACCCGCACTGTGCGGCCCTGGTATTCGAAGGATTCGCCGCGCCAGGCCTGGCGCAGCACTGCGACATGGTCCTCGAGCAGGGCGCCGCGCTGTGCGATCGGCCGGTGGAACATCGCGAATTCCGCGGGCAGAAAGCCGGCCGCCAGCACCAGTTCCAACCTCCCCTGGGCGATGTGGTCGAGCACCGCCGCATCCTCGGCGATTCGTAGCGGATCGTGCAGCGGCAGGACCAGGGCCGAGATCGACAGCTTGAGCCGTCGCGTGCGTGCCGCGACGGCGGCGCCATAGACCAGCGGCGAGGGCAGATAGCCGTCGTCGGCGCCATGGTGCTCGGACAACATGCATTTGTCGAAACCGATCTCGTCGGCGAAGGCCGCCATGTCCAGACCGATGGGATAAAGCGAGCGGGTGTCGCCGGCCCATGCCGGCGACCGCAGGTCGAGCCGAAGAATCCACTGTGCCACGGCGCGCGCTTAGGCCGCGACGACGCCACCGTCGACCGAGATGAGCGAGCCATTGACGAACTCGGCCTCGGCGGAGGCGACGAAACAGATCATGTTGGCGATATCCTCCGGCGCCGCGTAGTCGGGCCGCAGGGAGAGGCGACCGATCAGGTCCAGCGCCGCGTTGTCGGGAACGGTGAAGTGCTGCAGAAAAGGCGTGGCCGTGCCGCCGGGACACACGGCGTTGATGCGGATCCCCTGGCGGCCGAATTCCACGGCCATGGCGCGGGTCAACCCGACCAGGGCGTGCTTCGAGGCGGTGTAGGCCGCCATGTAGGCCTGGCCCATGAGCCCGGCCGTCGAGGCCACATTGACGATATTGCCGCGGCGAGCCAACAGGTGAGGCAGCGCCGCCTGGCTCAGGTAAAACGGGCCATGGACGTTGACGGCGAACATCCGCTGCCAGGTTTCCGGCGTTTCGGCCTGCATGGGCGTGAGGCCGCCGAAGCCCGCGACGTTGCAGAGCATGTCGAGGCCGCCCCAGGCCTGGACCGCCTGGTCGACCAGGGCGCGACACTGTGCCGGATCGCCGATGTCGGCCGTTGCAGCGAGCGCTTCGCCGCCAGCATCGGCAATCGCCCTGGCCGTGGCCTGGACGCCCGCGCCATTGATGTCGGCGCACAGCACGCGCGCGCCTTCCCGGCCCATGCGCAGGGCGGTGGCCTGTCCCATGCCCGATGCCGCGCCCGTGACCAGGGCGATTTTCCCGCTAAAGCGTTGCGTCATCACTGCCGCCTCCATGCAGATCGTCACTGGCCCCACGGGGCGACCATGACTTTGCAGTCAGGGCCGGCGCCTCGCAGGCTCTCGAATTTCCCTGGCAGCTCAGCCAGGCCGACGGTGCTGGTGATCATGGCTCGGGGCCGGTGATCGCCGGCGGCGATCACGTCCGCCGTGTATTGAAAATCCTGTTTGTCATAGCACATGGAGAACAGCAGGCGCACTTCCTTGGTCAGGGCGGTGACGGGCACGAAGCTATCGGGAACCGTGCAGAAGCCGAGCGACACGACCGTGCCCAGCGGCTTGACCTGGTCGATGGCTGCGGCGATCGCGCCCGGCAGGCCGACGGCCTCGAACACCACATCCGGCGGTCCGCCCAGGGCTTCCCGCACGGCGGCGGCCGCATCGGCGACTGCCGCGTTGGCGATGAAGGCGCTGGCGCCGACCGCCTGGGCTATCGGTGCGCGGCGCGCCGAGGCCGCCATCACGGCCACTCGGCTGGCCCCCAGCCTCCCGGCCCAGAAGGCGGCGGCGAGGCCGATGGGTCCGGCGCCGGTCACCAGCACCCGGGCGCCGATCGGCAGGTTCGCCTTGCGCACGCCTTCCAGCCCGACGGCCAGGGGCTCGATCAAGGCGCCTTCCTCGTCGCTCAGTTCCGGCGGCAGCACCACGCAATCGCGCGCCCCGACCCGCGAATACTCGCTGAAGCCGTGAATGACGTCGAAGCGTCCCTGCGGGCAGTGATGCGGCCGGCCGGCAAGGCAGGCCGGACAATGGCCGCAGCCGACATAGGGCATGGGTGCGAGGCGGTCGCCCAGCTTGATCGCCTCGACGCCGGCGCCGAGTGCCACGACCTCGCCGGCGAGCTCGTGGCCGATGATGGTGTCGATGGGCAGTTGGAGGCCGTGGCCGGAGGTCAGGTGCAGGTCGCTGCCGCAGATGCCGGCGCGCGCGACGCGGATCAGCACCTCGCCGGGACCGGGCGCCGGGTCCGGCCGTTCCTCGATTGCCAGCGCCTGCCCGGCGCCCTTGAATACGGCTGCTTTCATGATGCGCTCCTTGTCACCGTGTCATCGCTCGAACAGGTCGTGCCGCGTCATGTAGTCCGCGAAACGCTCGTGAATGGCTCCGTCGCTGAGACCGAATCGTTCGGCGCTGTATTCGTGGCGGCCGTGCTTGTGTTGCGGGTTGGCGCCAAGCCAGCGGCGCATCCGCTGTTCCGCTTCGTCGCCGAGGTCGAGGCCGAAGTGTCGATAGATCGCCCGCACGACCGCCATCGGGTCCTGGCGGAAATCGGCGAAGCGGACATCGAAGAAACGTTCCGGGTGCGCTTCGCGTACCCGCTGGGCGCGCTCCGCCGACTCGGCCCAGAGACGCAACTCGCGCGGACCGATGTCTCGTGGATCGGTCTGGCGTGCCTGGAAGAAGCACCGCGCGGGCCAGATGACGCCGCAGACCGATGGAATGCACCTGGCCGGGTCGCGATGGGTCTGGATGACGCAGGCATCGGGAAACACCGCCAGCAGGGCGTCGAGGTGGCTGATGTGGCCGGGGTTCTTCAGCAGCCAGCGATGGGCGGCATCGTCGGCGCCGATCAGGCGCAGGTTGTCGGCATAGCGGCGATAGCTGGCCGTTTCGTCGCGGTTCCACCACCAGCGGTCGTAGCTCGGCAGGCCGTAACCGGTGGCAGGGTAGTGGCTGACGAAACTCTGCGCCAGCAGGTTCAGGCACTCGTCCACTTCATCCGCATTCACTTCATGGGAGACGCGCAGCGCCGGCACGGCGTCGAGAAAGGCCTGCTGGTTGGCCACGGCGGCCCGGAACTGCGGGTTGTCCTGCCAGGTTTGACGGGGCGGGCGCGGCATGGGGGTGCCGATCAGCCATTGTTCCAGGCCCTGGAACTGGGGGTCCATCGACAGCAGCTTGTGCAGGGCCGTCGTGCCGGTGCGGGGAATGCCGGTGACGACCAGCGGTGCCCGGATCGGCTGGCCGAGGCACTCGGGCCGCTGTCGCCAGCCCCGCTCGGACCACGCGCGGCTGACCAGCAGGCTCAGGATGGGGCCGGACAGTGGCTGGACATTGCCGGTGTTTACGGCTACGTCGGCGCGGATGGCATCCACCAGCATGCCGAGCCCCGCCGCGAACCCGTCGCCGAAATCGGTCATGCCGCAGGCCGTCGATGCCTGTTCCAGCAATTGGTCGATCCCGGGGAAAACGACGCCGGTCATGGTCCTTGCCTCACCAGCGGCGCCGCCACTGGCCGCCGATGCGGCGTGTCCGCAGTTGTTCGGCGCGTTCGGCCGTGGTGACCGTCGGCGTTTCCGGCGGCAAGTGCCGGCGCAGCTCCTTGAACGGCACGGCGTGCAGGGTGGGGATGGGCAGGGCGTCGGCTTCGTACCAGCGGCCGATGATCATGCCTTGCAGGGTGCCCGCCGGATCCAGCCAGTTCGGTACGCCGGGATCTTCGAGACTGATCACGGCGCGGAAGCGGCCGTCGGCGTCGATGTGCGCCTGATGGCCATTGAGGCTGCTCTGGCGCTGGATGAATTCGACGGCGTTCCACAACGCGTCGTTGAGTTGCACGTTCCAGTAGCGATGTCGCGCCGGCAGCGCCGTCTCCAGGATCAGCGCCTCGTCGGCAGCGAAGCGGAAGATGCCTTGCCAATAGGCCTGCGCGGGCACGGCGCCGCCGAAGTCGGCGAGCTCGATCTTGTTGATCAGGCCGCGCTTCAGCGCGGCGTTCTGGTAGTTGAGCCACAGGCGCGACAGGCGCTGGGTGAAGCCTCCCAGCAATTCGCGGATGCGTTGGTCGATCTGTTCGGCGGCAAGGCGCGGCTTGAGCGCGGTTGCGCCGACGCGCTCGATGGCCAGCGTGGCTTCGCGCTCTTCGCCCCAGGCGTAGGCGCGGTTGCGCACCATGATGAATTCGGCGTCGGGATGAAGGGGCAGCCAGTTGCCCTGGTGGCCGGCGGGGCGCTCGGCGCTGAAGATCACATCCATTTCCCCGTTGGGCCCCAGCATCAGCGCGTCGGCATCGAAGTAGCCGAAGTTCCTGCCCGGGGCATCGGCCATGCCCATCATGTGGGCGCCGGTGGAAAACGTCAGCAGCCTGACGGTGCCCCGGTTGCCGGTG
Organism: Betaproteobacteria bacterium; assembly: GCA_019136545.1. GTDB lineage: Bacteria > Pseudomonadota > Gammaproteobacteria > Burkholderiales > Rhodocyclaceae > Fen-999. The sequence goes on from JAGVUA010000107.1 coordinate 42,089, forward strand.
ATCCGATACACGGCGTCGCCCCGCACGGGGGCGAGCAGGTAGGTATCGTCCGGATTCGGCTGCAGCAGGAAGACGGAGTTGAGAAAGGGCGCCCAGTCGGGATGATCCGCGTCCGCCTGAAAATAAAGGAAGTAGCCCAGCGACAGGTTCATCAGCAGCTGCCGGTAGAGCTCGGCTCCTAGCTGCCTGTTCTGCGGATCGAACGTCAGGTCGACCAGCTTGCCGGCCGGCTGCAACAGTTCGAGGTATTCCGACCAGGACGGCAACCTCGCGGTCACGTCGACTCCGGCATCAAGACAGGAGGATGCAGTCTATAGGACGGGCCGGGCGTCTCCGCCGCGATGGGCGCGGCGATTGAGAAAGCACAGTTTCTGTTACTTGAGGGGTACAGCGAATGATTCCTGCCGCCCCGGACCGGGCGTACCCATGTCGCCGAGGCCGGACAGATCGACCGGCTGGGCGGCCACCAGCACGCCGTGCCAGCGGCATTGGTCGGCGGGCAGTTTTCTGTCGTCCTGGCTCAGGGCGTCGGCGGTCCGGCTCCATTCCTCGAAAAGCGCCTCCAGCCTCAGTACGGAGGCGTGCGACAGCTTGACCAGCCGATAGCGCCAGACCACGTCCGGATGATCGAAGCCTTTGTTGAAATGCTGCTTCAGGTGACGGTCGAAGCTGGACTTGAGACGGTGGTTGTGCGCCCAGTGTATGTGCCGAATGGTGCGCAACCGGACCTTGTTGCCCGGCAGGAGGTCGATGAAGCCAAGGCGGTCCAGATGGCCGAGCGTGCCGACGAGCACGTGGTCGGCCATCTGCAATTCCGCTTGTATTTCCGACGGTGTCCAGCCCGTCATCAGCAGGTGCAGCAGAAACGCCAGGCCTTGGTTCTCGGCGAGAGCGTTTTCCTGGGCCGCCGAGAGCGGCTGCATCGACGCCTGGTCGCTCTGGGTCGCCAGTTCCGACAGTTCGAGCAGGCTGATGTCGGCCAGCTGGCATAGCCGTTCGAGGATTGCGAGACTCAAGCCCTTGCCGGAAAGATAACGCTTGACGGTCATCTTGCTGATGTCCAGGGCCGTCGCGACGTCCTCGTGACGCAGGCCGCGCCCCCGGTAAAGTTCCTTGAGCGTGCGCAGCAGAAGGGGGATCTTGCTGTCGGCTCTGGCGCTGGTCATGGAGTCGTCGATGCCCGTGGGATCGCCATGCGCCGACCCGGTCAGCGTTCCGGCGTCAACAATTGCCAGCAGCCTTCGGTGAACACCTCGAGCGGCCGGAAGCGCGCTTTGTAGGCCATCTTGCGGCTGTCCTTGATCCAGTAGCCGAGATAGAGGTGCGGCAGGCCAAGGTAACGGCATTGCGCCAGCTGCCAGAGAATGGCATAGGTGCCGAAGCTCGTGCCGGGCAAGTCGGGCTCGAAGAAGGTATAGACGGACGACAGCCCGTCGTCCAGCACGTCGATGATGCTGACCATGCGCAGGATGTCGTTCTCGCGGAATTCGATCAGGCGGCTGTCGACGTGGCTTTGCAACAGGAAGTGGGCGAACTGGTCGCGGCTGTCGCCATCCATGCCGCCGCCCTGGTGGCGCGCCAGCTGGTAGCGCTGATAGAGCGCGTAGTGCTCCTCGCGGAAACCGAGCGGCTTTTCGACCGGCACCAGACCGGCATGGCGCGCGGCCGCGCGGCGCTGTGTGCGGCTGATGGCAAAGCTGTCGACGAGAATGCGGGCCGGCTGGCATTCGCGGCAGGCGTCGCAGTAGGGGCGGTAGGTGAATACGCCGCTGCGCCGGAACCCGGCGCGCACCAGTTCGGCATAGGTGGCGCCGTCGATCAGGTGCGTCGGCGTGGCGACCTGGGAGCGAGCCACGCGGCCCGGCAGGTAGGAACAGCCATACGGCGCCGTGGCATAGAACTGCAGCAGCGGAAATCGCGGCAGGTCGCGCAGATGCGTCATCGATGTTTCCGGAAAGCGTCGGCCACCGCGTCGGCCGGCCAGCGGCCGGGCGAGTCAAAGTCAGCGGTGGCGAGGCGCCGCAGCAGCGCCGTGAAGTCGCTGCGCGGAATCGGCCGGGCGCCGAGGGAGGCGAGGTGCGTGGTTTCCATCTGGCAGTCAATTATGCCGAATTCGAGGCGCTTCAGATGTTCGCATAAATGCGCCAGGGCGATTTTCGAGGCATCGCTGCGCTGCGTGAACATCGATTCGCCGTAGAAGACGCGGCCCAGGGCGACGCCGTACAGGCCGCCCGCCAGCTTGTTGTCGATCCACGTTTCCACGCTGTGGGCATGGCCGAGTTCATGCAGCCGTCGATAGGCGGCCTGCATCGCCAGCGTGATCCAGGTACCCGTCTGGCCGTCGCGCGGCGTGCCCGCGCAGGCCGCGACGACGGCGTCGAAAGCGGTGTCAAGCCGGACTTCGTAATCGCCTTGGCGCAATGCCCTGCCCAGCGAGCGCGAGATCTTGAGTTCGGTCGGCAACAACACCATGCGCGGATCCGGACTCCACCAGAGGATGGGTTCGCCGGCGATGTACCAGGGGAAGATGCCGAGCCGGTACGCGGCGAGCAGCCATTCAGGCGAAAGGTCGCCGCCGGCCGCCAGCAAGCCGTTGGGTTCGGCAAGCGCGGTGGTGACGGGCGGGAAGACAGGGTCCGGCGGCAGCCATGGGATCATCCTTGGAACGCTACCACATGATCGACGTCGAGCCGCAGGCCGATCCGTTCGCCGATGGCGTGGTTGTGGTGCGAAGGCACCAGGGAGAGGACTTGCGCGCCGGACGGCAGGCGCAGGGTGTAGAGAAACTCGGCGCCGCGAAACGCCTTGGCGACGACTTCGGCGCGCAGGGTGGCACCGTCGTCGTGCACCAGATCATCCGGCCGCAACAACACTTGCAGGCGATCGCCGGAGGTGCTGCCCATCGGCAGGTGGCTGGTGAGGCGTCCGAGTTCCACTTCGACGCTGCCGTCGGCCAGCAGCGTGCCGGGCAGGAAGGCGCCCTGGCCGACAAAATCGGCGACGAAGCGCGTTGCCGGCCGGTGGTAGAGGTCGTAGGGCGCCGCCCATTGCTCGATGGCGCCCGCGCGCATGATGCCGACGACGTCGGCCACCGCAAAGGATTCGTGCTGGTCGTGAGTGACGAGGATGGCCGTGGTGCCGGTGGCCTTGAGGATGTCGCGCACTTCCAGCGACAGGCGCTCGCGCAATTCGACGTCGAGGTTGGAGAAGGGCTCGTCGAGCAGCAACAGGCGCGGCTTGGGCGCCAATGCCCGGGCGAGGGCGACGCGCTGTTGCTGGCCGCCCGAAAGTTCGTGCGGAAACTTGTCGTCCTGACCGGTCAGGCCGATCAGCTCGAGCAGTTCGGCGACGCGTTGCCGGCGTTCCGCCGCGGCTGACTTTGCGCGATGGCGATCTAGGCCGAAGGCGATGTTGTCGACGACCGACAGGTGAGGGAACAAGGCGTATTCCTGAAACACCATGCCGATCTGGCGGCGCTCGGGTGGCACCATGCGCGTCGCGCTGGCGACCACTTCGCCCTCGATGGCGATGCTGCCGGCGCTGGGTTGCTCGAAGCCCGCGATCAGCCGCAGCGCCGTGGTTTTGCCGCAGCCTGAAGCGCCCAGCAGACAGCCGATCTGTCCGCGCGGCAGCGACAAAGACAAGGCGCGGACGACGGCGTGCTGGCCGTAGGCATAGTCCACGCGATCGAGTTGAAGCAAGTCGGCAGTCAATGTGCAGTGATTCTTTATCAAGAACGGTTCTCAATTATAATCGCGTCATGGTGTTTCGCCCACTCACCGCCGTCAGCTTTTTCGTTGCGCTCCTGGTTGCCCTGCCGGTGCTGGCGGTCGGCGCCAGCCTGCTGGCGCCGGGCACCGGCGAAACCCTGGCGCATCTGGCGGCGACGATATTGCCGGAGACCATCGCCAATTCGCTCTGGCTGTGCCTGATCGTCGGCCTGCTGGTGTCCAGCATGGGCACGGTATCGGCCTGGCTGGTGGCGACGCGGGAGTTTCCCGGCCGGCGCGTCTTCGAATGGGCGTTGCTGCTGCCCATGGCCATGCCGGCCTATGTGCTGGCCTATACCTACACGGATTTCCTTCAGTTCGTCGGACCGGTGCAGAGCTGGCTGCGCGAAAGCTTCGGTTGGCGCCGCGGCGACTATTGGTTTCCCGAGGTGCGCAGCTTGCCGGGGGCGGCGGCGATGCTGGGCTTCGTGCTGTACCCTTACGTTTATCTGTTGGCGCGCACCGCTTTTCTCGAGCGTGCCGCCGGCATGATCGAGGCGGCGCGCGTGCTCGGCGCCAGTCAAATGCAGGTGTTCTTCCGCGTTTCGGTGCCGCTGGCGCGGCCGGCGATCACAGTGGGCGTGGCGCTGGCCTTGATGGAAACCATGGCCGACTACGGCACCGTTGCCTACTTTGCCGTGCCGACGTTCACCACGGGCATTTATCGCGCCTGGTTCGCGCTCGGCGATCGTGCCGCCGCAGCGCAACTTGCAGTCGGCCTGCTCGGCTTCGTGCTGCTGCTGCTGGCGCTCGAGCGTATCGGCCGCGGTCGCGCCCGCTATCACGACACCAGCCTGCGCCGTGGCCGCGGCCGTCTGCATCTGCGCGGGTTCCCCGCCTGTCTCGCGTTCCTGGCCTGTCTGATGCCGATCCTGCTCGGTTTCCTGCTGCCGGCGGGACTGCTGTTGCGGCTCGGTTTGGGCGAGGCGGGTACCGAGTTCGCACCGCGTTTTTTTCGGCTGGCCGGCAACAGCTTGCTCGTCGCCGCGCTGGCTGCCTCGATCGCCGGGCTGCTGGCCGTGTTGCTGGCCTACGGCGCGCGCCTCGCCCGTCGACCTCGGCACGCCTTGCTGGCCCAGGCCGCGAACCGGCTGGTGGGCCTGGGTTACGCGGTACCCGGTTCGGTGATCGCGGTCGGCGTCCTGATTCCGGTCACGCGCCTCGATCACTGGCTCGCCGCGGTGTGGCAGCAAGTGTCGGGCAGCTATCCGGGACTGATCCTCACCGGCGGGATCGCGGCGTTGATCTACGCCTATCTGGCGCGTTTCCTGTCGATCGCACTGCAAACGGTCGAGTCGGGCCTGGCGAAGATCACCCCGGCGATGGATGCCGCGGCCAGGAGCCTGGGCTGCGGCGAGACGGAAACCTTGCGGCGGGTCCATCTGCCGCTGCTGTCGGGCAGCCTGCTGACGGCGGTGCTGCTGGTGTTCGTCGATGTGATGAAGGAACTGCCGGCGACGTTGGTCATGCGGCCCTTCAACTTCGACACGCTGGCGACGCAGACGTACACGCTCGCCGCCGACGAGCGCCTGGCCGAGGCATCGCTCGCCGCGCTGGCCATCGTCGGCGTCGGCCTGCTGCCGATCTACGCGCTGGCACGCCAGATCGCGCGCGGCCGCGCCGTTGCCGGCTGCTAGGCGAGCAGACCCTAGGACGCCTTCAGCGCCCGGCACTCGATGGGCAGGTAGGTCGGGTCAATCGAGGTCTGGTTCTGGCCCATCACGGTCATCTTCTCGGGCGGGTCGGCGAAACCGCAGACCCACGTGATCGGCACGACCGGCGCCTCCTCGACCACTGCCGGGCGCAGCGTCAGGATCTTGCCCGCGACCGCCTTGCTGGCCCGGTTGCCCAGCGTGAGGTGAATGGCGCCGTCGACGACCGTGACGGCGCTGACATAGTTGTTGACGATCTTGTCGGCCGCCGGCAAGGCGGCGGCTTGATTGTTCGCCGGCAGGGTCTGCGTGGCGGTCCAATACATGGCCACGGGGCCCTTGGCGACATCGGCGAGCGGCAGCGCGGCTTCGATTTGCGCCCTGACGATCTTGTCGAGGTAGGAGGGAATCGCCATCATGGCGAGGATGGTGATGACAGCGAGGACCGCCAGCATCTCCGCCAGGGTGAAACCGCGCGCTTGGGTCATCGCTCCGTCCATCATGTCGGCTTATAAGATGCCGGCATGATAGCGGATCGAACGGTCAGCGCCAGCCGACGCGATCGTAGATTTTCTGGGCCAGCGGCGCGTTCTTGGCGAGCGTGCCGATCGGCAGCGTGTCGGCCTTGAACGGCCCGAGGGCATCGAGCGCCGGATTGGCGGTCTTGACGCTCGGCACGGCGGGCCACTCGTTGTTGCCGTCGGCGAAATAGCGTTGCGCATCGTCGGAAGCGAGATACTCGAGGAATTTGACGGCGGCCTCCTTGTGCGGTGCGGTTTTCAGCATACCGCCGCCGGAAATGTTGATGTGCGTGCCCGCGCCTTTCTGGTCCGGCCAGACGATGCCGACCGATTCCATCGCTTTCTTGTCCTCGGCTTTCTGCGAACGCAGCAGTCGCGCCAGATAGTAACTGTTGGAAACCGCCACGCCGCATTCGCCGGCGGCGACCGCCTTGATCTGGTCGGTGTCGCCGCCCTTGGGGGCGCGGGCGAAGTTGGCCACCACACCGCGCGCCCATTCCTCGGCCCTGGCCTCGCCCTGATGGGCGACGATGGCGGCCAGCAGCGACAGGTTGTAGGGATGCGACCCCGATCGCATGCAGACCTTGCCTTTCAGCGCCGGTCGCGCCAGATCGGCATAGTTCTGGACATCCTCGGCCTTGACATCCTGCTTGTTGTAGATGATGACCCGGGCGCGGGTCGAGAAGGCAAACCAGTCGTTGCCGCGCAGATGCGCCGGCAGCCGTTCCTCGAGCAGACGCGACTTCACGGGCGCGAACAGGCCAAGTTCATCGGCCTTGGCCAGGCGCGCGGCATCAACGGTGATGAAGACGTCGGCGGGACTGGCCGCGCCCTCGTTGCGGATGCGTTCCAGCAGTTCGTCCTCCTTGGCTTCGATGCGATTGATGGCGATGCCGGTTTGCTTGGTGAAATTGGCGTAGAGCGCCTCGTCGGTCTGGTAATGGCGGGCCGAATAGAGGTTCAAGACTTTGTCCTCGGCGGCATGCGCTGTTCCGAAACAGGCGAACACCGCGAAGAGGGCGGACAGACGTGACATGTGGGCGGCTCCAATGGTTGTTGATGCTGAAATTATATGAGAATAATTATCAAATGCAACAACAAAAGGAAGCGGGCGATTCTTGTTGATGGGGGCGAGCGGCAATCCCTGCCCTCGGTCGAGGGCTGGGCATGGAATCGAAACCGGGCGTCGGGGTCAGCGTTCGGCGATGCGTCGTGCGCCGTCGAAGCGTTTGCTCCAGTAGCGCTGGGTCATGTCCTCGACGCGCACGCGGCCGCCGGTGCGGGGGGCGTGGATGAAGCGGTTGTCGCCAAGGTAGATGCCGACGTGAGAGAAGGCATGGCGCATGGTGTTGAAGAACACCAGATCGCCGGGCTCGAGCTCGTTGCGCGCGATCGGCTCGCCTTCCAGGCTGATGGCTTTCGCCGAGCGCGGCAGGTAAAGCCCCAGGCCTTCGCGAAAAACGTGACCGACGAAACCGGAGCAGTCGAAACCGGCATCGGGGCTGCCGCCGCCACGGCGATAGCGGATGCCGACGAGATCGAGCGCGGTTTCAAGCGTGCCCTGGATCGACGCGGCGGCGCGCTGCAATAGCGAGGGCGTTTCGGCGGCGATGGCTTCGGCCGTCGCCTCGATGGCCTGTTCGTCGGCGCGGGCCAATGGGGCCAGCGGGACCAGCGCCATGAGCAGGACGGCGATGATGAATAGCTTGGTGGGCGACATGGTCGCGCACTATAGGGGCCATGACGGCCCCTGTAAACCCTGTAAGGTTCCCGAAAAGTTCGCTTCGATATAATGGCGAGTATCCCTTCGCCATTACCTTTCGCCATTACTTCTCAGGAGAGGCGCATGCCATCTACCCCGTTCAAGGCGTTCTTGATCAATCAGGAGAAGGGCGGCGTCGCTGGTGGCTTCGCTGCGATGACCGAGGCCGATCTCGATCCCGGCGAAGTCAGCATCCGGGTGGCCTATTCCAGCGTTAACTACAAGGATGCCCTGGCCGCCACCGGTGCGGGACGCATCATCCGCAGATTTCCCTGCGTCGGCGGCATCGATCTTTCCGGCACGGTGATCGCCAGCGCGGACCCGCGTTTTGCGCCAGGCGACGAAGTGCTTGCCACCAGCTACGATATTGGCGTAGCCCACCATGGCGGTTATGCCGAGATCGCCCGTGTTCCCGCCGCCTGGGTGTTGAAGTTGCCGGCCGGCTTGAGCCTGCGCGATGCCATGGCCTTGGGCACCGCCGGTTTCACGGCCGGGCTCGGCATCGTGCGTATGGAAGAGAATGGCCTGAAGCCCGGCAACGGTCCGGTTATCGTCACGGGCGCCACGGGGGGCGTCGGTAGCCTGGCCATCGATATGCTGGCCGGGTTGGGTTACCACGTGGTTGCGCTGACCGGCAAGGAAAGCGAGCAGGATTACCTGCTGAGTCTCGGCGCCCGGGAGATCCTGCTCCGCCAGACGCTCGATCTGGAAAAGCTGAAGCCGCTGGGCAAGGAAACCTGGGCCGGTGCCGTGGACAATCTGGGCGGCGATGTGCTGGCCTGGGTGGTCAGCACGATGAAGCAGGGCGGAACCATCGCCAGCATCGGCTTGGCCGCCAGCATGAACCTGAACACGACGGTAGCGCCGTTCATTCTGCGCGGCGCCAGCCTGCTGGGCATCGATTCCGGCTACATCGGCGAGCCCTATCGGAGCGGCGTGTGGCGACGGCTGACGCTTGATCTCCGGCCGCGGCACCTTGCAGCGATGACGCGCGTGATCGCTTTCGACGATCTGCCGGGCGTGTTCGACGATTTCATCCAGGGACGAGTCAAGGGCCGTGTCGTCGTCCAGATAGCCGCGCAGTGAATCGACGCTTGGGCCGATCGTGAGCACGAGCAGCCTGCCGCGCATCCTGATCGTCGATGACTCCCGCATCGTGCGGGCCACCATCATCAAGCGCATTCGCGATCGTTTCGATGTGCGCGAGGAAGTCGATGGCGAGGCGGGCTGGGAGGCGCTGCTGATCGATCCGACCCTGCAACTGATCATTACCGATCACACCATGCCGCGCCTCGATGGCCATGGGTTGATCGAACGTATTCGCGGTTCGCGCGTGAGCCGCATTCGCAACATCCCGGTGATCATGATCTCCGGGGACGAGGACGAGGCATCGCGCCAGCGCGCCAAGGACGTCGGTGCCACCGATTTCATCGCCAAGGGAACCGGCACGGCTGAATTGCTGGCCCGACTCGATACCTTGATCAACCTTGGCCGGACCCACGGCGAGTTGGAATTGGCGCGGGCAGCGGCGATGACCGACGCTGCGTCGGGCTTGTTGACGGAGGCGGCGCTGCGCCGTCAGGCGGACCAGCTTCTGTCCTACGCCCGTCGGCAAGGAGGCCGTGTCGGCATCCTGGCGATCGGCATGGATCGCGCGTCCGATTCGGTGGCCGATGGCGGCAAGGTCGCCCGCCAGGCGTTGCTGGCCGGTTTCGCCAAGATGCTCGGTGGCATGGTACGCCGCGAGGATGCATTGGCGCGCTGGCAGGACGATACTGTCGTCGTGGTCACCCCCGGGCTGGATGCGCGCCAGACCTATCTGTTCGGGGATCGCCTGCGCAATGCGGCGGCTGGGTCGTCCATTCAACTGGGTGAACAGGCACTGAGCGTTACCATAACCGTCGGCATTGCCGGCTATCCGGACGACGGCGAGCGTTCAGAGGATCTCGTGGCGGTGGCGAGCAAGCGGCTGGCCGAGGGCTGGGCCTTGGGCGGCAATCGCGTTCTCGGTGGGAATCTCGACCTTGGCGCACAGGCGCGCGATAGCGTCGATGCGGCGCTCTTGCATCTTGCAGCGGGGCGCGAGTCGGCGGTGATGGCGCGTCTTCCCGATCTTGGCAGAGCGATTTTTCCGATGCTTCGGCTGATCGATCGCGAGTTGAGGCTCGGCCTGCCGCTTGCCGATATCGAGGGCAAGCTTGCCGCAGCCCGGGACGGGCAGTTTTCTATTACTTGAAGATGGAGGATATGGCGATGGGCACGTACAAGGAGTTTTACCGTCGTTCGATCGAGCAGCGCGACGATTTCTGGAGGGAACAGGCGCAGCTCGTCGATTGGCACAAGCCGCCTGAGAACGTGTGTGACTATTCGAAGCCGCCCTTCGCCAAGTGGTTCAGCGGGGGAGAAATCAACCTCTGCTACAACGCGGTGGATCGCCATGCGGCGAAACGCCCCGATGCCCGCGCGCTGATCTACGTCTCGACCGAAACCAACGAGGAGAAGATCTATTCGTTTGCCGATCTCCAGCGCGAGGTCGAGCGCATGGCCGCGATCTACCAAAGCCTCGGCGTCAAGAAGGGCGATCGCGTCTTGATCTACATGCCGATGATCGCCGAAGCGACCTTCGCCATTCTCGCCTGCGCGCGCATTGGTGCGATCCACTCCGTGGTGTTCGGTGGCTTTGCCTCTGGCTCGCTTGCCACAAGGATCGACGATGCCAAGCCCAAGCTGATCGTTTCTGCGGATGCCGGCATGCGGGGGGGCAAGGCGGTGCCTTACAAGCATTTGCTCGACGAGGCCTGCAAGCTGGCGGAATTTCCCCCAGCCAAGGTGCTGATGGTCGACCGCGGCCTGGACAAGGGCTTCAACAAGGTGGCGGGCCGCGATGTCGATTATGCGGAACTGCGCGCCGAGCATATGGATGCCCGCGTTCCCTGCGTATGGCTGGAGTCTTCCGAGCCTTCCTACATCCTGTATACCTCGGGCACGACGGGTAAGCCCAAGGGCGTGCAACGCGACACCGGCGGCTATGCCGTGGCGCTCGCCGCGTCCATGAAACATATTTACATGGGCTTCGAGGGCGAAACCTTTTTCGCGACTTCGGATATCGGCTGGGTGGTGGGCCACAGCTACATCATCTATGGTCCGCTGATTGCCGGCATGACCACGGTGATGTACGAAGGCACGCCGATTCGACCCGACGCCGGCATCTGGTGGCACCTCGTCGAGAAGTACAAGGTTAATGTGATGTTCTCGGCGCCGACTGCGATCCGCGTACTGAAAAAGCAGGACCCTGCCTATCTCAAGAAATATGATCTTTCCTCGCTCAAGCATCTCTTTCTCGCCGGCGAGCCGCTTGATCAGCCGACGCACGAATGGATCATGGGCGAACTGAACCTGCCGGTGATCGACAATTACTGGCAGACGGAAACGGGCTGGCCCATGTTGTCGTCGGTTCCTGGGGTCGAGCAAACCAAGATCAAGTTCGGTACGCCGAGCTTCCCTGTGTTCGGCTACAACCTGAAAATCTTCCGCGAGGACGGCAGCGAATGCGCGGCCAACGAGAAAGGCATCGTCGGCGTGCTGCCGCCACTGCCTCCCGGTTGCCTGGCCACGATTTGGGGTGACGACCAGCGTTTCGTCAAGACCTACTTTAGCCTGTTCAAGGAGCCTCTTGTCTACAGTTCCTTTGACTGGGGCATCAAGGACGACGAGGGGTATCACTTCATCCTCGGTCGTACCGACGATGTGATCAACGTTGCCGGCCATCGTCTGGGGACGCGCGAGATCGAAGAGCGGTGCAGGCGCATCCGGCGATCGCCGAGGTTGCCGTGGTGGGGGTCAATGACCAGCTCAAGGGTCAGGAGCCGATGGCTTTCGCCGTGGTCAAGGATGCCGCGAAAATTGCCACGGTGGAATTGCGCGCGGCGCTGGAGGCCGAGGTCAAGAAGACGGTTGATGGCATACTCGGCGCGATTGCCCGTCCCAAGCACGTCCATTTCGTCACGGGCCTGCCCAAGACCCGTTCCGGCAAGATGCTTCGCCGGTCGATCCAGGCGCTTGCGGAAGGCCGCGATCCAGGGGATCTGACCACCATCGACGATCCGTCGACGCTCGAGCAGATCAAGTCGGCGCTGGGAAGCTAGACAACCAACGATGCCATAAGGAGAACCTCCGTCTTGCCTGCCATCAAGAAAGCCCCGTCGAGCAGTATTTCCCTGGGCGTGCTACCGGAACTGGTCGGTTTCCAGTTGCGCATGGCACAGATCGCCATGTTCAAGGATTTTTCCGAGAGCCTCGGCGATCTGGATGTCACACCGGGGCTTTTCGGCGTCCTCGTGATCATCGAAGCCAATCCCGACCTCAAGCAAAGCGAACTGGCGCGCGCCACGCATCTCGATCGTTCGACAGTGGTTTCGGTGATCGATAACCTCGAGCGCCGAAACCTCGTCGAGCGCCGCGCTGCGCCCAATGATCGGCGCTCAAACGCCTTGCGCTTGACCAGCGAGGGCGGGGCTTTGCTGCGAAAAATCAAGCATAAAGTGGGCGAGCACGAGAAGCGGCTGGTGGCCACGCTCAGTGCAGCGGAAAGACAAGCTTTGGTGAAGTTGCTGAAAAAAGTTTTTCCGGAAAATCGCTGACGCGATCGATCCGGTAAGTCAGCAGTCCTCTTCCGGCTCGGGGTTGTGCAGCGTCTCGGTCGGGTTGTCGATGTCGGCTCCGGCCCGAGCGGCGATTTTCGGCGTCGGGCAGCGCACATCGGCGCACTGTGCCCGGTGGCGCAGCGCATGGTCCATGAGCACGATGAGCAGCATGGCCTCCGCGACCGGCACGGCGCGAATACCGACACAGGGATCGTGGCGACCTTCGGTGGACACTTGCGCGGCCCGGCCTTCCTTGTCGATCGTCCTGCGCGGTATGCGGATACTGGAGGTGGGCTTGACGGCAATGCCGACTTCGATGTCCTGGCCCGTGGATATGCCCCCAAGAATTCCGCCGGCATGATTGCTCATGAATCCGGCGGGCGTCAATTCGTCGGCGTGCTGGCTGCCGCGCTGCCTGATGCATGCGAACCCGGCGCCGATCTCGACACCCTTGACGGCATTGATGCCCATCATCGCCGAGGCAATGTCCGCATCGAGCCGTTCGTAGACGGGCTCGCCCCATCCGACGGGCACGCCGCTGGCGACCACCCGCACTGCGGCGCCGATCGAGTCGCCATCGCGGCGCAGGCTATCCATGCATGCTTCGAGTTCGGGAACAATGTCCGGATCAGCGGCGAAAAATGGATTGTCGTGCACGTGCGACCAGGATTTGAAGGGGATCCGGATGTCGCCCAGCGCCGTCATATGGCCGCGGACCTCGATGCCGAAGGTTTGCCGAAGCCACTTGCGCGCAATGGCGCCCGCAGCGACGCGCACCGCAGTCTCGCGCGCGGAAGCGCGGCCACCGCCTCGATAATCGCGGATGCCGTATTTCTGCCAGTACGTGTAGTCGGCATGACCGGGGCGGAAGGTCTCGGCGATTTCCCGATAATCGCGGCTGCGTTGATCCTCGTTGCGAATTAGGAGCGCGATCGGGGTTCCGGTCGTCTTGCCGTCGAATACTCCCGAAAGGATTTCTACCCGGTCGGGTTCGCGTCGTTGCGTCACGTGACGCGACGTACCAGGCTTGCGTTTGTCGAGATCCAGCTGAATGTCGGATTCTGAGAGGTCGATTCCGGGGGGGCAGCCATCGACGACGCAACCGATGGCCGGTCCGTGCGATTCTCCGAAGGAAGTCACGCAGTACAGCCTGCCGAATGTATTGCCCGACATGATGGAGGATTCTCGTTTAGCGTTGAGCGATGGTGTCCATGGACCCGCCGGATTCTATCAGGGTGTCTGATGCGCTATTGAGGCATGCCGGTTGCCGCCGTTGGTACCGAAAAAAAAGAGCGGGGGCCCATGGGCCCCCGGGGAAGCGTCTAGTACGGGAAGACGCGTCGGAGAAGAGGGAAGCGTGTAGAGCGGGAGCTAGTCGCCGCTGCGCAGGTTCTGCACCTGGAAGAGGCTCGGCGGATTGAGCTTGGGATCCACCTGGCCCTTGAACTGGCCGGTGGTGCAGTGCTTGGCCTGCACATCGATCATCGAGAAAGCGTCGTCCAAGGCGATACCGGTGCCCTTGTTGACGGGCAGATGGAAATCGGGATGGGCCTTGCCGATCATCCAGCTTTTCCAGAGTTCGCCCTTGCGATCATAGATCATGGTGCGCGAAGCGCCGAAGACCTGGGCATCGAGATAGATGACGCGCTTGCTGATCGGGTGGGCCGAATTGACCGGTTCGGCCTGCAGGATGTGCACCTTGCGCAACTGCCAGCCCACGGTCGCCATGCAATTGCCCTTGCCGCCGACATCGATGAACTTGTAGCCGCTGGGATCCTTGAACTCGTCGGTGCGCTTGACCTCGGTCGCCTTGTAGTAAGGCATCAGGATATTCTTGGTACCCAGGAAGGTCCACTTCATATCGGAAATGCGCCCGTTGTAGCCCTCGAAGTCCTCGATCATGAGATCGGAACCCAGGAAGGCATCGGTAGTCTGGCCGGTGGCCAGGCGGCGCACCCGGCGCTGAAAGCCCAGGTACAGATAGGCGTCATCCAGCTTCAGGTCGTCCTCGTAACGCTGGATCAGCAGCTGGGTGTTCTTCAGGTCCTGCGGCTCCAGCACTTGCACGTAGATTCCCCGGAACAGTTGCGATGGATTGGGCGTAATTTCCGGAATGGGCGGATAGTCGTTGCGGTGCTTGAAGTTGAGGAAGTGGAAATTGAACTTGATGGTGCGCTCGACCTGCCCGGTAGTGGCATTGCGATAGCGCCAATAGAAGGGATAGATCGCGGCGTTGTCGCCCCAGTTGATTCCGTACTTGAAGTTCCAGGCCAGCTTCTCGCCGGCGCGCGGATCCTTCAGGTCCGGCTCCTCCGGAAACGGCCGGCCCGCCACGTAACCTTCGATATCGCCGTTCTTGGCGCCC
>JAGVUA010000114.1 GCA_019136545.1 Betaproteobacteria bacterium
CGCCCGGTTGCGCACTCCGGCCGATGATCGGCGATGGGCGCGATACCGAACACCCGCTCCTCGCCCAGCCTCGCGCGCAAGCGGTCGACCAGCGCCGCCATGCTTTCCTTCGCGTGGCTTTCGTCGAACAGGCCGCCGCTGCGGCCGGCCAGCGGCTCGACGGCTTCGGCGACCAGGCGCAGCGCCTCCACCGGCGCAGCGAGCGGCGACCGCTCCAAGCGCTCGCGCAATACGCGCGCCATGCGGTTGCCGTCGCGCGTGGCATCGGCAAAACGCAGCGGCAGTCCGGTTGCGCCCTGCCGATGCACGAGGTCGAGCCGGCACTCGCGCAGTCCCGCCTGGCGAACCTTGAGCCAGCCGGCGAGCGCAGCCGTCAGCCGCCGCGCGGCGAACAGCAGCGCCGGGGCGCTTTCCACCGCCGCCGGCAGTTCGATGCGCTCGTCGAAACGCGGCGGAAAGACGAAATCCGGCCGGGGATCGGGCGCTTCGCCGTAGGCGCGGGCAATCAAGGTCGCCGCGTCCTTGCCGATGCGGCGGGCAAGCGAACTGAAAGTCAGCCGCTGCGCCTCGCCGAGGCGGCGCAGACCGAAGCGGGCGAGCTTCTCGGCGACGCCTTCCGGCCAGGTGAGATCGGCAATCGCCAGCGCGTCGAGGTCATTGTCACCGCCGCCTTCGGCCAGCCAGAGCGCGGCTTGCGGCGCGGCGGCGACGGCGATGCGTGCGGTGATGTTCTGCACCGCCAAGCCCTGTACCACCTGCTGCCGCAAAACATCGAGGCCGCCGAACAGGCGCAGGCAGCCGCCGACCTCCAGCAGCAGCGCTCCCTCGGCAATGCGAACGCGCGGCGTGAAATTGCCCGCCCAGCACGCCAGGCTAGGCGTGGGCGAATTGTCGTTGAGCCGGATGGCCAGCCAGAGCGGGCTCATGGGCACGATCACGGCTCCGCAAGCGTGCCGGCCGCGGCAGCGCCAGCCTGAGCGGTGCCGTCGCCGGCGGGCCGCGTCGCTTGAGAATGCGAATCGACAGGCAGCCTTCCTCGCCCGCCAGTTGCAGACGCAGCGGCGCGGCCGAAGCCTCGGCCGCCATGCGCGCCGGCCGGAACAGGAAAACCAGCGCATCGCTGCCCGCCGCCGCCACCTGCAAGCGGCGTACGGCACGGGCATCGATATCGCGACCTGAAGGCGCCCAGCCGACCACGGCACGCGGCGCGCCGCTGGCCAGCGCCTGTTCCATGGCCCAGAGCGTATCGCGCGGCGAGGCGGGCGACACCACGGCCAGGCGGGCGAGATCGACGCCCGCCGCCGCCCAGGCCGGCGCGTGCGGCTCATGAGGCGGCGCCACCAGCAGCGACCACCCGCCGCCGGCGCGGATGCCCGCCAGCGCGAAAGTCAGCAATGACAGCTCGCCGATACCGACGCCATCGACCAGCAGCTCGGTCAGCGCCCCGCGCGGCCAGCCGCCGCCGGGCAACGCGGCATCGAGTGCCGCGCTGCCGCTCGGCACCGTCGGCAGCGGTGCTAGCGCCAGCCGGTCGCCGCGCCAGACATCGGAGCGGACCAGAATTTCCGCAAGCGCGCTCATAGCGGCCTGCCGCCGCGGATCAGGCCGACGGCGAGCCCTTCGATGGCGAATTCGCGGCCTTCGACGACGATGGGCGCGTAGTCGGGGTTCTCGGCGAGCAGTTCGATGCGCCGGCCGCTGCGCCTGAGGCGCTTTACCGTCACCTCGTCGTCCAGCCGCGCGACCACGATCTGGCCGGAACGCACCTCGTCCGTTTTGTGCACGGCCAGCAGGTCGCCGTCGAGAATGCCGGCATCGACCATGCTGTTGCCGCGCACCTTGAGCAGGTAGTCGGCGCGCGGCGCGAAGAGGTTCGGGTTGACCTGCAGCTTGCCGAGCTGGTTCTCGATGGCCAGGATCGGGCTGCCCGCCGCCACCGAGCCGATCAGCGGCAGGCCGAGCTGTTCGACGAGGCGGATGCCGCGCGCCGAACCGGGTTCGAGGACGATGACGCCCTTCCTGGCCAAGGCGCGCAAATGATCTTCCGCCGCGTTGGGCGAGGCGAAGCCGAAGGCGCTGCAAATCTCCGTACGCGTCGGCGGCGCGCCCAGCACCTCCAGCGAATTGCGGATGAAGTCGAGGATTTCCTGCTGGCGGGGGGTGAGCTTATCGGTCATGCCGGCCTCCTTGGTGGTATCTGTATTTTTATACAGTTACCACCAAAAGGCAAGCCCGCATTTTTCCAATAGGCGCTGCGGCGGATTCCTCAGCGCCGGCGCGGCACGGCATCGACGATTTCGTGGCGGGAAAGATCGACGTCGCGGAATTTGACCCGCTCGAAGCGCATCTTGGGAGCGCCGAAAGGCACGAGGGCATCCATGCCGAGCTTGGTGATGGTGCCGCCCTTGCCGTCCGGATTGAGGGTGACCAGAGGGTTCAGGATATGCCCCTCCTCGCGGGGCAGCACAACCATGTCGCGCTCGGGATCGAAACGGGTGGTGATGGCCCAGTCGACATCGACCGCGTTCCGCAGGTCCACGTCGGTGTCGACGACTACCACGCGCTGCAGCGGGCGGAAGGCGCGGAAGGTGGCGCGGATGGCGTCCTGGCCGAGGCCGGCCCGGGTGTTGCGCACCTGGACCACGGCCTCGTAGAAACCGCAGCCGCCGTGCGGCAGATAGACGGCCACCAGCTCGGGGATCTCGCGCTTGACGGCATGGAAAATCGCCGCTTCGGCGGTGTAGCCGACCGCGTTCCAGACTTCCATGCCCGAGAGCACGGTGTGGAACATCGGCTGGGCGCGGCGCGTGATGGCCTTGACCTTCATGACCCAGCGCTGGTCGCGCTCGCCGTAATAGCCGGTCACCTCGGCGAACGGCGCTTCGGTCTCGCGCAACCCGGGAAGGATTTCGGCCTCGATGACGAACTGGGCGTCGGCATAGGCGGGAACGTCCACCGTCTGCGCCTCGACGAAGTCGATGGCGCGGCCGGCCAGATGATGGGCCACCACGTTCTTGAAGTCGCCCAGGCGCGGCAGCGCGGCGGCGATCCACGGCGCCAGGCCGACGCCGACGTTGATGGTCACCGCCAGCGGCTCGTTGCGCTTCTCCATGATCTCGACATACTCGCCGAGGTGCCGCCCCGGGTCGATCAGGAAGGTGAGGCGGTTCTTGCGCGTCACCATCATGCGGTGGATGGAAATGTTGGGCGCGCCGGTCAGCGGGTTGCGGGCGACCACCACGGCGGCATCGAGATAACGACCGCCGTCCTTGATGGCATGCACCGGGATGGGCAGGCTGGCGAGGTTCACGTCGCTTTCGACGACCTCGTTGGCGGGGGCGCGCTTGAGCAGGCGGCCGGCCAGCGCCGCGGGCTTCTTCTGCCAGCTGGCAATGGCATTGGCGATGGCAAACGGCACTTCTTCCTTGGGCAGCCCGAACAACTGGCCGACGACGTCGCGGTTCCAGAGCAGGCCGGTGACCACCGGATATTCGCTACCCTTGACGCGCTCGAACAACACCGGCTTGCCGCCTTCCAGCCGCTTGGCGATGCCGGCCAGTTCGAAACGGCCGTCCACCTCGGTCTTGACCCGCCGCAACTGGCCGGCCCGGTCGAGAAAATCAACGCAGGCCCCCAGATCGATCAGTCGCCTGGCTTGCGCGGGTGAGGCTGTGGCTGACGCGTTCTTGGTTTTCGACACCATGGTGTTTGCTCCCGAAGTTTGAAGGACGGCGCTTGATATCGCCGCCAGGGAAGAGTCGTCGGGCAATGTACCAAACAAAAAGCCCTCGAGGCTTGCGTCCCAGGGCTCTGCGCTTGTATTGCAATGCAGTCCGATCCGCTGAGGTTCGGCACCCGGCAGCGCCAAGACGCGACGGACCGGTTGCCTTATGGGCGCGGCGCATTATTGACTTCGTCTCATCAACCCTATCAAATGAGTAGCGGGAAGAGTGCTCCTGGCGTTACCAAAGGCATGCACGACAGGGAGGAGGAAGTGGCCGCTGCAGTCGTGCATCGCCCCAACAGGACGGGGATGAATGAGATTCGGTGAGATTGTCGATATCGCGGAACTGAAGGCGCTGTGCGAGAGCTTCACTGCGATTACCGGCGCAGTCACGGCGGTCCTGGAACTGGATGGCCAGATACTGGTGGCGACCGGATGGCAGGATATATGCACCCGTTTCCACCGCTGCCATCCCGACAGCGCCAAGCGCTGCGTGGAAAGCGATACCACCCTTGCCTCCCAGCTTCGACAAGGCAAGCCCTACAACGTATACCAGTGCAGGAACGGATTGGTCGACATTGCCGTGCCCATCAACGTCGGCGGCGAGCATGTCGCAAACTTTTTCACGGGGCAGTTCTTCTTCCACCAGCCCGATCGAGATTTTTTCGTCCGTCAGGCCGAGGAATTCGGATTCGATCAGGCCGAGTATCTGGCGGCACTGGACAAAACCCCCATCTTCTCCAGCGAGCAGATACAGCACGTCATGGAATTTCTCACGCGGCTGGCCAAGGTTATTGGCGAAATGGGGCTTGCCCGCATGAAATTGCAGCAGGCGAACCAGGCATTGCAGGAAAGCGCGGCAATCATCAACTCATCCGACGACGGCATCATCGGCAAGACCCTGGCCGGCGTCATCACCAGTTGGAATCCAGGCGCCGAAGCGATATTCGGCTACCCGGCGAAGGAGGCGATCGGCCATCCGGTGACCATGTTGTTTCCGAAAGGAATGGAACATGAAGAAGCGGACATTCTGTCGAGCATCGCATGCGGCAAAAAAGTAGCCCACTTCGAGACTCGTCGGATGCGCCGCGATGGATCGGTCATTGACGTTTCCGCCGCCATTTCGCCGATCTGCGACGAGTCCGGCAAGATTGTCGGCGCCGCCAAGATCGTCCGCGACATTACCGAGCAGAAGCGCGCCCGCAAGGTGCTGGCGCAGGAACGGGGCATGCTGCAGACCCTCATCAACACGCTGCCCGATCTGGTTTGGCTCAAAGACGTCGATGGCATCTATCTTGGCTGCAACCGCCGCTTCGAGGCGTTCTTTGGCGCAAGCGAGCGCGAGATCGTCGGCAAGACGGACTACCACTTCGTCGATAAGGCATTGGCCGATTTCTTCCGCGCGCACGACCGCAACGCCATGGCAGCGGGCAGGCCCTCCGTCAATGAAGAGGAAATCGTATTTGCATCGGATGGTCATAAGGAGTTGCTGGAAACCACCAAAGTCCCCATGCGCGATGCCCAGGGCAACCTTATCGGGGTATTGGGTATCGGCCACGATATCACTGCCCGGAAATTGACCGAGCAGGAACTTGAGCAGCACCGGCTTCACTTGCAGGAATTGGTTGATGCGCGCACGGCGGATCTTGTGGTCGCCAAGGAGGCCGCCGAAACCGCAAACATTGCCAAGAGCGCCTTCCTGGCCAACATGAGCCACGAGATCCGAACCCCGCTCAATGCCATCACCGGCATGACGCATATCCTGCGTCGCTCTAAACTGACCGCCGAACAGGCGGACAAACTCGACAAGATTGAAGTAGCGGGCAATCATCTGCTCGAGCTCATCAACACCGTTCTCGATCTTTCAAAGATTGAAGCCGGCAAGCTCACGCTGGATGATGCCCCGGTCCGCATCGAATCCCTGCTGGAGAACATCGCCTCCATGCTGGGTCAAAAAGCCAGAAACAAAGGTCTGCATTTCAATCTTGAGGTGACCCCGCTGCCGCGCCTGGTTCGTGGCGATTCCACCCGTCTCCAGCAGGCCCTGCTCAACTATGCGTCCAATGCCATCAAGTTCACCAAGCGAGGCCACATTACGCTGAGAGCCCGGCAAGAAGCGGAAAGTGACGAAACGGTGGTGCTTCGATTCGAGGTTGAAGATACCGGCATCGGTATTGCTTCAGAGGTCCTGCCGAGGTTGTTCGGTGCTTTTGAACAAGCAGACAATTCGACCACGCGGAAGTACGGCGGCACGGGGCTCGGCTTGGCGATCACCAAGAAGATCGCGGAAATCATGGGTGGCTCGGCCGGGGTAAGCAGCGTGGAAGGCAAAGGCAGCACCTTCTGGTTCACCGCGGCGCTCAAGAAAGCAGACCAGGCTTCGGACCATGGCGCGCGGGTCAAGGCCGAGGGCGCGGAAACGGTGATTGCGCGGGATTACGCCGGCAAATGCATCTTGCTGGCCGAAGATGAACCGGTCAATCGGGAAATCGCCCAGGTGCTGCTGGAGGATGTCGGGCTGAATGTCGACCTTGCCGAGAACGGCCAGGAGGCCGTCACGAAGGCAAGTGCCGGCCGCTACGACCTGATCCTGATGGACATGCAGATGCCGGTGCTAGACGGATTGGCGGCGACCCGGCAAATCCGGCTGCTCGATTGCAACCGCGATGTTCCCATACTGGCCATGACCGCAAATGCCTTTGCCGAAGACAAGGTGCGCTGTTTCAAAGCGGGCATGAACGATTTCATCGCCAAGCCGGTGATCCCGGACCTTCTCTACTCGATGTTGCTGAAGTGGCTTCAGAAAGCCGGCAGCCAGATGTGATGTTCCAGTGCTGGCGCGATGCCTGAGCCATGCGCACGAAATAGCCCCAATAGCCCATGGTCGCCGGAGGCGCAATCAACGCCGCTTTGGCGAAATCCTGAGAGACATTGGCCACAACACCCGCTTGCACCCTGATGACATACGGCAATGCCAACACGCTCCGAGCACACCACATCATCCCTTTACCGTTACGCCAAAAGCAATCTTGCACGACTGACCATCGCCCAGGCCCTCGCAGGCGCGAACTCGGTGGTCGTCTATGCAACGGCTTCCATCGTCGGCAACTCGCTTGCGCCCAGCCGCGCGTTATCGACGCTGCCGATCTCGATCTTCGTAGTCGGCATGGCAGCCTGTACGCTGCCTGCCGGGATGATTGCCCAGCGCCATGGTCGCCGTCCCGTCTTCATGATCGGGACAGGGTGCGGCGTGCTGGTCGGCCTGCTCTCGGCATGGGCGGTTTTGCACGGGCTCTTCTGGTTATTTTGCGCGGCGATGCTCTTTGGCGGCGCATATGCCGCCGTGGTCTTTTCCTTCCGTTTCGCGGCTGCGGATTGCGTCGAACCGGAGCGGCGTCCGCGGGCACTGTCGTTTGTCATGGCAGGCGGCGTCCTGGCCGGAGTCATCGGGCCGCAACTCGTCACCTACACCATGAATCTGTGGTTGCCTTATACGTTTGCCGCGACATTCCTCGCGCAGGCAACGGTAGCGGCGGTATCGGCGATCATCTTGCTGGGAGTCCGCCTGCCGATGCCCACGATGGAGGAAGTGGCCGGTGGCCGTCCGCTTGGCGATATCGTGCGCCATCCCAAGTTCATGACTGCCGTCACCTGCGGCGTCGTCGCCTACCTGTTGATGAACTTTCTCATGACCGCCGCGCCGCTGGCGATGCGAATGTGTGACCTACCACAAGAGTCCGCCAACCTCGGTATCCAGTGGCACGTGATTGCGATGTATGGCCCTGGCTTCTTTACTGGCAGGCTGATTACCCGCTTTGGCGCGCAAAACGTGGTTGCCGCGGGCCTGGTACTTACCGCGCTTTCGTCCGCAGTCGGCTTGCTGGGTATTGATGTGGCCCATTTCTGGGTAACGCTCATCCTTCTCGGTATCGGTTGGAATTTCGGCTTTGTCGGCGCATCGGCGCTCGTCCTGGAGTGCCATACCCGTCATGAAAAAGCCCGTGTCCAGTCGTTCAATGACTTCGTCGTATTCGGAACAGTCGCGTTCGGCTCATTTT
>JAGVUA010000012.1 GCA_019136545.1 Betaproteobacteria bacterium
CTCCTGGCCTATATTCATCAACTGGTGACCCTGAGGGAAATGTACGTGGACGGCCTGGTCGGTATTGCCAACGGCGATAATCCCAGGATCATAGAAAGCCGGCTGCAGGGCTATTTCGTCTGATCATGGCCCGGCGCAGGCGCGGCGACGAAGAGCATGAGAACCACGAGCGCTGGCTGGTGTCCTACGCCGATTTCATCACGCTGCTGTTTGCCTTCTTCGTCGTCATGTACGCCGTTTCCCAGGTCAACGAAGGCAAGTATCGCGTGCTGTCGGATACCTTGTCGTCGGCGTTTCGCCATATTCCGGGCAGCGCCAGCGGCGCCCAGGTCGCCATCAATCCCAATGCGCCCTTGCCGATGGCCATTCCCTTGCGCCGGCCATCGCCGTCGATGAAGACCGATGACAGGCAGCGCGTCAAGAAGGAGAAGATGCGTTCCATGGCGAAGGAGATCAGCGAGGCGCTGGCGCCGCTCGTCCGGGAAGGGCAGGTCCGCATCACCGAGGGAGCGTTGGCAGTGACCGTGGACATCAATGCCAGCGTGCTGTTTGCACCGGGCGACGCCCGGCTCGATGCCGCAGCCGTGCAGGCGCTGACCGCGGTGGCGCGCATCCTGGCGCCCACCGATTTCCCGGTGACCGTGGAAGGCCATACCGACAACACGCCGATCGCCACACCGATGTTCCCGTCGAACTGGGAGCTTTCGGGCATGCGGGCGTCCGCCGTGGTCAGGCTGTTTATCGATCAGGGCGTCGATCCGCGGCGGCTGACCGCCACCGGCTATGCCGATCAGCGTCCGGTGGACGACAACGCCTCGCCGGAAGGGCGCAGCCGCAACCGGCGTGTCGCCATCACGATCGAGTCCAAGGCACCGGACAGCCCGATCGAAATCAAAATTCCCTAAGCTTGCCTGCGCGGGTTCGGCTTATCGTCGAGCCGCTGGCGGCAGGTGCGCGAATATCCGGTCGCTTGGACCGGCGGCAGCCGGGATTCAGGCCGAGCCGAGCGAGCGGCCGCCGGCGCCGGCCCGCTGTTGGCCGTCCGGACCGTAAGTGGTGGCTTGGTCGACCGCCGCCAGCAGCGTGTTGAGCGCCTGCTGGTTGTGCTGGAGGTGCACCGCGATCAGCTTGCCGTTGGTTTCGTTGAGCGCGCGCGCTTCGGCCGCGAGTTGCAGCAACTGCTGCCAGCGGCGCCGGCTCGTGGCGCCATCGGCGGACTTGTTGATCCAGTCATCCATGCCGGCGCGACCTGCCGCGTAGCCGCGCTTGTCCAGCGCCTCTTCGCGCGCCGCCGCCCGTAGCGCCAACTGCCCGCTGAGGCCGGATTTTTCCGCGGCCACGTCGCCGAGGGTATCCGGCTTGCCGTCGACGAGCAAAGACTGTTCGTGACGCAACAGCGTCACGAACGAATGGAGCAATCCGAGTTCCTGCGCCAGCAGATCGGCAAGCGCCGATCCGGGGGGAGTGGCCACCTTGCGGTCAGGCCTGCTTGGCCAGCATTTCCCGGACGCTGTCGAGCAGTCCGTTGGCGATACGCTCAGGCTTGATCTGGAACCGGCCTTCGGCTATCGCCTGCTTGATTTCAGCCACCCGGGAGATATCCATCACCTGCTCGCCGCTCGAAAGCGCACTGGCCTGCTGCAGATTGGAGGACAACGCCGAAAGTTCGACCTTTTCACCGGAAGCCGACGCCTCGGATGCCCGATTCGCCTGTCCCGCCTGCGCGGCAGGCTTCGCCCGTCCGCTGGCCTGGCTGCTGCCTGTCGATGTAATGGTGCTGTTGATCTTCACGCTCATTCCCTTTCCACTCTGGATTGCCTGCTGTAACGGCCAGTCCCGTGAAAACTTGAGAAAATCTTGAATAATTATTCAACGCATTGATTTTACATTAGAAGGCAATTTCGACAATGCCGCTGGCGCGGGCGATGCCGCTGACGATCTGGCCGTTGCCGAGACGGACCTGGACGACCTGGCCGGCAAGACCGTTGTTGAGGGCCCGGCCTTCGTTGGCCACCTGGAATCCCGGTCCGCGGGTGACCACTTTCACTGTCTGATTCTGCTGGACCACCAACGGCTGCCGGAGCATGTCGCTACGCAAGGGCCGGCCTGCGGCGATCGATAGCTTGGCCGAGCGTCCCAGCGCCTGCTGCTCGTCGGTGAGAATGCCGGCCGGCAGATTGGACAGGTCGCCGCGCTGGCGCCCAAGATCGGCGGCGGTCAGCGACTGTCCCTGGGCGAGCGGGCGCGCCGCGATGAGGTAGTCGCCGAAGACTTTCACATGAACCGGCACGAACATCGACCAGGCTTGCTCGCCCAGACAGCGCACGGTGACGTTGCTGCGGCCCCACGCCCTGGCGCCGGGCGGCAGGCTCACGTCAAAGCCCGAACAGGGCGCCAGCTGGTTGTTGGCGTCGATTGCGCCGACGCTGAAACTGGCCTCGCCGGGCAAGCCGGCGACCTGGATGCGCAGGAACTCCTCGACGGCCCGCTTGACCGGTGCCGGATCCTGGCGCGCCATGGCCGTCGGCGACCACCAGGCGAAGATGAAGGCAACAATCAAGGCGAGGCATCGTGGCATGGCTGGATTGAAACATGGCCCCGGCGACCGGGCAAGCGGCATTCCGGATGGGGAAAAGTCAGCCGTGGCGGAACGCCGGCAAGAATTGCCGTGCGGCGGCCGTTTGCCGGCAAATTGCGCGAAAAGCGGGCAAAAAAATCCCCTGATCCAGCGTTTGTCGCCGGAGTCGAGGGGCGGCGGCAGGATGGCACGGTTGCTGCATTACGGTGTTCGCCTAGTTGACAGGATTCGCACCGAGACCGACATGCTCGACCGTATCGACCAGCAGATGGATACCCTGCGCACCGCCGCCAATCTTCGGGCGTATCGGCAGCAGCTGCTCGCCTCGAACATCGCCAATGCCGACACGCCCAACTACAAGGCCCGCGACATCGATTTTCAGGCGGCGCTGGACAAGGCGTCCTCCCAGCAAGGAAGCAGCGTCGCGATGGCGCGCACTTCGGCGCGCCACTTGACCGGCGCGGCCGGCGACGGCGCGCCTGCAGGTGCGCGGGTGATGTACCGGACCGAATATCAGTCGGCGGTCGATGGCAACACGGTGAACATGGACGTCGAGCGCAGCGCGTTCGCCGAAAACGCCGTGCATCTCGAGGCGACGCTGACCTTCATCCGCGAGAAATTGCGCGGCCTGCAATCCGCCATCCAGGGACAGTGACATGAGCCTGTTCAACGTCTTCTCCATCGCCGGATCGGCGCTCACCGCGCAGTCGGCCCGCCTCAACGCCACCGCCAGCAACCTGGCCAACGCCGACAGCATCGTCAGCGCCGACGGCAAGCCCTATCGCGCCAAGCAGGTGGTGTTCAAGGCGACTCCCGTGACCGGCGACGGCGGCATCGGCGTGCGGGTCGCCGGCATGGTCGATAGCGCCGCGCCGGGGCGGCTCGTCTATCAACCGAACAGCCCGGGCGCCAACGATCAGGGCTACGTCGAGATGCCGAACGTCAATGTGGTGGAGGAAATGACCAACATGATTTCAGCCTCGCGCGCCTATCAGAACAACGCCGAGGTCATGAGCACGGCCAAGTCCCTGCTGCTCAAGACCCTGGCCATCGCCCAGTAACAGGAGCGCCATCATGACCAGCACCAGCGCCGTTGCCGATTCGCGCCAGAGCCTGCTCGATTTCGCCAATGGCAGTTCCAGCAGCACGGCCAAGAATTCCGTCTCGGAAGCCGAGAACCGTTTCCTCAAGCTGCTGACGACGCAGCTCAAGAATCAGGATCCGCTCAACCCGCTCGACAATGCGCAGATGACGTCGCAATTGGCCCAGATCAGCACGGTCAGCGGCATCGAGAAGCTGAACGCCACGCTGCAGACCTTGCTCGACGGCATGTCGGTGTCGCAGACGACGCTGACGGCCAATCTGGTGGGGCATGCCGTGCTGGTGCCGGGATCGGGCCTGCAGCTGGCGAGCGGCGCAGCGGCGGGCGGCATCGAACTCGCCGGCAGCGCCGACCAAGTGAATGTGACCATCAAGGACGCCAACGGCCTCACCGTGAAGACGCTGAGTCTTGGCGCCCAGGCCGCCGGCGTACACAACTTCACCTGGGATGGCACCACCGACGATGGCAGAAAAGCGGTGGATGGCACCTATACCATTTCGGTGAAGGCGACGCGCGGCGGCGAAACCGTGTCCGCCACCGCGCTGGGCTTCGCCACCGTGCGCAGCCTGGTTCGCAGCGGCGCCGATTTCATGCTGGACCTCGGAACGTCGGGTCTGGCCACCATGGACGATGTGAAACAGATTTTGTGACGGGAGAAGATAGATGAGCTTTCAACAAGGCCTGAGCGGGCTCAACGCCTCTTCCAAGGCGCTCGATACCATCGGCAACAACATCGCCAATTCGGGAACGGTCGGCTTCAAGGACTCGACCACCGTGTTCGCCGACGTCTTTGCCGCCTCGCTGTCGGGTGCCGGCGCGGCGCCGATCGGCTTGGGCGCCAAGGTTGCGACCGTGGCCCAGCAGTTCACCCAGGGCAACATCTCGGTGACCAACAATCCGCTCGACCTGGCGATCAACGGCAGCGGCTTCTACGAACTGACCAACGCCAACGGCGACATCCTGTACTCGCGCAACGGCCAGTTCCAACTGGACAAAAGCGGCTACATCGTCAATGCCCAAGGGCTGCGGCTGATGGGCTACGGCGCCGACGCCAACGGAACGATCACGCCGCCAACCACGTCCTTGCGTCTGTTCGACCCCGCGTCCAGTTCCGACGCGCCGCCGCAGGCGACCGGCACCAGCGTGTCCGCCACCGGTATCCAGGCCAACGTCAACCTCGACTCGCGCGAAGCCCTGCCCGCCAACGCCTTCGATCCCACCGACACGTCGCCGGCGACCGACACCTACAACAAGTCGACGGCGGTCACGATCTACGACAGCCTGGGCAATTCGCACATCTACAACCTGTATTTCGTCAAGACCGCCACCACCAACCAGTGGCAGGTCTATGCCACCGTGTCGAACCCCGCCGGCGCTTCGGTCGGCGTCACCGCGCTGGGCTTGGTGGACACCCTGACGTTCGGTGCCGACGGCACCTTGCCGGCATCCTATACGCCGCCGACCGTGACTGTTTCCGACACCGCCCTCGGCTATGCAGGCGGCGTCAATCCGCTGTCCTTCCCGTTGAACTTCAGCGGCTCGACGCAATACGGCGCCTCGTTCACCATCAACTCGCTTGTCCAGGACGGTTTCGCCTCGGGCAAGCTCGCCGGTTTCAACATCGGTTCCGACGGCGTCATCCTCGGCCGCTACACCAACGGCCAGTCGAAGAATCTCGGCCAGGTGGTGCTGGCCAGCTTCCGCAATCCGCAAGGCCTGCAACCGCTCGGCAACAACGTCTGGATGTCGACTTCGATGTCCGGGCCGGTGATGGAAGGCACGCCGGGGTCGAGCGGCCAGTACGGGCCGATCCAGTCGGCGGCGCTGGAGGACTCCAACGTCGACCTGACCAAGGAGCTGGTGGACATGATCACCCAGCAGCGCGCCTATCAGGCCAATGCCCAGACCATCAAGACGCAGGACAGCATCCTGCAGACGCTGGTGAATCTGCGTTGATGACCGCTGAAAGTCAGTCGTGGTGACACGCCGCCCTTCAAGCAGCCGACGCCGCATCGCGGCGAATATCGGTGACCTCCCCGCGCGCGAAGGGCGGGAGGGAGCGGCCTGATGGATCGCCTGATCTATACCGCGATGACCGGGGCCTCCCAGACGCTGGGGCGGCAGGCGGCGGTCGCGCACAATCTGGCCAATGCGACGTCGACCGGCTATCGCGCCGAGGAGCATCGGCTACGCGCGGTGCCGGTCCGGTCGACCAATGCGCCGGCGCCGCTGGCGACGCGCGCTTTCGTCGTCGATGCCAGCACGCATACCAACTTCGAGCCGGGGCCGCTGCAATACACCGGCCGGACGCTCGACGTCGCGGTCGAGGGCGCGGGCTGGATCGCGCTGACCATGCCGGACGGCAGCGAGGCCTACACGCGCAACGGCAGCCTGGAAATGTCCGTCAACGGCATCATCCAGACCCGCGCCGGCATTCCGGTGCAGGGCGACGGCGGCCCCATCTCGGTGCCGCCAGACGTCAAGATCAGCATCGGCAAGGACGGCACCGTTTCCGTGGTGCCGGAAACCGGCGCCCAGAACACGGTCAATACCATCGGCCGCATCAAGCTGGTCAACCCCGACGAAGTGGACCTGGTGCGCGGCGCCGACGGCCTGTTCCGCACCCGCGCCGGCGACGCCGCGCCGGCAAGCGAGCAGGCGCGGCTCGCCTCCGGTTATCTCGAAGGCAGCAACGTCAATCCCGTCGCCGAAATGGTGACCATGATTTCGCTGGGCCGCCAGTTCGAAATGCAGATCAAGATGCTGCAAACCGCCGACCAGAACGACAAGTCGGCCACCCAGGTGATTTCCGCCCGCTAGGAACCCGAACCATGATTCGCTCCCTCTGGATAGGCAAGACCGGCCTCGACGCCCAGCAGACCCAGCTCGACGTGGTCTCCAACAACCTCGCCAACGTCAGCACCAACGGCTTCAAGCGGCAGCGCGCCGTGTTCGAGGATCTGCTCTACCAGACCCTGCGCCAGCCGGGTGCTGCGTCGACGCAACAGACCAACATTCCTTCCGGCCTGATGCTCGGCACCGGCGTGCGGCCGATCGCGACCGAGCACATCTTCATTCAGGGCAGCCTGCAGAAAACGGAAAACGCGCTCGACATCGCCGTCAACGGCAACGGCTTCTTCCAGATCCAGATGCCCGACGGCACGCTGGCCTACACGCGCGACGGCTCGTTTCAAAAGGACAGCACCGGCCAGGTGGTGACGGCCAGCGGTTATCCGTTGTCGCCGGCAATCACCATCCCCGACAACGCCACCTCGATCACCATCAGCCGCGACGGCATCGTCTCGGTGGTGACCGCCGGCAACGCCACGCCGACGCAGCTCGGCAACATCCAGCTGGCCAACTTCGTCAACGTCGGCGGCCTGCAGAGCGTCGGCGAGAACCTGTTCGTCGAGACCGGTTCGTCGGGCACGCCAACCCCGAACACGCCGGGCACCAACGGTACCGGCCTGCTCAACCAAGGCTATGTCGAGACCTCCAACGTCAACGTCGCCGAGGAACTGGTGACGATGATCCAGACCCAGCGTGCCTACGAGCTCAATTCCAAAGTCATCCAGACCTCGGACAACATGCTGGGCCGGCTGACCCAACTCTAGGATCCCCGAGATGAAAGCGGCTTTGGCATTTCTCACCGTTGCGGCGCTGCTGGCCGGTTGCGTCACCACCACGCCGTCGACGGCGCTGCACCAGCCGATGTCCGTGCGGCCGGAGGCCAGGACCGCTGCGATGCCCGTCAATGGCGCCATCTTCAACACCGCCAGCAGCCGGCCATTGTTCGAGGACCGGCGCGCGCGCTACGTCGGCGATACCCTGACCATCAATATCGTCGAGAAGACCCAGGCCTCGAAGAAGTCGGACACCAAGGCCGAGCGCAGCCAGGCCGTCGACGTCTCCGTGCCGACGGTCGTCGGCCTGCCGTTCAAGGGCGTACAGGGCCTGACCCTGGGCGCCGACAGCGGCAACAAGTTCAGCGGCAAGGGCGAAAACACATCGAGCAACGATTTCACCAGCACCATCACGGTCACGGTCATCGACGTGCTGCCGAACGGCAACCTGCTCGTTTCGGGCGAGAAACTGCTCGGCCTCAAGGAAGGCGAGGAGTTCATCCGCTTCTCGGGGGTGGTCAATCCGACCACCATCACCGGCGCCAACTCAGTGCAGTCCACGCAGGTGGCCGATGCCCGCATGGAATTCAAGGCCAACGGCTTCCTCGACACCGCCCAGGTCATGGGCTGGCTGTCGCGCTTCTTCCTCACCGTCATGCCTTTCTAAGCGAACCGATCCATGAGCGCTTCCCAGAAAATCCTCATTGCCCTGATGTGGCTGTTCGCCAGCCTGATGGTCGCCGATGCCGCGCGCGCGGAGCGGATCAAGGACCTGGCCTCGGTCGCCGGCGTACGCAACAACCAGTTGGTCGGCTACGGCCTGGTGGTCGGCCTCGACGGCTCGGGCGACCAGACGACGCAGACGCCCTTCACCGTGCAGAGCATCATCAACATGCTGTCCAACATGGGGGTGACCCTGCCGCCGGGACAGTCGCTACAGCTGAAGAACGTCGCCGCCGTCATGGTGACCGCCACGCTGCCGCCGTTTGCGCGCGCCGGCCAGCAGATCGATGTCACCGCCTCGTCCATCGGCAACGCCAAGTCGCTGCGGGGCGGTACCCTGGTCATGACGCCGCTCAAGGGCGCCGACGGCAATATCTACGCCATGGCCCAGGGCAACGTGGTGGTGGTGGGCGCCGGCGCGTCCGGCGCCGGATCGAAAGTGACGGTCAATCATCTTTCAGTGGGGCGCATCGCCGGCGGCGCCACCGTGGAGCGCGAAGTGCCGACGCCGGTGGGCCAGGGCGAGTACGTCCATTACGAACTGAATGCAACCGATTTCAGCACCGTGCAAAGGATCGTCGACGCCATCAACCTTGCCCAGCCGGGCGCGGCAGTGGCGATGGACGGCCGCCAGGTGCGCGTGCGCGCGCCGCTGGATGCCAACGAGCGGGTGGCGTTTCTCGGCCGCCTCGGCGAGATCGAGATCGAGCCCGGGCAAGTGCCCGCCAAGGTGATCGTCAATTCGCGTACCGGCTCGGTGGTGATGAACCAGATGGTGCGGATCGAGAACTGCGCGGTTGCGCACGGCAATCTGACCGTGTCGGTGACCGCGGAGAACACGGTCAGCCAGCCCGGCGCGCTCTCGGGCGGTCAGACCGCCGGCGTCAGCAATGCCCAGATCGACATCAAGCAGGATGGCGCCATTCTCGCCAACCTGCGCAGCGGCGCCAGCCTGGCCGACGTGGTGAAGGCGCTCAATTCCATCGGCGCCAACCCGCAGGACCTGATCGCGATCCTTCAGGCCATGAAGACGGCCGGCGCCTTGCGCGCGGAGCTGGAAATCATTTGAGGTTTTCGCGCCTGTTCGGTCGATCGAGCCGTCGGCTTCGGTGCGATCCTCGAGCCACCCATGATCACCACACCCACCCCTTCGATTTTCGACGGTAGCCAACTGGCCGCCATCAAACGCCAGACCCGGAGCAACGATCCGGCTGCGCTCAAGGCCGCGGCACAGCAGTTCGAAGCCTTGTTCCTGCAGATGGTGCTGAAGTCGATGCGCGAGGCCACGCCCAAGGACGGCTTGTTTGACAACGACCAGACGCGCCTCTACGAATCCTTGCTCGACCAGCAGATGGGGCAGGTGCTGGCGCGACGCGGCGGTGCCGATGGCAGCGGCGGTCTCGGCCTGGCGGCCCTGATCGAAAGTCAGCTGTCGCGGAACGCCGCCAATGCCGATCCGCAGGGTTTTCCGGCGGGCCTGCCGCTATCGGCGCCCGCGTCGCCGCGCGCGCTCGATCCGGCGCGCGCGCCCGTGCCGCTGCCAGCGACGACGTCTCCGGCACTGCCGATGTCGACGGTGCCTGCCGCGCCGCCAGCGACGGATGGCGTGCCCGGCGCCGCCAAGCCGGCCACCCCGTCGCCGACCGCCGCCGGCTTCGTCGACGCGATCTGGGCCGATGCCGCGCAGGCATCGCGCGCCACGGGCATCCCGACGCAGTTCATCGTCGCCCAGGCGGCGCTCGAAACCGGTTGGGGCCGCTCGGAGCCGCGCCGCGCCGACGGCCGGCCCAGCTATAACCTTTTCGGCATCAAGGCCGGACGAAACTGGAACGGCGACGTGGCCGAAGCCGTCACCACCGAGTACGTCGAGGGCGTCGCCCAGCAAAAGGTGGAACGCTTCCGCGCCTATGGCTCCTACGGCGAGGCGATGCGCGATTACGCCAGCCTGCTGACGTCCAACCCGCGCTATGCGGGCGTGCTCGGCGCCACCGATGCCGCCGCGTTCGCCCGCGGCCTGCAACGCGCCGGCTATGCCACCGATCCGGCCTACGCGGACAAGCTGACCCGCATCATCGGCGGCCAGGCCCTCGCATCGGCAATATTGGCCTGATGGGCCTTGTCATGGCACGACTATTGCACGGCTTGTCGGTGATCCTTAACTAACGGCAGCCTTTGCCGTTAAACGAACATCGATCCGGAGCTTTCATGAGCACCCTTTCCATCGGCATTTCAGGGTTGACCGCCGCCAACATCGGTTTGGCTACGACCAGCCACAACATCGCCAACGCCTCGACCGTCGGTTACAACCGCCAAGTGCTGGTGCAGGGAACCAATCTGCCGATGCTTACCGGGGCCGGCTTCATCGGCCAAGGCACGCACGTCGAAACCGTGCGTCGCGTTTACGACCAGTTTCTGTCGCACCAGGTGTTGTCCGCGCAAGCCAGCGCCTCGGAAATGAACAGCTATCTCAGCCAGATCCAGCAGGTCGACAATTTGCTGGCGGATGCGAGCTCGGGTGTCAGCCCGGCGCTGTCGAGTTTTTTTGCCGGCATCCAGGAACTGGCCGCCTACCCGACGTCGATCCCGGCACGCCAGGCCATGCTTTCCGCATCGGATGCGCTGGTGGCGCGTTTCCAGGCGCTCGATCAGCGCCTTACCGAGATTCGCGACGGCGTCAATTCGCAAGTCATGAGCGAAGTCAAGCTCATCAACGCCCAATCCGACCAGATCGCCAAGCTCAATCAGGCGATCCTGCTTTCCCGGGCCGGTGGCTTGGGCCAGGAGCCGAACGACCTGCTCGATCAGCGCGACCAATTGATCGCCGAACTCAACAAGTCGGTGCGCGTCTCCACGGTCGAGCAGAACGACGGTTCCATCAATATCTTCATCGGCAGCGGCCAGCCGCTGGTGGTCGGCAATCAGCATTACACGCTCAAGGCGATCGCGTCGGCACAAGATCCGCAGCGGATCGTGGTGGGCATGGAAACGGGCGGCGGCAATGCCATCGAATTGCCGGAATCGCAAATCGTCGGCGGCACGCTGGGGGGCTTGGTAGCGTTCCGCGCGGACTCGCTGGACAACGCCCAGAATGCGCTCGGCCGGGTGGCCATCGCGCTGGCGCTGAATATCAACGACCAGCACCGGCTCGGCATGGACCTGACCGGCGCCATGGGCGGCGCCTATTTCAACGTGGCGGCACCGGTGCCTGTGGCCAACGCCGACAACACCGGCACGGCCAGTATCGGCGCCAGTTTTTCGGCGACGGCGGCGAGCGACCTGACTACCAGCGATTACCGTTTGTCCTATGCCGCCGGTGTCTATACGCTCACCCGCCTGTCCGACAGCACGAGCTGGACCGGCGGCAGTGCGGCGGCCGTGGCGACCACCGCCGCCCAAGGGTTCGATTTGACCCTGAACGCGGGGGCACCGGCCAATGGCGACAGCTTTCTGATCCAGCCGACGCGTACTGGCGCCCATAGCATTGCCGTGGCGATTTCCGACCCGCGTGCCATCGCCGCCGCCGCGCCCATGCGTACCGCCAAGACCTTGGCCAATACGGGTACCGGGACGATCAGCGCCGGTACCGTCAACGGGCCGCCACCGCCCAATGTCAATCTTCAGCAAACGGTCAGCATCACCTTCAACAATCCGCCGACCACATTCAACGTCAACGGCGTCGGCACCGGCAATCCGGTCAACGTGCCTTTCACCGCCGGCCAGAATATCCAGTACAACGGCTGGACGATACAGATTTCCGGCGCACCGGCGGCGGGCGACGTGTTCACGGTCGAGGCCAATGCGGCGGGCGTTGCCGACAATCGAAATGCCTTGCTGCTGGCCGCGCTCCAGACCGCCAGCACCATGGCCGGCGGCACCGCCGGGTATCAGTCGGCCTATTCGCAAATCGTCTCCGAAGTGGGCAACAAGACCCGCCAGGTGGAAACCATCGGCCAGGCGCAGACGAACCTGGTGACCCAGGCCACAGCGGAGCGCGAGCAGATGTCCGGCGTCAATCTCGACGAGGAGGCCGCCAACTTGCTGCGCTATCAGCAGGCTTACCAGGCGTCGGCCAAGGTCATTCAGGTCGCCAACAGTCTGTTCGACGATCTGTTGGCGGTCTTCGGTTAAGCGCGGGAGAAAGATCATGCGCATCAGCACCAACATGCAATTCGACTCTGGCATCGCTTCCATGAATCGCCAGTTGTCCAGTCTCGTGCATCTGCAACAGCAGATCGCCGCCCAACAACGGGTACTGACCCCGTCCGACGATCCGGTGGCGGCGGCGCGGGCGCTGGAAGTCCAGCAGGCCGCCGATATTTCGGCGCAGTTTCGGACAAACCATGGCAGTGCCCGGTCGACGCTGGAACTCGAGGAAACCCAACTGGACAGCGCCACCGAATTGTTGACGCGCGCCAAGGAACTCGCGCTTTCCGCGGGCAATGGGACGCTGACGTTCGCCCAGCGGCAATCGGCGGCGACCGAGTTGCGCGCCAAGTACGATCAGTTGATGGGCATCGCCAACTCGACCGACGGTACGGGCCAGTTCATGTTCGCCGGCTACCAGAGCGCCTCGCGTCCATTTTCCCGCACCGTCGACGACCTGATTGCCAACGGCGGCGACGTCAACTATGCCGGCGACGATGGTCAGCGTCGGCTGCAGGTGTCGGCTAACCGTTATCTCGAAGTGGCCGATCCCGGCACCAGCGTATTCATGGGCGTCGACGACGGCGCCGGCGGCAACCAGAGCCTCTTCAAGACCATCGCCGATCTGGTGGGCGCGATCGAGGATCCGAGCAATGTCGGTGCCGCTTATTCCGCCGACATTACTACTGCGCTCGGCAACATCAATCGCGGACTCGACAAGGTTCTGGGCGTGCGCGCCGCCATCGGTTCGCACTTGAACGAGCTCGACAGCCTGACCACGACCGCCGACGACATGGCGGTGCAATATGCGCGGACGCTGTCCAACTTGCAGGATCTCGACAACGCGAAGGCGACCGCGGACCTGGCGCGCACGCAGCTCGGTCTCCAGGCAGCCCAGAAGGCGTTCGCCCAAACCGCCCAATTGAGCCTGTTCAATTACCTATGAGACCGTGGCCGGTCCTGGCGCTCGCGCTGACGCTGGGTGCCTGCGGTTCCCTCGCCGAATCGCCGACGGCGCACAAGCTCGCCTCGTGGTCGCTCAATCCCCTGTCGGCCAATTGGCAGGTCGACGAAACGGCCATGGGTGACGACCGGATCCACCTGACGCTGCAAATGAAACGCTTTCATGCCGGCGGCGCAGGCGAGGCGCGCATGGTGTTCCATCAGCGCGCCCGCGAACTGGCGCGGCTGAACGATTGCGATGATTACCGGGTGGTCGAATACAGCGAAAGCCTGAATTCATCGATGTTCGCATCGCAGCGGACAGCCGAAGGGATCATCCTGCTCACCCGCCGGGGCGGTTGAACCTGAGCCGTCAGGAAGGGGCCCCGGCCGCCGTCAGCACCATCCGCAGCGCGGCGAAACCCTGATCGAAAAGGTGTTCCATCGCGGCGCCGAAGTAAGGCACGGAGATCATCAGCACGACGAATCCCGCCGTCATGGTTACCGGAAAGCCGACGGCGAAAAGATTCAGTTGCGGCGCCACGCGCGATAACACGCCCATGGCGATGTTGGCGATGAGCAGCGCGGCGACCAAGGGCAGGGAAAGCAATACGCCCGCCGAAAACATGGTGGCCATCCAGGCCGCGAGGACGCGAAAGCTGCCGGCAGCGATCGTCGCGCCGCCGACCGGCAGCCACTGAAAGCTTTCCATCAGCACGGCCAGGCACAGCAGGTGCCCGTTCATGGCCAGGAAGATCAGCGTGGCCAGCAGGCCGAGGAATTCGCTGAGCACCGGCGTCTGGGCCGCATTCTGCGGGTCGTAGAACACGGCGAAGGCCAGGCCCATCTGCAGGCCGATCATTTCGCCGGCGACATCCACGGCGGCGAAGACGATGCGCAAAGTCAGGCCCATCAGCACGCCGATCGCCGTCTGTTCGGCCAGGATGAGCAGGCCCTGCCAGGAGCCGGCGGCGATGGCAGGCATCGGCGGCAGGGCGGGGACCATGGCGACGGTGACGACCAATCCCGCCGCCACGCGGACGCGTCGCGGCATGCCGGCGTTGTTGAAGACCGGCGCGCTCGCCATCAGGCCGAGAATTCTCGCCAGCGGGAACATGAAGGCCGCCAGCCAGGCATCGAGTTGCGCCGAGGAAAACGCGATCATCAGCCGATCATGGTGGGAATGGCTTCATAGAGTTGCTGGATGTAGCCGATCAGCACCGAAAGCATCCAGGGGCCGGCGACGACCAGCGTGAGGAAGATCGCCACCAGCTTCGGCACGAACGACAGCGTCGTCTCGTTGATCTGCGTCGCCGCCTGGAAAATGCTGATCACCAGGCCGGTGACCAGCGCGGCGATGAAAAGCGGCGCCGAGACCAGCAAGGTGACTTCGAGCGCCTGCCGGCCCAGTTCGACGACGGAAGTGGGCGTCATGGTCGCTGGCCTACCCGAAGCTGTTGACGAGCGAGGCGATCAGCAGATTCCAGCCGTCCACCAGCACGAACAGCATGATCTTGAATGGCAACGCCACCATCACCGGCGACATCATCATCATGCCCATCGACATGAGCACCGAAGCCACCACCATATCGATGATCAGGAACGGCAGATACACGATGAAGCCGATCTGGAAAGCCGTCTTGAGTTCCGAGGTGACGAAGGCGGGGATCAGCACGCGCATCGGAATCTCGTCCACGCTCGCCGGCTTGGGTTGGTTGGCGATCTTGGTGAATAGCGCCAGGTCGCCTTCCCGGACCTGCTTCAACATGAAAGTGCGCAGCGGCGCCGCGCCGCGCTCGACGGCCTCGGTAAAGGCGATCCGGTTCTCCGACAGCGGCAGGTAGGCCTGGACATAAATGCGTTCGCCGACCGGCGCCATGACGAAGAAAGTCAGGAACAGCGCCAAGCCGATCAGCACCTGGTTGGGCGGCGCGGTCTGGGTGCCCAGCGCATGGCGCAGCAGGGACAGGACGATGATGATGCGTGTGAAGCTCGTCATCATCAGCAGCAGCGCAGGCAGGAAACTCAGGCTGGTCAGCAGCAGCAAGGTCTGGATGGATAGCGACCACTGCGTGCCGCCGCCGGCGGTCGGCGTGCCCGTGACTGCCGGCATCGCCTGGCCGAAGGCCAGCGCCGGCAGCAACAGGAGGAAGACGGCGATCGCTCTGTTAAGGCGCATTGCGGCGATCGAGCATCTGACGCAGGCGGCTCGCGAAATCGCGCGCGACGGCCGGCGTTCCGTTCGCGGCCGGGGTTGGCGGAAGCTGCCCGCGCGGCATTTCCGCCAGCGCCGTCACCCGGCCTGGCGCCACGCCCAGCACCAGCCAGTTGCCGCCGACTTCGACCACCACGACGCGCTCGCGCGCGCCCACCGCGATGCCCGAGATCACGCGCATCGTGCCGGCGGCTTCGCCCCGGGGCGCGGATAGGCGCTTCAACAGCCAGAGACTGGCGAACAGCAGGGCGAGCACCAGGCCTAGGCCAAGCACGAGTTGGACGAGGCTACCGCCGATGTCCTGTGCCGGCGCTGCCTGGGCATGGGCGAGCATCGGCAGGAGACCGGCCGGCAGGACGGCGAGGCGCGACGGAGCGGCGGCAAGCGTGATGCGGATGGCGGGAACCATGGTTCCGCCAGCATACGGATGCGCGCGCGTGCCAATAGGCCCGAGCAGAAGGGAAAAGAACGGGCTTTCCGCCGTCTCTCAGTGATTCAGCTTGCGGACGCGTTCCTGCGGCGTGATGATGTCGGTGAGGCGAATGCCGAACTTGTCATTGACGACCACGACCTCGCCCTGGGCGATCAGCGTGCCGTTGACCAGAACGTCCATGGGTTCGCCGGCAAGGCCGTCGAGTTCGACCACCGAACCGTGGGCAAGCTGGAGGAGATTGCGGATCGAAATCTTCGTGCGGCCGAGTTCCACCGTGATGCGCACGGGGATATCGAGGATCATGTCGAATCCCTGCGGTGTGCCCGATCGCTGCTCCCCGCCGCCGAACTGCTCGAACACGGGCGCCGCTGTTGGTGCCGCCGCGGATTCGGCCGACGGCTCGGCGACCGCCTGCTCGCTCATGGCCGCGGCCCAGTCGTCGTCGGTGACCTGATTCTCTTCGACCTGATCGTTCATGATCTGCTCCTATGCCTGTTCGGCTTCTTGCTGCGCCAGGAAACTTTCGACCTTGAGCGCATATTGGCCATTACGAATGCCGTAGCGGCAGTTCATTACCGGGACGCCATCGACCATGGCCTGGACCCGTTCGTTCATCTGGATCGGCACGACATCGCCGACCTTCATGGCGATGATGTCGCCCAGGGTCACTTCGCTCGATCCCAGCGGCACCACCAGCTCGACCTCGGCGAGTTGCAGTTGGCGGGTCAGAGTGCCGGTCCAGCGCTTGTCCGAGCCGGCCTGTTCGCTGTGCATGGTGCTGTAGAGCACGTCGCGGATCGGTTCGATCATCGCGTAGGGCAGGCACAGGTGCATTTCGGCCGTGTTGCTGTTCAGTTCGATGGTGAAGGTCACCGCCACCACGATTTCCGACGGCGTGGCGATGTTGGCGAACTGGGTGTTCATTTCCGAGCGGACGTAGTCGAACTTGATTTCGAACACCGGCTTCCAGGCCTTCTCGTACTCGGAAAAGAAGACCGACAGCAAACCCTGGATGATGCGTTGCTCGGTCGGCGTGAAATCGCGGCCCTCGACGCGGGTATGGAAGCGCCCGTCGCCGCCGAACATGCTGTCGACCACCAGGAACACCAGGTTCGGGTCGAACACCACCAGCGCCGTGCCGCGCAGCGGCTTGACGGTCACCAGGTTCAGGTTGGTCGGCACCACCAGGTTGCGGATGAATTCGCTGTACTTCTGAACCTTGATCGGCCCGACCGACACTTCGCTGCCTTTGTGCATGTAGTTGAACAGGCCGATGCGCAGCAGGCGGGCGAAGCGCTCGTTGATCAGTTCCAGGGTCGGCATGCGACCGCGGACGATGCGCTCCTGGCGGCCGAGATCGTAATTCTTGACGCCGCCCGCGGCCTCTTCGGCCGGCGCCTCCTCGGTTTCGCCGGTAACGCCTTTCAACAGGGCATCGACCTCTTCCTGGGAGAGAAAATCCTGGCTCATGCGCGGCTTTGTTCGACGCTACTGGACGATGAACGAGGTGAACAACACCGCTTGCACCGGATCGTCCGGACCTGCAAGATCGCCGGGCTCCTCGTGGGCCTTGTCCTTGCCTTTCTTGCGCATGGGCGGTGGTTCGATGATCGCGTTGATGGTAACGCGCATTTCGTTCGACAGCTTCTGCACGCCTTGCGGCGTGCTCAATTCCGATGCCGTCTTGCCGGAAAGAATGAGCAGCACCTTGTGCCGGATTTCCGGTGTGTATTGCTTGATCTTGTCGCCGAGGTGGGCATCCAGAACCCGCAGCTCGGGTACGGCCTGGAGGTAGGCCTCCTGGCCTTCCGACTGCAGCTTGACGGTGAAAGCCTCCAGCTTGACGAAGACCGGCGGCGCGTCGTCGTGGCCCTTGGCCGCCTTCTTGGCCTTCTCGGTCTTGGCCGGCGGCTCGTCGCCTTCCTCTTCATCGGTTGGCGCAGCGTTTTTCTTCATGAGGAAGAATGCCGCGCCGGCGCCGATCAGGGCGAGCACGACCACGCCGATGACGATCATCATCAGTTTCTTCTTCTTGTTGGGGGCTTGTTCTTCGACTTCGCTGTTTTCAGCCTTCTTGGCTTCCGCCATACCTCATCTCCCTGAAACTGGAACGCCGTGACCGGATGTCAGGCGAACACGTCCACCAATCCCCGGCCGCTGCTTGTCGTCAGCGCGACTCCGGCGGCACCGGTGGCGACGGCGAGGCCGAGCGTCCTGCCCGACGCTGCGTCGCCGGGCGCGGGGCGCCCCGCGAGCTCGCCGCGGGCATCGCCGCTATCCGCGTTGCGCGGCAATTCCGAACCGACCTGTGAATTCAGCACGATTCCGGCATCCGCCAACAATTCGCGCAGGCGCGGCAGAGCGCTTTCGAGCGCCTCGCGAACCGCCGGGTTGGCCGAGACGAACAAGGCGTTGGCCTGGTCGCCCGTCATGGTGAGCGATACCTCCACGCGGCCGAGTTGCGGCGGCGTCAGGACCAGTTCGGCCCGGTTCTGCTGTTGTCCGGTCATGAGCACCAGACTGTCGCCGATCGCATCCTGCCAACGGTGATCGCCCAGCGGCGCAACGATGCGGAATGCGGTGGCCGAGCCGGTCTGGGCGGCTGCCGCGTGCGCAGGCGCGACGGCGGCGGCCGTCTGCAACGCCAGGGTTGCCGCGTCGTTCGGGTCGTGGGCCGCAGCCAAGACTTCCGATGGGCGTATCGCCACGGCTGACTTTGCTTCGGTCTTCGCCGAAGCCGCGTCGGCGGCAAGTATTGCCGTCGGGGCAGCGGCGCTTGCCGAGTCCTTGCCGGACTTGCCGACCGGCGCGGCAGCGGCTTCCCCTTCCCCTTGACTGGGGGCACTGAGCTCCTGGCGGCCCGGGCCACGCGCCAAGGCCTGGGTGGCTCCGGCGAGCCCGTTCGCCGGGGCTCCGCCGGGAAGCAGGTCTTCGCGCGGGAGGGCGCTGGCCCCCGCGGCATTGGCCAAGGCCGGGATGCTGACCGGTAGTGCGGTCTGCCCCTCCGTCAAT
This sequence comes from Betaproteobacteria bacterium, assembly GCA_019136545.1. GTDB lineage: Bacteria > Pseudomonadota > Gammaproteobacteria > Burkholderiales > Rhodocyclaceae > Fen-999. The sequence continues at coordinate 18,772 of JAGVUA010000012.1, forward strand.
CCAAGCGATGCCAGAAAGGCGGGATCCAGCGGCCCGGAACCGGCGGAGACGTCGGTGTCGGCCTGCTTAGGATCCAGGACGCCGCCGAGCAGCCCCGCGACATCGATCGCCATCTGACCGCTCAGGATGTCGACAAAGGACATGCCGCCTTCATTGGCAACGGCGCCGGCCTCGGTGGCAGGCTTGGCGCCGACGGCGAAGGTCGTCGGACGATGGGCGGCGCTTACTCCAGACATCGGGCAATCCTCGAAAGCAATTCTGCCGGAAAGAGATGCAAGGCTTGTGCCAGTAATGTTCGTTCCACGCTTTGCCGCAGTCAGTCGTCTTCCTTGAACTTGGCGAGATGGACGCGAGTGCTATGTTCGTCGAGGCTCTTCTGTTCCTGGCGCGACGCGTCTTGATCCGTCCTGGCCTGGTGGCGTTGCGCCAGCGTGTCGAAAGCCTTGACCTTGCCGCGCTTGCTCAGCCAGTCCTGCTGGCCGGCGGCGGTCATCTGTTTCGACTGGGCCATCATCTGCTCGGCCTGGCCGATGGCCGAGTCCAGCCGGTCCAGGAAAGTCTGGTAATTCCGCCATTGCTCCGGACTCAGGCCCTCGCGCGCCGCCGCCATGAAGCGGCCGTAGTATTCCTCCCGGTATTGAACGAGCAATGCCATTTGTCCTGACGCCTTCTCCTGGTCGGCGAGCAACTCGCCGAGGCGACGGGTGGCTTCGTCGAGCCGCATCTGGGACAGGTCGAGTATCGACTGCAGCGGGAAATTCTTGGTCACGGGCTTGGTCCAGATCCTAGTCACTACGAAGCTTCTTCATTCTAGTTCACCCGAACAGCGCGGCCAGGGCGCGCAGGCTGTCCTCCGTACTGGCGCGCTCTTCGATCCCCTGCTGGAGGAAATGCTCCATGCTCGGGTACAAGGTGATGGCCTGGTCGAGCATCGGGTCGGAGCCGCGGGCGTAGGCGCCGACCGCGAGCAGGTCGCGCGCCCGCTGGTAGCGCGAGTAAAGCTGCTTGAAGCGCCGCACCAGGTCGAGGTGAGCCGGGTCGATCAGGTTGGTCATGGCGCGTGAAATCGACTGCTCGATGTCGACGGCGGGGTAGTGCCCGGCATCGGCCAGCGAGCGCGACAGCACGACGTGACCGTCGAGAATGGCGCGCGCCGAATCGGCGATCGGATCCTGCTGGTCGTCGCCTTCCGCCAGCACGGTGTAGAAGGCCGTGATCGAGCCGCCGCCTTCGGGGCCGTTGCCGGCGCGTTCCACCAGCTGCGGCAGTCGGGCGAACACCGAAGGCGGGTAGCCGCGCGTGACCGGCGGTTCGCCGACGGCCAGCGCCACTTCGCGCTGAGCCATGGCATAGCGGGTGAGCGAGTCCATGATCAGCAGCACATGGCGCCCCTGGTCGCGGAAATGCTCGGCGATGGATGTGGCGTAGGAGGCGCCCTGCAGGCGCATCAGCGGGCTGACGTCGGCCGGGCAGGCGACGACCACCGAGCGCGCCAGTCCTGCGTCGCCCAGGTTGTGCTCGATGAACTCCTTCACTTCGCGGCCGCGTTCGCCGATCAGGCCGACGACGATCAACTCGGCGGCCGTGTAGCGCGCCATCATGCCCAGCAGCACGCTCTTGCCGACGCCGGAGCCGGCGAACAAACCCAGGCGCTGGCCGCGGCCGACGGTCAGCAGGCCGTTGAGCGCGCGGATGCCGACGTCCAGCGTCTGCGAAATCGGCGCGCGCTGCAGGGGATTGAACGGACGACTGTTGAGCGAGCGGACGTGCTTGGCGTCGAGCGGTCCGAGCTGGTCGAGCGGCCGGCCGTTGCCGTCGACGACCCGACCCAGCAACTGGTTGCCGACCGGCAGGCGTTTCGACCGGTCGAAGGCGCGGCGGAACATCGGCGTGGCGCGGCCCAGGCGCGGCGTGGCCGACGGCGGTTCGATCGGAATGACGCTCGATCCCGGCGCCAATCCGTAAACATCTTCCGTGGGCATCATGAACAATCTTTCACCGGCGAACCCGACGACTTCGGCTTCGACCGTGCCGTCGCCGGGAATCTGCACCCGGCAGGATGCGCCCAGGGCCACTTTCAGGCCGGACGCCTCCATGACCAGGCCGTTGATGCGGGTGAGGCGCCCGCCGGCCTGGAAGGGCATGACATCGACAAGCTGATCGCGGCACTGGACCAGCAGGTTGCGCCAAGCCTGGCATTGCGGCGTCATGATGTTCCCGGCTCGTTCCAGGGTGTCTGGAGACCGATGCCTTCGAGGACTCGGCGCCAGCGCGTGGCGAGCGTGCCGTCGATCTGGCTGCTGCCCGATTCGACCAGGCAATCGCCCGGCTTCAGGTTGGGCTCCTCGAGAATCCGGTGGCCGGCATGCGCCAGCACATCGCCGGCATAGGAGCGCACCAGGGACGCGTCCTGCGGATGAAGGTAGATGGTCGCGTGTTGATGAGGAAACTGCGCGAGCGCCTCGTTGACCACGGCTTGTATGGTTTCCGGGCGGAGGGAGATGGTTTCGCGCACGACTTGACGCGCGATCTCCGTCGCCAGCGCCAGCAGCTCGTCGGCGACCGACTGATTGAACTCGGCCAGCGCCTGTTCCAATCCGGCGGCGGCGCGGCCGAGGCGCTCGGCTTCGGCGCGGGCGGCGGCCTGCCCGGCGGCATAACCGGCCTGCCGCCCCGCGGCTTCGGCTTGGCTGCGGAGGCGCTCGATCTCCGTGGGATCCGGTCGCTGCGCGAGCGCGTCGTCGCCGGCCGATTCGTTGGCCGGCATTTCCAGCGTGTCGAGACTGGCCAGTTCCCAGCGTTCCCAGGCGGTCAGGCCGCTCATATCATCTGGTCCTCGCCGCCCTTGCCGCCCAGGACGATCTGGCCTTCGTCGGCGAGGCGGCGGGCGATCTTGAGAATCTCCTTCTGCTCGCCTTCGACCTCGGACAGACGCACCGGCCCCTTGGCCTCCAGGTCTTCCTTGAGCATTTCCGCGGCGCGCTGCGACATGTTCTTGAAAATCTTGTCGCGCAATTCGGGCGACGCGCCCTTGAGCGCCAGGATCAGCGAATCCGACTGAATCTCGCGCAGCAGCAGCTGAATGCCGCGGTCGTCGATGTCGAGCAGGTTCTCGAACACGAACATCTCGTCGAGTATCTTCTGCGCCAGGTCCGGGTCGTATTCGCGGACATTGTCGACGATGGCCGTTTCCGCCGCCTGGCCGACGAAGTTGAGGATCTCGGCGGCATGGCGCACGCCGCCCATCGATGCCTTCTTGACGTTGCCGGAGGCGCCTGCCAGCAAGCGCTTCATGGCGTCGTTGAGTTCCTGCAGCGCCACCGGCTGCACGCCGTCGAGCGTGGCGATGCGCAGCAGCACGTCGTTGCGCAGGCGTTCGGTGAAATGCTTGAGAATCTCGCCGGCGTGGTCGAATTCCAGATGGACGAGGATGGTGGCGATGATCTGCGGATGCTCGTTCTTGATCAGGTCCGCCACGGTCGGCGCGTCCATCCACTTCAGCCCTTCGATGCCGGCGGTGTCGCCGCCCTGCAGGATGCGCGACAGCAGATTGGACGCCCGGTCGTCGCCCAGCGCCTTGGTCAGCATGGCGCGGATCACGCTCTCATCCACCGGCACGGGCGAGCCCTTGGACGTGTGGTCTTCCAGTTCGTCGAGCACGCCCTCGATCCGATCGCGCGGCACCGCCTTTAGTTGCGCCATCGCGTGGCCGAGCTTCTGGACTTCCTTCGGACCCAGATGCTTCAGGATCTCGGCGGCTTCGTCCTCGCCCAGCGAGAGGAGCAGCATGGCGCTCTTTTCCAGGCCCTCATCGGGATTCGCCACCGACCCACTCCTTGATCACGCCCGCCACCATCTTGGGATCCTGCTTGGCGAGGTCGCGGGCCTGCTGCAGCTTCGATTCGTAGCTGCGGCCCTGACTCGCGCCGCCACGGCTTTCGGCCGCCGCGGCCGCGGCGCCCGCCGCGGCTTCCTGCTCGACTTCGACGCGATGCGCGGTCGCCGCCAGCATCTCGAACAGCGGTTTGAATGCCCGGGTCCACAGCAGCCAGGCCAGGAACACGAACAGCAGCCACTTGCCGATGTCCTTGGCCGTGGCGATCAGCCACGGATCCTTCCACAGCGGCGTGTCGGGAATCAGCTCCTGTTCCCTCGGCGCGAAGGCCACGTTGGCGACATTGACGGTGTCGCCGCGATCCTTGTTGAAGCCGACCGCTTCCTTGGCCAGCGCCGTCGCCTGCTTCAGTTCGGTGTCGGTCAGCGGCGCGGCCTTGCCCTTGGCCGGGTCGAGCTTGTTGTTCAGCACCACCGCCACCGCCAACCGCTTGACCACGCCGGAGGAGCCTCGAGTGTGCTTGATGGTCTTGTCGAGTTCGTAATTGACCGTGGCATTCTTGCTGAAAGTCAGCGCCGACGACCCGCCGCTGCCGCCGGCATTGGCGGCACCCGCGACCGGCGGGCTGGTGATCGGCGCGGTGGCCGGGACCGGCGGCTGGTTGGTCAGCGCGCCGGGCACGCCGATGGCCGCGCCGCCGCCGGGATTGCCTTGCTCGGCGGTCTGCTGGCTGCGGATCGCCGTTTCCGGGTTGGGATTCGGCCGATAGGTTTCCGCCACCTGCTCGGTTTCCGAGAAGTCGACGTCGGCGGTCACCTGCGCGCGCACGTTGGCGCTTCCGACCAGCGGCCCCAGGATCGCCTCGATGCGTTGGCGATAGGCTTCCTCGATGTCGCGCACGTACTTGATCTGGCCTGGGTCCAGTCCGGCGGTCTTGCCGGCGTTGCTGGGTGCCGACACCAGATTGCTGTTCTGGTCGATCACGCTGACCTGGGCCGGGCTGAGCTGCGGCACGCTCGACGACACCAGATGCACGATGCCGGACACTTGGGCCGGCTCGAGCGTCCGTCCGGGGTGCAAGGTCACCAGCACGGAAGCGGTGGGCTTCTGGTCGTCGCGCAGGAAGGCGGTCTGCTTGGGAATGGCCAGATGGACCCGGGCGCCCTTGACGGCGGCGAGCGACTGGATCGAACGCGCCAGCTCGCCTTCGAGCGCGCGCTGGTAGTTGATCTGTTCGGCGAATTGGCTGATGCCGAGCTTCTGGGTTTCCATGACCTCGAAGCCGACCAGCCCGCCCTTCGGCAAGCCCTGCGAGGCCAGCCGCAGCCGCACGTCATGTACCTGGTGCGAAGGCACCAGGATGGCACCGCCGCCTTCCGCGATTCGGTAAGGAACGTTCTGCTGCTCGAGCGCGGCGACGATTTGGCCGCCATCCTTTTCCGAGAGGTTGGCGAACACCACGCCGTAAGTCGGTTCCTTCGCCCAGAGCAGCCCGCCGACCAGCAGCGCGATGGCCAGCGCGAGCGCCGCCAGAACGGCCAGCTTCTGCGTCGCGTTCATGCGATTGAATGCGGCGAGGTTCAACGGAAGGGCGGGTTGTGCGGTGGCCATCGCGGTAAGCGCTAGAGAGTCCGGTTGGTGGCGAAATTGCCGGCTCCACGAGCCGCTGTCGGATTGTGGGCTGCACAAGCAAGCCCGGTTCCAGCAAGAAACGGCAATTTTTGCCGGCATTTCGGAAGTTGTTGTGACACGGGGATTCTGCCATGATGGCCGGATCATGGACACCCTGCTGGCCGCCGACGCCGAACTCGATCCCAAGCGCCTGGCCGAGGCCTTCCAGGCTTTCAGCCAGGCGTCGGACGAACTGGCCGCCGCCTATGGCGCGCTCGAGCGGCAGGTCGAGTCCCTGACCGCCGAACTGGCCGCCGCCAACGCCGAGGCCAATCGCCTGCGCGAGGAGGCCGAGCGCAACAAGCGCCTGGCCGCGATGGGCGAGATGGCCGCCCAGCTTGCCCATCAGTTGCGCACGCCGCTGGCCGCCGCCTTGCTCTATGCCGGCAACCTCGAGAATCCCGATCTGTCGTCCGACAGCCGCACGTCGATCGCGCGCAAGACCGTCGACCGTCTCAAGCATCTCGAGCGCCTGATCCAGGACATGCTGTTGTTCGCGCGCGGCGAGGTGCTGGGCCGCGAAAACTTTCCCGTCGACGACCTGCTCACGGATCTTGCCCACACCTGCGAGCCGCTGGCCGCTCGCCGCCAGGTCGACTTCCGCATCGCCGGCCGGTCGTCGGGCGCTCTGATGACCGGCAATCGCAAGGCGCTGGCCGGCGCCCTGACCAACCTGGTCGAGAACGCCATCCAGGCGGTCGCTGCCGGCGGCGTGGTGACGCTGGCGGCCGTCTGCCGTGACGACCAGGCGATTCTCTCGGTCAGCGACAATGGTCGCGGCATGACGCCCGACGTCGTCGCCCGACTGTTCGAACCGTTTTTCACCACCCGCAGCGATGGCACCGGACTCGGCCTGGCGATCGCCCGGGGCGTCGCGCGCGCTCATGGCGGCAGTATCGACGTCCGCTCGGCGCCGGGCGTCGGCACCGAGTTCATCATCACGCTGCCCCTGACCCAGTCATCATGCCGGAACGCCTGACCCTGCTGGTCGTCGAGGACGACGACGCGCTGCGCGACGCGCTGCTGATCACCCTGGAAACGGCCGGCCACCGGCCGCTGGGAGCGCCCGGCGGCCGCGAGGCGCTGGCTTTGCTGGATGAGCATGCTTTCAACATGGTGGTATCCGACCTGCGCATGGCGCCCATGGACGGCCTGCAACTGCTGGCCGAAATTCGCGCGCGTCATCCGACGCTGCCGGTGCTGTTGATGACCGCTTTCGGCGATGTCGACAAGGCGGTGGCGGCCATGCGCGGCGGCGCCTGCGACTTCATGCTCAAGCCTTTCGAACCGAAGGCACTGCTCGACCAGATCGCCCGCTACGCCACGCCGCCACAGGCGGAGGGCGTCATCGTCGGCGATCCGCGCACCCGCGAAGTGCTGCTGCTGGCGTCACGCGTGGCGCGCACCGATGCCACCGTGCTGCTGACCGGCGAGTCGGGCACCGGCAAGGAAGTGTTCGCACGCTACATTCACGATCAATCGGCCCGCGCCAAGGGGCCGTTCGTCGCCATCAACTGCGCGGCGATTCCCGACAACCTGCTCGAGGCCACCCTGTTCGGGCACGAGAAAGGGGCGTTCACCGGCGCGCAGGCCGCTCAGGCCGGCAAGTTCGAGCAGGCCAACGGCGGCACCCTGCTGCTCGACGAGATTTCCGAGATGCCGCTGGCCTTGCAGGCCAAGCTGCTGCGGGTGCTGCAGGAGCGTGAAGTCGAGCGCGTCGGCGGCAAGAAACCCGTGGCGCTCGATATCCGGGTGCTGGCGACCTCGAACCGCGACATGGCGTTGGAAGTGCAGTCCGGCCGCTTCCGCGAGGATCTCTACTATCGGCTCAATGTCTTTCCGCTGGCCATACCGGCGCTACGCGAGCGGCGGGGCGACATCCTGCCGCTGGCACGGCATTTTCTCGCCCTGCACGGTAGCCGCCTCGGCCAGCCCGCCCGGCTGGTGGACGAAGTAGCGGCAAAACTTGCCGCTCATGCCTGGCCGGGCAATGTCCGGGAACTGGAAAACGTCATCCAGCGGGCATTGATCATGGCGACGGGCGAGCGGCTCGACGCGGCCGCGCTGCCCATCACGGGCGCCGCCGCGGCTGCCGCGCCGTCGGTTGCGATGCCGGCCGCCCCGGCGGCGACCGAAGTCGGCATGCCGTCGGCGCTCGCGGTACCCGCCAACATGAAGGATCTCGAGCGCCAGCACATTTTGGAAACCCTGGCGAAAGTCGGCGGCTCGCGCAAGAAGGCGGTCGAACTGCTGGGCATTTCCGAGCGCACCCTGCGCTACAAGCTTGCCCAGTACCGGCAGGAGGGCGACTTCAGCGACGATTGAGGCCTTCGCCCGGTTGAATGGGCATGGCGTTTGCTACTAGAATCGGCGCGTATCCTTGAGTGTCTCGACCTTGAGTGTTCCGAACATGGCTATCGAATCAGGCAAAATCGACCAGATGCTTCTCGAGTTGCGCTCGACCGCAGCGGTCGCGCGCGGCAAGGTCGAAAGTCAGGCGTCGCCGGGCGCCAATGTCGATTTCGCCAAGGCCCTGACCGCCGCCATCGACCAGGTCAATCAGGTTCAGCAGCAGGCTCACCAGATGACCGAGAATTTCGCCGCCGGCCAGACCGACGTCAATCTCCAGGATGTCATGGTCAATCTGCAGAAGGCCAGTCTGTCCTTTCAGCAGATGGTGCAAGTGCGCAACAAGCTGGTGACGGCCTACAACGACATCATGAACATGCAGGTCTAGCGCCGCCCGCCGTCGACGCGGCGGCGTCGTTCAGGCGATCCCCGAGCCGCGTGCCTGCCGTTCCCGTTCGACCTTGATGATGTAGCGCTGCACCAGCGTCACCATCGGCCCCGGCAGCCTGACGAACTGGCAGCCAACGCGCGTCGCTTGGCCGCCCGACCGCAACGTGATCTCGAAAACGCCCTTGACCTGCAGCGTTGCCACCAGGGTGCCGACTTCCGGCAACTCGACGCGGCACTGCGTGAAGCGCATGTCCTTGGCGAATGTCATGCCGGCGGTCGGCTGCGTGAAGGCCAGGCCGCCGCCGCTGATATCGGCGACCTGGACTTCGATGTCCGACGTGGTGCCATCTTCGGCTGCGACCGGAATCAGGCACTTGAGCGGATTGGCGATGGGCGTGGTCAGCCGGTAATACTCGCGCCGTTGCAGCCGTAGCAGATCGTCGGGCAGCGCCGCGCGAAAGGCGGGGCGCCCCTGAAAATCTACCTGCTGCAGCCCGCGCAGCACGAACTGGACGCGCACTCTCTCGTGACGGGTAACGCAGAAGACCTTGTCGGCGTTCAGCGCGCGCTGGTTCATTTCCTGGTCGGCGCCAAGGTCGAGCGTGACGGCATCCTCGTCGACGGCGATGAGGGCGGTCGGCAGGAAATTCCGACCTTCGCCGACATGCAGGGTGATCCGATCGACCGCCGCTTGCAGGCTGCGCAGGATCGACAGGATCTCGTTCTTGCCGTGCACGAGGAATTCGGCGTAATCGGAGTAATCGGCTGGCGCCAACTGTGGCTCTGGCGCCTGGCGGGAATCGGCCGCGCCTTGGCTTGGGGTTGGAATGGACATGGACGACGGATTCTAAGGGGATGGTAAGGACCGGGGCGGAAAAGGCGGGCGCGGAAACATCAGGGATTGCCAGGCCCTTGACGCTGTTCGACGCGATACAGCCACGCCAGCAGTTCCGCTACGGCGAGGTAGAGTTGCGGCGGAATGCGGTCGTCGAGGTCGACCTGCATCAGCAGGGAAACCATCTCGGCCGATTCATGCACGTAGATTTCGTGTTCGTGCGCCCGCGCGATGATGGCCTCGGCGATCAGTCCGCGCCCCTTGGCGACCACGCGTGGCGCGGCATCGCCCGGCGCGTAGGCCAGCGCTACCGCCAGCGAGCGCTCGTCGCCCTCGGTCGGCAGGCTCGGCGCGGGGCGCGGATCAGGTTTCACGGCGGATATCCAGCCCGGCGACGGTCAGCCCGGCGTCAGCCAATGCCCGGGTCAGTTCGGCGACCTGGTTGCGCAAAGCGTCGGCGGACCGGTCGGCACCGGTAGCCAGGAGGAGCCGCAGGCTCGATCCGGACAGCTGCAAGCGGGCGTCGACCTCGCCGAGATTCGGCATGGTCAGGCGCAGCGTCGTGGCCCAGCGCGGCGCTTCCGGCTCGGCCTGGCCGCGCTGATGTTCGTCGGCGATTTCGCGCTCGATCTTCCAGTCGATGTTCTGGCCAGGCCAGGCTTCGCCATGCCACGCCAGCCGTTGGCTGGCCACGGCATCGAGCTGTTGCTGCACCAACGGTTTCAACAGGTCCGGGATTCCCGCCGGGGACGCCGCCGAGTCGGCGCGGGCGGCGGCCGACAGTGACGACCTCGACGCCATGTCGGCCTCGACATCGATGGCCGAAGTGCCGGGCGGTGCGGCGCGCATGTCGTAGGTCAGGTTTTCACTGCCTCGGGAAACAGGGGCTTCCGGAGCGGCCGCGCTGCCCGGCGCCGTCGGCTGCGGGCGCGGCGGGACCGGCCATTGCCCTTGCGGCTCGGCCTTCAGGGAGGCCAGCGGCCGCTGGCCGGCCAGCCACTGCGCCTGATGCGATTCATAGAACAGCCCGCTTTGACTGACCGCCTTGGCCAAGGTCGGTGCCAGTTCGGCGGCGCTCGCCGGTGGCTGGGCCAGGAGCGGCTGGCCCCGGTTGAGCGCGGCCGATTGCGGCGTTTCGCCTTCGCGGAGCAGCAACTGGCCGATCATGCGGCCGGCGGTCGAGATCTTCGAGTAGGCATAGGGCTGGTTGGCGGCGTCGGCCGCCAGCGGCGCGTCGGCCCGCCGGGCGATCAGCATTTTCGGCGTGCGGTCGATCACCACGAGTTCCAGGGTGTCGCCGGTACTGGCGCCTTCCGGTAGCTGCAGGGTCAGTTGCCGGCCGGCCACCAGCGCCTTGTAGGTGTTGTCGGGCAGCGACTCGATGACGCGGGCGGTGAAGGCCTGGCCGGACCGCAGATCGGGCAGATCGCTCTGGATCGGCCGGACCGGCTGCAGCTGCTCGACCAGGCCGGCTTCGGCCTGCATCCGCATGCGCACTCCGGCATCGGGCGGTATCACGGCCATGGCGGCAGGAACCTAGGGCGACGCTTGCTGCGGGCGCGCGCCGCCAAGAAAGCGGCGCAGCCTTTCCATCCAGGGTTCGGTGTGGCGGCGGATTTCCGCGTCGTCATCGAGGATGCGCTGGATCAGCGCATGTTTGATCTCGGCTTCCGCCGTGGTCAGCGAAGCATTGTCGTCGTCGGCCTGCAGGGTTTGGCGCAGCGCCGCGACTGACTTTTCCAGATGGATGAGCTTGTCCCAATCATGGGCCTGCGCAGCCTCGACCATGCGGGCCGACAGCGCGCTCATTTCTTCGAATAGCTCGATCTGGGAAGGCATCGCCGGCATGGTAATGCCCCGGCCGGAGGGGTATTGAGCGAAAGAACAGCGGGTTCTTTGGCCAATTCCGCCAAGGCGCGGAGGGCGACGGGTCCGATAGCTAGGCGCCATATTCCTTGAACAGCCGGAGCTGCTGCAGGCCGCTTTGCATTTCAGCCTGGAACTGTTCCATCCAGGTTTGCACCACCGCGCGAATTTCCTTGTCGTGGGCCAGGATGCCGGCGATCAACTGGTTTTTCTGCCGGCGGGCATGGTCGTCGAGTGAGGTCGTGGCGTCGAGCGGCTTGATCGCCGCGACCAACCGGCCGCGCTCCTGCTCGAGCGCAATCAGCGCATCCCAGTCGCCGAGCAAGGCCGTTTCGTGCATCCGGCCGGTCAGCGTCGCGAGCATCTGGTAGTTGGCGATGACCTCGGCAGCGCTCACGCGATATCTAGACCCGGGCGTAACCGGCTTGACGGCTACTTTCCGATACCGGCGGGTGCACCACCTGCGGCCGGATGCTGTCCCAGGCCTCCTTCAGTTCGGTCAATAGATGCGCCACCTCGTCCAGGGCGCCGACATCGTTCTTGGCGTTGGCATGCACCAGCCGCTTGACCATGTAGTCGTACAAGGTGGCGAGATTGCCGGCCAGCGTGCCGCCGGCTTCCCTGTCCAGGCTTGCGTGCAGGCCCTCGCCGATGATGGCGATGGCTTTCGAGATGTACTGGCCCTTGATGGCCGGCTCGTCGTGCGCCATGGCATGCCGGGCCTTGGTAATCGTCAGCAGGGCGCCTTCGAACAGCATCGACGTCAGCTTGTGGGGATCGGCGGCCATGACGTCCGTACTGAGGCCGACATTGGCGTAAGCGTTGATTGCTGTGCGAGAGTTCATAGCGAGATCTAGGGCTTAACCGAATTGCGAGGCCAGGTAGCTGCTGGTGTCGTTCATCCTGCTCAGCATCATGTTGAGATTGGAGTAGGTCGTCGTGTACTGCTTTTGCAGCACCGTCATGCGCTTTTCCAGCTTGGCGATCTGATCGTTGTAGCCCTTGATCGAGGAGTTCAAGCCATCCGTGCGCTGGCCGATCAGGCCGCCCGCGCGAGTCACCGACGTGGCCCAGTCCGACAGGCGGGTGGCGAAGCCGGTCGTGGAATTCAAAAGATTGCCGACGCCGGCGTAATCGCTGGCAAGCATCGATTTCAGCTTGCTGGTGTCGAGCTTCAGCGTGCCGCCGAACTGCGTCGAAATGCCGATCTCGGTGAGATAACTCAAGGTTCCGCCGCTGGCTGGCGTCGTCAAGATGTTGCGCAACTGGTCCAACATCTGGCGCACCGCGCCATCGCCGGCCAGAACGCCCGCCTGGCTGGTCGAGTTGCCGTAGGCCGAGCGGGACTTCAATTGCGTCGCCAGTGCGTTGTAGCTGTCGACGAATTTCGTTACGGCCGATTCGATCGCGCTGGTGTCGCGTGCCACGGTCAAGGTTGCGGGCGTGGTGGTTTCCGCCTTCAAGGTCAGGGTGACGCCCTGGATGGCGTCGGTCACGTTGTTGCTGGCGCTGGTGATGGCGATGCCGTTGATGGTCAGGCTGGCATTCTGCGCGACGGCCGACTGGGTCATGGTGACGGCGGCCGGCGGATTGGCGTCCGGGTTGAAGGCGAGCAGATCGTTCAGCGCCGGATCGCCGCCGGGTTGGACCGTGATGCTGCTGACGCCGTTGGCGACGCCGGTCTTGTCGGCGGTCAGCACGAGACGATAAGGCGCGTTGCTGCCGTCGTTGACGATCGAGGCGGTGATGCCCAGATTCGCGCCGTTGATCGCGTCGCGAATGTCCTGCAGGGTCGCGCCGGCCTGAATCGTCACTGCCATCGGGTTGCCGCCGATGGTGAAGGTGACCGTCGAGGCGAGGCTCGGAATCGAAACGGTCTGCGACGCCTGACCGGCGGCGACGAGGTTCTGCGCCTGGGCCAGCTTGGAGATGCTGATCGTGTAGCTGCCCGCGGCGGCGCTGGTCGACGCGGTGGCGGAAAACAGGTTGGCGTCCGACGGCGTGGCGCTGTAGCTTTGCAGCATCGTCTTCAAGCTCTGCGCCGATGATTGCAGGGTCGATACCAGGCTGTTCAGGGTGCCGAACGAAGAAATCCGCGCCTGGATATCCGTGATCTTGGCGTTGAGCTTGTCGATGGGCTTGCGCTCGACCTTCATCAACTGGGATACCAGCGATGCAACGTCGAGGATAGAGGAAGTGGTTGCCATGCGATGTCTCCTGCGCTACCGGAATGACTCTACAACGGCGCGCGATGACGGAACTTTACTACGCTTCCTGTCCGAGCAGCAGGCCCTTCTGGAGGTCGCCGATGGACTCGGCGATGGCCAGGGCGGCTTCCGACGGAAACTGCCGGATCAGTTCGCCCGACTCGGTATCCATGACTTTGACCACCGTGGTCCGGGTGTTCGGATCGACCGTGAATTGCAGGGCGGTGCTCTTCGAGGCGCGCTGCAGAGCGAGATTGATGCTTTCCACCGCCTTCTGCACTTCTTGCCGCGAGGGTTCGCGCTTCTGCTGCGTTTCCGCGGAATGCGATGCGGACTTGCGCGTGGCGTCGGCCATGCGCAAGTCCGGCTGTGGGGTCTGACCGAGACTGCTGATGTTGTGGATGTTCATATCCGCATCTCTCAGTTTCGGATCGCTGGCCGGAGGCCCGGCCGGCGATCCGCCATGTCAGTGGCTTAACGGAGGAGCGACAGCACCATGTTCGGGTTCTGGTTCGACTGAGCCAGGGACGCGATGCCGGCCTGTTGCAGAATCTGGTTCTTGGTCATCGCCGTGGTTTCCGCGGCGTAGTCGGTATCCATCACGCGGCTGTAGGCGGCGGACAGGTTGACCGATTCCGTCTGCAGCGTGTTGGCGGCGGACCCGAGAACCGCCATGTCGGCGCCAAACTTGGCACGAGCCGTGACAATGGCGTCAATTTCCGTCGTGAATGCGCCAATGTTCGCGAAGGCAGTCGCCGCCGTGAAGGTTCCGCCATATGCCGTCGTCTGATTGCCCGCGCCGTCCACCGTGACAGCCGAGCTTGCGGTGACCAGGCCGGAAATACGCTTGTTTTCGGCGAGGAGGCCAACGGCTTCTTCGTTGGAGACGGCGCCGGTCTGCACGTAGATTTCCTTCAGTCGCACGGTGTTTTCCAGCACCTGGCTCAGATAGCCGTCGGCGGTTTGCGCCAGAGAAATCGCGTCGTTGACGTTACGCAGGTTCATGTTTGCGCCGCGAACATTGCTGTCCAGCTTGGCGGCGGTCGCCATGCCGGTGGCGTCGTCCTTGGCGCTATTGATGCGCAGACCCGAGGACAAGCGCTGCTGGGCGGTTTGCAGGGCGTTGGCGGAGCGGTTGAGGGCAGCGCCGGCGAACAGGGAAGCAACGTTGGTATTGATTACTTGTGCCATTTTATTACTCCTTTCAGGGGGTTAGCCTCGCTGGCCTGTCGGTCTTGCCTCGGGCCAACCTGGGGTTCGGTGCGGTGTGTGCCGCGCACAATGCCTTTATCGGGCCACCGAAAGGGAACTTTAGAAATTTCGAGCGTTGCCACCTTGGTTAGCCATCAGTCGCTTCTCAAGCACCCGCTTCGCCGGATTCATCGGCTGGTCGTGATCAGCCTGTGTTTCAGGACGTAGAATCAATCTTGACATCATCCGCCAGGGTGCTACTTGGCGACCAATTGATCGGGGGCATGCATGACAAAGAAGGTTAAGAAACGATCCGCAAGCCGCAGCGGGTCGGCGACGCGGTCCGTGCTGCAAAAGCAAGTCGTGCAGCCGGACTACTACCAGAAGTTCCAGTGCATTGGCTCCGATTGCGAGGACAACTGTTGCTGCGCCGGCTGGCGCGTCGATATCGATAGCGCGACATGGCAGCGTTATCAGTCATGCCAGAGCGAGACCTTGTCGCCATTGCTTCGCGAGGTAATCCAGCTGGAAACCAGGCCCGAAAAAAAGAGCCCCAAGAGTTTTGCCTCGGTGCGGTTCCAGCCAGACCGGCGCTGTCCGTTTCTGCAGGCAGACATGCTGTGCATGATTCAAAGAGAACTGGGGTCCGAGGCGCTGTCCGATATCTGCGCCTTGTACCCGCGCCTGATCAATCAGTTTGGTCGGCAGCAGGAGTATGGATTGGTGGTGTCCTGTCCTGAGGCTGCTCGCGTCGTGCTGCTGCATCCCGACCCCATCACGCTGGTCATGGGGGAGGCGGATCCCGCTTTTGCCAAGCGAGATGCCATAACCTACAACTATCTTCTCGGGCCAATTGACACGCAGGTAATGAATCAATTGCGCGTGCTGGTCTTGCGCATTCTTCAATGGCGTGAGCTGAGCTTGGGCGCTCGAATGATGTTGCTCGGCTCGCTGCTTGACGAAGTAAGCCGCGTGCGCAGCGCTG
>JAGVUA010000050.1 GCA_019136545.1 Betaproteobacteria bacterium
CGCACCGGTCCCGGCGGCGCGGCTACCAGCTGGGGCCTTGCGCGCCGGGCATGAACGCGCTCGGCGGCTCCTCCATCCTGGCGGGTGCGGGCCGCAGACGCGCCTCGACGTCCTCGCGGCTCGGACGCGGCTCGTTCAGCTGTCGGGCGATCAGGTCGCGCGCGCTGTCGACCCAGGCGGCGGTCAGCACGGCCAGACCGGCGTAGAACGGCGATTCGCTTCGGGCAGCGACGCGCGCGGCGAAATCGGGCAGCCAGCGCAAGGTGTGTTCATCCAGGATTTTCGCCAGCCGCTGCCAAGCGTCAGCCGTGGCGGCACGTCGGGCGGCATGCGCCAGGTAGAGCAGTTGCAGCACCAGATGGTCGTCGGGCCGCTGGCGCCAGTCCGGCGTCGCCAAGCCGGACTCGGCATGGATGTCGCGCCATTGAAACATCGCGGTCTGGCAGGTCAGATGGTCGTCGTCGGTCCACACCGATTCGTGGGGCGAGGCGCCGTAAGCGCCCGTCAGATAAATGGCGGCATATTCCGCGGCCAGCGCGTCGAGGGCACCGGTATCGGGATGCGCGGGCAAACTGGCGACGCCTTCGGCCATCGCCCGCCACGCTTCGACGGCGGCGGCGGTTACCGGCATCAGCCCGAGGCAGACGGGAAAATTGGCCTCTTGCAGCGCTGCGATCAGGGCCGCCGTCAACTCCTTGTCGTGCAATGCCGCCAGCGATTCGGCGTCTTCGGCCAGGATGTCGCCGAGGGCGTTCCCGACTGCGTTCATACCCGGCCCTTGCTGTGCGGCACGAAGACGATGGAGGGATTGGTGAGTTCCGGATTGGCCATGTTCTTCACCCGCCGCACCGGCGTTTCGTTCGGGCCGATGGCGGTGGTTTTCCAGGTGCCGGCGCGCAACTGGTCGATGGGGCCGATGTCGAGCACGCGCATCATGCAGGCCATGACGCAATAAGGCTTGCGGCCCGCCTCGATCTCGTCCACGCACATGTTGCACTTCTTGACGATCTGCGCCTGCGGGTCCCATTGCGGCGCGCCGTAGGGGCAGGCCGCCTCGCAGCGGCGGCAGCCGATGCACAGCGTCGAGTCGATGTCGACGATGCCGTCCTTTTCGCGCTTCCAGATCGCTCCGGTCGGGCAGGTGGGCAGGCAGGCCGGCTCGGCGCAGTGATTGCACGACATGTTCACCTTGTAGGCGAACACGTCCGGGAAATGACCGCCCTCGATGTACATGACGCGGCGGAAGCGCGGACCGGGCGGCAAGCCGTTCTTGTCCTTGCAGGCGATCTCGCAGGCGCGGCAGCCGATGCAATCGACGTTGTGGTGCACGAAGCCGAGCTGCTTGGCCGGCTTCACCGGGTGGTAGGGTGGTAGGTTTGCGCTACCTTGCGTTCGAGGGCGGCCTTGACCTGTTCCTTGTCGAGTTTCGTCATGGCGGCGTCCTCACGCGTCGCGCCGGAAGATCATGGCGCGCGACGTCGCCTTGATGTCCCAGCCGGGGCGATGGTCGAGATCGGTCTTCTTCACGTTCACGAGTATGGTGTTGTAGGCAAAGGCGCCGGCCGGGCTCGGCTCGTCCAGCGTCAGGAAATCCGGATTGCCGGAACGATCGACGCCGTTCTTGTCGAGATCCATCCAGGCGCCTTCGTGCAAGGCCACCACGCCCGGCATGCAGCGCTCGGTGACATACAGCGGCACCACCACGCGGCCGCGATGGTTCCACGTCTCGACGATGTCGCCGGTCTTGAGGCCAAGCTTGCGCGCATCGGCGGCATTCATGGTCAACTCCTGCTGGTAGGTTTCGCGCAGCCAGGGAATGTTGTGGAAGATCGAATGCGTGCGCCAGCGCGGATGCGGCGTGATCATGTGGAACGGGAAATCCTTCGTCTTGGTCGGATGGTTGAGCGACTCGAAGGGCTCGATCCACTTTGGAATGGCGGGAATCGGGGCGCCGTAACGGGTCCTGGTCCAGTCCTTCACCTGGGCAAGCTCGGTGCAGAGGATCTCGATTCTGCCCGACGGGGTCTGGAACGGCTCGCCGTCCTCGATCTGGGCCCGGAAGGCGATGTGCGGCCGGTCGAGCACGAACTTGTAGACGCCGCGCTGCTTGAACTCCTCCCAGGACATCGTCACGCCCTGATGATCCTGCACCCGTTTCCACCAGTCCACCAGATAGGCTTCGTCGACCGCATCGGGATTCTGAAAGTAGCTGCGGTCCGCCTTCGGGTTGTAGCGCTTGCCGAAGTTCGGCACCGAAGCGTCGATCTGCTCGATGCGGTAGGCGAGCTCGGTGTAGACCTGCAGGTCGGTCCGGCTTTCGCCCATCGGCTCGATGGTCTTCGGCCGGTGGATGTAGTAATGGCCCTTGTACCAGGGCAGCGCCACGTCGTGACGCTCGAAGTGCGTGGCGATGGGCAGCAGCACGTCGGCCCAGAGACCCGAGGGCGTGATGGTCGAATCGGAACAGACCACCAGTTCCAGTTTCTTGATCGCCTCGATTTCCTTGTTGATGTTGGTCAGCTGGTTGAACCAGTCCGAACCGTGCCAGAAGATCGCCTTGATATTGGGAATCTTGCCGTCGAGTTCGTCGTCGCGCGGCCAGCAGCCGATCTCCTCGCGCTTGACGTTGGGATAGTTGAGCACGCAGTGCGCCCAGCGGTCCGACTTGATCGACGCCCACCAGACGTTGGCGTATTCGTCGTAGGGGTAGGCCACCGACTCGGCGTGCCAACCTTTGCCGACGCCTTCGGCGCAGCCGCCGAGAATGCCGATGTTGCCGGTCATCGCCTGCAGGGCGGCGGCCATGCGGTTGTACTGCTCCCCATACGCATTGCGGCCCGGCGCCCACGAGGCCTTCAAGGCCGCCGGCTTGGTGCGCGCGTACATGTCGGCCAGCTTCCTGATGTCGGCGGCGGCGACGCCGCAGATCTGCGCCGCCCACTCCGGCGTCTTCGGGATGCCGTCGGACTTGCCGAGAATGTAGTCCTTGAAGCTTTCCTGGCCCTTGGCCCAGTCGGGCATGGTGCCCGCGTCCATGCCCTGGACGAACCTGTCGATGAACTTCTGGTCCTGCAGGTTGTTGGCGAAGATGTAATGCGCCATGCCGGCCAGCATCGCCGCGTCGGTGTTGGGCTTGATGGGAATCCACCAGGCGTCGTAGGCGGCGCAGGAGTCGGTGTACTGCGGGTCGACGACGACGAACTTGCAGCCGCGCTGCTTGGCCATGCGCATGTAATAGAAGGTGTTGCCGCCGTGGAAGGTGTAGGCCGGGTTCCAGCCCCACATGATGATCAGCTTGGAGTGGGCGAACGTGTCATCCTCGTTGCCGTCTTCGATGGTGCCGAAAGTCCACCGCGAACTGGTGGTCGTGCCCTGGTAGCTCGGCACCGACCAGGAGTTGGTGCGGCAGCCGAACATGCCGAGGAAGCGCGCCAGCAGGCCTTCGATCTGATCGGACTTGTGCAGCACGCCGTAGGAAGTGCCGGCATAGGCCTGGTCGAGGATCGCCGTCGGACCGTACTTCGTCTTCAACTCGACCATCTTCTTCGCGATATGGTCGAGCGCCTCATCCCAGGTGACCCGCTTGAACCTGCCTTCGCCGCGTTCGCCGACGCGCATCATCGGGTAGAGCAGGCGCTCGGCTGAATACAGGCGCGACCGGTAGGAACGTCCGCGCAGGCAGGCGCGCAACTGCGGCACCTGCTCGGTCTCGAAGCCGAAGGCGCCGCCGGCCTGGTAGCGGCCGTCGTCGGTGGACAGGCGGACGATGACGTCGCCCTTCTTGTGCGCGACCAGCATGTGGCGCGAGCCGCAGTTGTGGTCGCAGGAGGTGACGACGGTGGTCAGCTGGTCGTCTGTCGGATAAGGCTCGTAGGCAAAAGCCTGGGCGTCGCGCGCTTCCAGGCCGTAGCGGAACAGGCCGGCGGTGGCGGCGCCGGCGGCAGCCGTTTTCAGGAAATTGCGCCGGGCGGGATTGATCAGGTCGGCGATGGCGTGGCGGAGTTCGGGGCTGTTCATGGCAGGTATCTCAACGGTTCACGACGGCCGCCGGCTTGGCGAAGCGGGGCTCGGAATAGGCGGGCCGGTCCTTGGCCCAGTCCGGCGTGTCGGCCGGCATGTTCGGCCACGGATGACGCGGATACGGATAGGCGATGCGGTACCAGGCGCGTCCGCCGTGGCAACCGTAACAGACATCGGCGTTGCCCTTGCCCGCCGCCTCGATCGCCTCGGCATTGAGGTAATTGACGTTGTGGCGGTCGGTGCGGATATTGGCGTGGCAAACCAGGCAATCGTTGCCCATCTGCTCGCCGACTTCCTGCCAAGGGCCGGGCAGTCCCATGACGACGTAATTCATCTGGCCGTGGCATTTCAGGCAGACGGTTTCGGGATTGACCTGCTTGCGCAGCGTGATGGCCGTCGTGTCCTGGCTGACGTCGGCCGACGATCCCGGCGCTTCCTCGCGCGGATCGTGGCCCTGGTGGCAGGTATTGCACTGGAGATTCATGAATTGCCGGGCCATCGGCGTCACCAGATGCCGCCGATGAAAGGTGTCCTGTTCGCCCGCATAGGTCGAGAGTTGCTGGTACCACGCCTTGGCCTCTTTGGCCGACAGGCCGGCCGGACTCTTGTCGCGCACGCGCTGATCGATGATCTCGCGGTGGCAGGCCAGGCACTGGTCGTCGGTGGCCAGTCCGGCGGCCGGCTGAAAGTGCAGCGGGTTGTAGACGGCGCGCAGGTAATCCTGGCCGGAGGCCGCCGCGGCGGCTGCGGCCGGCGGCGGCGTCACGCCGAACACGGCGCTGACAAGGGCGATGGTGGCGCCGATCACGGCGGCGATGATCCAGTCCTGTTTCGACATGACAACGAGCTTTCCTAGCGTTTCCCGGCAGCGGGGCGATTCGCGTGCCAGCCCCGGATGTCGTAAGGCCCGGACATGCCGGGGACCGTGAATGGCGTGTACCAGTTGCCCTGGTCACGCATGAACTTCTCGATGCTCTCCGGCGTCGGCTTGACGATGCCATGCAGGGCATCGGCGTTCGGGGCCGAGGGCACGGTGATGGTGGGCGCTCCCACCGGCCGCATGTCGGGCGCCAGGCCGGCGACCGGTGCCGCCGAGGCCGACGTCGTCCCTGCGAGCAATAACAAGGCCGAGCCGATCAGTCCCGCCGGTCTCGCACACGCAATGATCTTCATGACAAATCACTTTCTCGGAAAAAAGGATGGGGGTCGCCCTCCATCCTCGGGCCGGAAATGCGCTGGCCGATTACTTCTTGCCTTCCATGCCCTGCATGCCGCTCATGCCCTGCATCCCGGACATGCCGCTCATGCCCTTCTGACCCGACATGCCGGACATGCCGCTCATGCCTTTCTGGCCGGACATGCCTTGCATGCCGCTCATGCCCTGCATGCCGGACATGCCTTGCATACCCGACATTCCGGACATGCCCTTCTGGCCTTCCATGCCGGACATACCCGACATCCCGGACATGCCCTTCTGGCCTTCCATGCCGGACATGCCCGACATTCCGGACATGCCCTTCTGACCCGACATGCCCGACATGCCGCTCATACCCGACATGCCGCTCATGCCTTGCTGCTTGTTCTTCTTCTTGCCCTTGCCTTCCATGCCCGACATGCCTTCCATGCCGCTCATGCCCTGCATGCCGGACATGCCTTGCATACCGCTCATGCCTTGCATGCCACTCATGCCGGACATCCCGGACATGCCCTTCTGGCCGGACATGCCGGACATGCCCGCCTGATCGGCGGCCACGGCAACACCCGCAATGCCAACGGACAGGATGGAAGCAACAACGATAGCCTTGATCTTCATAGTTTCCCCTTCGAAGAGTTGAGATCGCGGAAAGCCGACACCGTGTCGACTCCGGAGCGGACCCCCTAGGAATGGATCCACCCGCGCAAATATCTGCACATTGCATGCCGAGTGCGCCGCTTCATCGATAAGGTTTTGTTTTTCAAGGGGAAAGCTTTTTTCGTGCCCAATGGCGCCATGGCCGTATCCTGACAATTTGTCACAGTCGATCGCGGTGGGCCCGGCCAATCCATTGTTTTTCATTGGAATTGGCTCATGTCAAATTGTCAGGGGCCGATCGCGGTGCGGCCGAGAGCCATCGACTGAACCAGCGCACCAGAATCCGGCCGGCTTCGTCCAGCGTCCCCGGTTCCTCGAAGCCCCGTGAAGCGCCCGGAACGACGGCAAGTTCGCGAGGACATTTCAGCCGCCCCAGAATCTGTTGATTGGCGGGCAGGTTTTCGCCGTCGTGCTCGCCGACCAGCAGCAGCAGCGGCGCGACGAGCACGCGCAGGTGCTCCATGCCGGCCAGGTCCGGCCGCCCGGCCCGGCTGGCCAGCGCCCGTATCGGCTGGGCGCTGCGGCCGAGCACCCGCACCATCGCTGCCGCAGCGGCATCGCGGGCGGTGATGCCGATGGCAAGGGACTGCAAGGCCGGCTGATGGCCGATCCATTCGAGCACCGCCGCCAGCCGCTGGGTCAAGACCGGTACCTGATGCCAGGTGTCCGGGGCGCGGCGCTCCTCTTCATGGCTCAACAGGCCGACATGCAAGGTCGCGAAACCGGCGTCTTCGATGGCCTTGCTCAGAAAGGCGCTGCGCGAGGTCGCCAAGGCGCTGCCGCTGCGTTCGGCCAGCACCACCAGCCCCGGAACCTCGGGATGGTGAGCGAGAATCCCGTCCAGCCATTGCCCGTTGGCGGGGAGTCCTACTTCGGTATGACGCAGTTTCATGACCATGTCCGGCATCATACCCGTGGCCGATTTGGCGTGCCGCGACGGCTGACTTTCCGGCGACTACGCCGCGTGCAGCCGCACGGGGATGCGCCGTGCGCCGAAAGCCTTGCCGAACTTGCCGAACAGTCCGGCGATGGCGGTGCCGCACTGCCGGCAGCGGCCGTCGTCGTCGAGCGCGTAATCGAGGATCTCGTACCAGTCGCGCTCGATCACCGCCTTGCCGCAGCCCGGGCAGTAAGTCGTGTCGCCCGCCTTGTCGTGCACGTTGCCCGTGTAGACGTAGCGCAGGCCGGCATCCAGGGCGATCTGGCGCGCGCGGCGGAGGGTGGCGGCCGGCGTCGCGGGAGTGGTGCTCATCTTGTAGTCGGGATGGAAGGCCGAGAAATGCAGCGGCACGTCCGGCCCCAGCTCTTGGGCGCACCAGGCCGACAGTTCCCGCAGTTCCCGGTCCGAGTCGTTCTGGCCCGGGATCAGCAGCGTGGTGATCTCCAGCCAGCATGTCGTTTCGTGCCGCACGTAGGCGAGGATGTCGAGCACCGGTTGCAAGCGGCCGCCGCAGCGCTTGAAGTAGAAGTCGTCGGTGAAGCCCTTGAGGTCGACATTGGCGGCGTCCATTTTCGCGTAGAACTCCTTCGCCGGCGCCAGGTGCATGTAGCCGGCCGTTACCGCCACCGTGCCGATGCCGAGGGCGTGGCAGGCGTCGGCGGTATCCATGGCGTACTCGGCGAAGACTACCGGGTCGTTGTAGGTGAAGGCGACGCTTTGCGAACCGTGGCGCTGGGCGGCGCGGGCGATCGCCTCGGGCGTGGCGTCGTCCATCAGCGTATCCATCTCGCGCGACTTCGAGATGTCCCAGTTCTGGCAGAACTTGCAGGCCAGGTTGCAACCGGCGGTGCCGAAGGAGAGCACCGCCGAGCCCGGATAATAGTGGTTGAGCGGCTTCTTCTCGATCGGGTCGATGCAGAAGCCCGAACTGCGGCCGTAGGTGGTCAGGATCATCTGCCCGCCGCGATTGGCGCGGACGAAGCAGGCGGCGCGCTGGCCGTCGTGCAGCTTGCAGTCGCGCGGGCAGAGGTCGCACTGGATGCGCGCGCCGTCGAGCGGGTGCCACCAGCGGGCCGGTCGGCCGCTCAGGATGTCGTCGGCTCTTGCCACTTTTGCACCTCGTAGCGGAACAGCTTCACGTCGGGCGCCCAGAAGTCGGCGGATAGACCGGCTTTCTGTTTCAGATGGGTGAAAAACCGGCGGCGTTCCGGCAGGCTCTCCCATACCTGCGGCAGAAAAGTGCCGCGCCGGCCGCGCCATTCGAGGATGACGCCGTCGATGCCGGGCCGCAACTGGCGTATCGCATCGTCCTCGTCGGAAAACGCGATCGGCGCGGCGGGCGTCAATAGCGAAACCTCGACGCGCGTTCGCGCCAGTTCGTCGGCGGCCAGGGGGGCGAAGCGCGGGTCGCCGAAGGCCGCGGCCCGGGCGTTCGACCGCACGTCGACATCCAATGTCCGATGCGCCTCCAGCGAGCCGATGCAGCCGCGCAACTGTCCCTGCTGCGTGAGCGTGACGAAGGTGGCGCCCGGCCTGTCGAGCCCGGGATCGTCGGGTTCCGGCGCGGGCGGCACACCGAATTGCCCGGCAATGGCGTTGCGGGCGCGGATCAGCAGCGCGCGGCCGAGGTGCTCATTCATTGGCGGGCTCCGTGAAAGCGAAAGCCGCGTAGCCGACGACGCGCGACCGGTCGCCGGCGGTGTCGCCGGAGTTGCGCAGGTCGAGCAGCTTCGGTATCAGCTTGCGGCGGTGCGCGACTTCGATCAGGCCGTCGATCGGCGTCGCGCCGCACGCCCGCTCGTGGTGCCCGAGCATCTGGCCATGCAGGATGCGCTCGGCAGTGGTGCGGTCGATCCGTTGCGCTTCGGTGTACGGCAGGTAGTGCGAGAGATCGGAACTCACCACGATCAGGGTTTCCGGGCCGCCCCAGAGCCTATCCATCACCGCCGCCACCTGCGTCGGCGCGGCGCCGCCCACCACGAACGGCCACCCGGCCGAGCGGTGTCTCGAAGCAGTCGGCCGACGACGCGGCCAGCCCCGGCACCCAGACGCGATGCGCCGGCCCGAAAAGGATCACCCGGCGTATCGCTGCGGCTGACTTTCGCAGGGCGACATAGGCGCTGGCCGCGATCGGCCCGGAATAGACGTAGCCCGCATGCGGCACGATCAAGGCCTTGGCCGCCATGCTCGCAGCCTCCGCGCCGGCGAGCATCTCGGCCACTGCCGCGCCCAAAGCCCTGTCGCTGCCAGGATAGAAGGTCCCGGCAACCGCCGCCGGACGCACCGTCGCGTTCATCATCAACACTACCTCCTTTCTTTCTTTATGGAGCAAGGTCGGCCGCGTTTCAAGCGGTGCGCGCCGACCCCTGTAAAATATTTCAATGGCTTGCTATGCATTGATTCCCGCCGCCGGCGGCGGTTCGCGCATGGGCGCCGGGCGCCCGAAGCAATACCTGCCGCTGGCCGGCCGGCCGCTGATCCGCCACGCGCTGGTGACGCTGTGCTCGGTGCCTGCCATCGAGCGGGTCTACGTCGTGCTGGCTCCCGACGATGAGTCTTGGCCCGGTTTCGATGAGCTTTCGGCGAAGCTGCACGTCCTGCGTTGCGGCGGTGCCACGCGCGCCGAGAGCGTCGCCAACGGGCTGCGGGCGATGGCGGACGTGCGCGACGACGACTGGGTGCTGGTGCACGACGCCGCCCGCGCCTGCCTGACCGTCGAGCACGTCGAGACGCTGATCCGCGAAGTCGGCGCCGATCCGGTCGGCGGCCTCCTCGCCGTGCCGGTGGCCGATACCTTGAAGCGCGAGGTCGATGGCCGCATCGGCGCCACGGTGGCGCGCGACAAGCTCTGGCAGGCGCAGACGCCGCAGATGTTCCGCCACGGCCTGCTGTCGCAGGCGCTGGCGGCGGCGCGCGACGTCACCGACGAGGCGGGCGCCGTCGAGGCGCTCGGTTTGCAGCCGAAGCTGGTGGCCGCCGATGCCACCAATCTCAAGGTCACCTATCCGCTCGACCTGCATCTGGCCGAATGGATCCTCGCCAACAGGAAATGAACATGGACTTCCGCATCGGACAGGGCTACGACGTGCATGCGCTGGCGCCGGGGCGCCGGCTGATCCTCGGCGGCGTCGATATTCCGCACGATGCCGGGCTGCTCGGCCATTCGGATGCCGACGCGCTGCTGCACGCCATCACCGACGCCCTTCTCGGCGCGGCGGCGCTCGGCGACATCGGCCGCCTGTTTCCGGACAGCGACGAACGCTGGCGCGGCGCCGACAGCCGCGCGCTGCTGCGCGGGGCGATGGCTGTCGTGCGCGAGGCCGGCTGGCGCGTCGGCAACGTCGATGCGACCGTGGTCGCGCAGGCGCCGAGGATCGCGCCCCACGTCGCCGCCATGGTCGCCAACATCGCCGCCGATCTCGGCATCGAGCCGGGCTGCGTGAACGTCAAGGGCAAGACCCACGAGCGGCTGGGTTTCGAAGGCCGCCAGGAGGGCATCGTCGCGCAGGCCGTGGTGCTGCTGATGCGGGACTGACGTGTGCCCAGGGTCTTCTTCGCGGTCTGGCCGGACGATGCGGTCGCGAAGACCCTCCATGCCCTCGCCGGCGAAGCGCAGAAGCGCTGCCAGGGACGCGTGATGCGTCGCGAGACGCTGCACCTGACGCTGGCTTTTCTGGGCGAGGTTTCGGAAGCGCGAGTCGCCGAGGCGCGGCGCGTGGCCGATGCTGTTGTCGCGGCACCGTTCGACTTCGTGCTCGACCGACTCGGCTACTGGCAGCACAACCGTATCCTGTGGGCGGGCGGCGTGTCGCCGCCACTGACTTTGCTGGCGAAGCATCTCAACGACGGCTTGCGGGCGGCCGGCTTCCGGCTCGATGTTCGCCCGTTCGTCGCCCACCTGACGCTGTTGCGCGCGGCGCGTTGCGGGGAAGTGCCTGCGCTGACCGCGCCGGTCGCGTGGCCGGTCGCCGAGTTCGCGCTGGTGGCGTCGAAGCTGTCGAGCCAAGGGGCGAGCTACCGAACGATCGGCCGCTGGCCGCTCGCCGCTGGCGACGCCGCCAACGGCGTGTCCGGGCTACTTGTCGGCTAGGGCCGGGCTGGCTGCCTTGTCTTTGGGATTGATCGTCACGCCGCGTTTTCTCAACTCGTCGATCAGCGTGCGGGCGCTGGCGTTGCCCTGCTGGGCGAGACGCGCGGTTTCACTCGCCATGGCATCCAGGGAAGCGCGCATCTTCGATGCATTTTGCATCTGCTGTTCTTGCGCCTGGTGCGAATCGGCGAGCGCGTTGCGCTCCTCGAAAAGCTGTATTGCCTGAAACGAGAACCAGCCGATCAGGGCCAGCAGCGCAATCAGGAGGGCGGGGAAGGCCGATTTTTCCGCTTGGCGACCGGAGCCGCTTTCGTGCCGATGTTCGTTCACGAAAAACTCCTATC
>JAGVUA010000118.1 GCA_019136545.1 Betaproteobacteria bacterium
CCGTCACTTCGCCGTCAGAGAATCGACCGACGTTGGCCCGACCGAGAGAAATGTTGAGGCGCCTGACGACTTCGGTCGCCAACCGGGGGTTGGCGTTGCCCGTGAATACCATCAAACTGTCGTAGGCCATGTCGCGCATCCCGTGCAGCAGAAAAGCCGCCACAAAAAAGCAGAACGGGCAGGTAGGCTGACTACCTGCCCGGTTCGAAGGAAACCGAATGGCTGGGGAAGAAGGATTCGAACCTTCGAATGCCGGAATCAAAATCCGGTGCCTTAACCAACTTGGCGACTCCCCAGCAGTTGCTTGCTAAAGTCCTCAGCAAGCGAGGCGCGGATTATACAGGGGTTTTTTCAAAAAAAACAGGCTTCGAGCGCTTCGATTGCCCCGCGTCAGGAAAAGCCGCTTCCGACCACAGGGACTCAAAGAATAGCACCGGGACAGCATCGCCATCCCGAAGCCAGCGGTTGGACTCCGATCAGGGAACGTCAGAGCGATGGACAGCCACGCCCGGCTTGATCCGCAAACCCGTTCGGGCCTGGCAAGGTCCAGCCATCTCATCCCTGAGCCTTGGCGCGCCATCCCACCACGCGCCTTTGCCGGTATCCATCAGAATTTCTTCACACGCCCTGTCTTGTTGAGAACCATTGTTATTTACACGACCAGGAGATTTGACTATGTATGCCCCCGCAAGCCGCCAATTATTCGTCTTTGCCTTGTGTGCCGGTCTGTTCGGCACCAGTCTGGCGCAGGAAAAAGTACTGAACCTGTACTCCGCGCGCCATTATCAGACCGACGAGGCGCTCTATGCTGGCTTCACGCGTCAGACCGGGATCAAGATCAAGCGTATCGAGGGGAAAGAAGAGGAGTTGCTCGAACGCATCCGGAACGAAGGTGCCAACAGCCCTGCCGATGTCCTCATTACGGTCGACGCGGCGCGGCTGGGCGATGCGCATGAGCGCGGCCTGTTCGTGCCCGTGAAGTCGAAGCTGCTGGAATCGCGAATTCCGGCGCATCTGCGTGCCGAGGACTGGTTCGCCTTTTCGACGCGTGCTCGCGTCATCATCTACGCCAAGGACGCGCTGAAACCGGCCGAAGTCCAGAATTACGCCGATCTGGCCGATCCCAAGCTCAGGGGCAAGGTGTGCACCCGTTCCGGTTCGCACCCGTACAACCTCTCCTTGATGGCGTCCATCATCGCGCATCAGGGCGAGGCCAAGGCCGAGGAATGGGCACGAGGCGTCGTGGCCAATTTCGCGCGTGCGCCGAAAGGTGGCGATACCGATCAGATCAAGGCGGTGGCAACTGGCGAATGCGCGGTGGCCATTTCGAACACCTACTACCTCGCGCGTCTCATGCGTTCGGACAAGCCCGAGGAGCGAAAACTGATGGACAACATCGCGGTGGTATGGCCGGACCAGAACGCGCACGGTACCCATATCAATGTATCGGGGGCCGGCGTGCTGAAGCATGCGCCGCACAAGGATGCCGCGATCAAGTTCCTCGAGTATCTGGCCGGCGACGAAGCGCAGCGCCACTTTGCCGACGGCAACAACGAGTGGCCGTCGGTATCCAGCGTCAAGCTCAGCAATCCCGCGCTTGACGCAATGGGCAAGTTCAAGGCCGATACCCTGCCGGTGGGATCTCTGGCGATGTACCGGGCCAAGGCCCAGCTGATCTTTGACCGCGTCGGTTACCGGTAAACAGATGGCGCTGGCGGTATCAGCGGCGCCGCGCAAGCTGCCGCGACAGCGCGATGAGCGGCAACAGGCCGACTGCGACGATCGCCAGCGAGGCCGTCACGGCTTCACTCAGGCGCTCGTCCGAAGCCAGGGTATAGGCTTGCGTGGCGAGCGTGTCGAAGTCGAACGGGCGCATGACCAGCGTGGCCGGCAGCTCCTTCATGACATCCACGAAGACGAGCAGCCCTGCGGTGAGCAGACTGCCGCGCAGGATTGGCAGATGCACGCGGCGCAATGCCTCGGTCGGCGTCGAACCGAGGCTGCGCGCCGCCTCGTCCATGGTTGGCGTCAGCTTGGACAGACT
>JAGVUA010000027.1 GCA_019136545.1 Betaproteobacteria bacterium
CCCATCGACACGGCCGTGATGTCGAATACCTTGTCGTTGACGCGCAGCGGTTGCACGACATCGCTGCTGTCGCTCTCGAACGGCACCTCGTCGGGCATCAGCCGCGGCACGCCCATGTCGACCGTTACCTGGCCGTCGTCTTCGAGCCGCGGCGCGATGATCCCCGACTTGGTCTCGACGCGAATTTCGCGCTTGTCGGTCAGGCCGCGATCGCGCACGAATCGCGCGAAGCAGCGCGCGCCGTTGCCGCACTGCTCAACTTCGCCGCCGTCGGCATTGAAAATGCGGTAGCGGAAATCGACGCCGGGCCGGGTCGGCGCCTCGACCACCAGCACCTGGTCGCAGCCGACGCCGAAGTGGCGGTCGGCCAGAAAGCGCGCCTGCGCCGCGCTGGGCACGAAATGCTGATGGACGGCATCGAGCACGACGAAGTCGTTGCCCAGCCCGTGCATCTTGGTAAATCGGATGTTCATGCCGATGGCGCGCCAGGTGCGGCGGGCGGATTGGCCTGGTATTCCTTCCAGAGGCAGCGGTCCATCACCACCGTGATGCCCGCGGCGTGCGCCTGCTCGGCGGCGGCCTCGTTCACCACGCCTTCCTGCAGCCAGAGCCGCTTGACGCCCTTGGCGATGCATTCGTCCACGATGCCCGGTATGTGTTCGGCGGCGCGAAACACATCGACGAGATCGGGAACGCCGGGAACCTCGGCCAGGGTGGCGAAGGCGGGGGCTCCCAGAACCTCGCGCTGGCCCGGCCGCACCGGGATGATGCGATAGCCCAGCGCCTGCATGGCCTGGGCGACCCGGAAGCTCGGCCGCTCGGGATTGTCGGAAAGACCGAGCACGGCGATGGTCTTGATTTCGCCCAGCAGGGCGCGGATTTCTTCGGCGGAAGGATTGGCGAACATGGGACGATCTTATCTGATCAAGAAGGGACGGGAAGAGACATTATCGCTGGTAGAAGCGTTTTTCTCCGGGCGGCCGCGTCTTGAAGCGCTTGTGCACCCAGTAGTACTGATCGGGCATGTTCACGATCTCCGACTCCAGCCAGGCATTCATCCTGCGGGTGTCGCTTTCGACGTCCTCGGCGCGCGTGCCGGAGGGAAAATCCGCCCAGGGTGCGCCCACCTCGACGCGGTAGCCGTCGTTGTCCATGCGGGCGATCACCGGCACCACCGCCGCGCCGGTCATGCTCGCCAGCCGCGACAGGCCGGTGATGGTGGCGGCAGGCACGCCGAAGAACGGGACAAAGATGGTGTCGTGCTTGCCATAGTCCATGTCTGGCAGGTAAAAGAACGGCATGCCGGCCTTCATGGCCTTGATGCCCTTGCGCAGGCTGTCCTGGCGCGAGAGCATCACCGGATTGCTGAATCGCTTGCGCCCCTTGTAAAGGGCGGCGTCGAACACGGGATTTTTCTGGCGCGAATAGATGCCGGCCATGTCGTAGTCCATGCTCAGGCGGGTAACGGCCACATCGAGTCCGACGAAATGCGGCACCAGCAGCAGTACTGGCCGTTCGGCCCGCGCGGCGTCCAGATGTTGCTTGCCCTCGAGCCGGATCAAGCGGCGCAGGCGCGCTTCCGAGGCCCACCAGAGCAAGCCGCGCTCGAGAAAACTGCGCGCGACGAAACCGAACAGCCGGCGCGCGATGCCGATCCTCTCCGTCTCCGACAGGCCGGGGAAGCACAACCGCAGATTGGTCAGGGCAACTTGCCGTCGCTCGCGCCCGAACAAGTAGAGCAGCCGGCCCAGCCCGCCGCCGATTGCCGCCTGCACCGGCAAAGGCAACCAGTGCAGCAGCCACATGACGAACAGGCCAAGCCGCGTCATGCCGTTCATCATGCCCGCGACGCGGCTCATGCGGGGGCCGGCACGCCGCGGGGGCGCTTGTAGCGGTGGTAACCCCACAGGTACTGCTCGGGCCACTGCCTGATCAGCGCTTCCAATTCATGGTTGATCTGCGCCGAGCGCGCCGCGAGATCGCCCGCCAAGGGCTGCGACAGCGGCTGGAAGCGCACGTGGTAGCCGGCGCCGTAGTGCAAGCGCTCGGCGAAGACCAGCAGCGGCGTGGCGTTCTCGGCCATGCGCGCGGCCAGCGTCATGGTGTAGGCCGGTTTGCCGAAGAACGGCGCCCACACTCCCTCTCCGTTGCGAGGGATCTGGTCGGGCAGCATGCCCACCGCCTCGCCCTGCCGGAGCGCCTTCATCAGCCGCCGGACGCCGGACAGATCGGCCGGCGCCAGTTTCAGGGCGGCGCCGCGCCCGGCTTCCATCAGCGGCACCAGCCATGCGTGCTTCGAGCGGCGATACAAGACCGTCAATGGCATCGCCGTGGCAATGTACTGGGCCGTGATTTCGAAACATCCGAGATGCGGCGTCAGGAAAACGATACCCCGCCCTGAGGCGACGGCCTCTTCGACATGAGACCAGCCGGTGACGCGCGCCACCCGCCCCACCACCTCGGCGTGGGGCCTGGCCCAGAGTTTGGGGAGTTCGAAAATCGTCTTGCCCGCTTCGGCGATCGCGCCCCACCGCGCGTCGCCCACCCCGGCCAGCGCCATGTTTTCGCGCATGTGGCGACGGTAAACCGGCGAAGCCAGCCAATGCAGCCAGCCGAACAGGGCGCCCAGATTGTGCAGCAGCGGCAGAGGCAAGCGCGAGAGCAGGCGGAACAGAAAAGCCATGATGCCGTCGGGTTTGACCAATTTCCTGAACAAAGTAGAATTATCGCCTGATCCGCTGAGTTAACCAGACAACTTGCGAGGCGGAGAAGGTCGGAAGGGTAGCTTGCCCGCCGGCCGGCAAATAAATCTCGCTAAAGCGTCGCCTGCTCCGCCCCGCAGCCGGCTTCGCCAGGATGTGGGGCTTTTTGTTTTAGGAGCACGCCATGGCCAATGCCTATTACTTCACTTCGGAATCGGTTTCCGAAGGCCATCCCGACAAGGTTGCCGACCAGGTTTCCGACGCCATCCTCGACGCCATCCTGGCGCAGGACCCGAGCTCGCGCGTCGCCGCCGAAACGCTGTGCAACACCGGTCTCGTCGTGCTGGCCGGCGAAATCACCACGGCGGCCAACGTCGATTACATCCAGGTCGCGCGCAACACCATCAAGCGCATCGGCTACGACAACACGGACTACGGCATCGACTACAAGGGCTGCGCCGTGCTGGTCGCCTACGACAAGCAGTCGCCGGACATCGCCCAGGGCGTCAACAAGGCCTACGACAACAATCTCGACCAGGGCGCCGGCGACCAGGGTCTGATGTTCGGCTACGCCTGCGATGAGACGCCGGTGCTGATGCCGTTGCCGATCCACCTTTCGCACCGTCTGGTCGAGCGCCAGGCGATGCTGCGCAAGGACGGCCGCCTGCCCTGGCTGCGCCCGGATGCCAAGTCGCAAGTGACGATTCGCTACGAGGACGGCAAGGCGGTGGCGATCGACACCGTCGTGCTGTCCACCCAGCACGCGCCGGACATTCCGCTCGAGACGCTGCGCGAGGCCGTCGTCGAGGAAATCATCAAGCCCATCCTGCCCAAGGAACTGGTCAAGGGCGAGATCATGTACCTGGTCAATCCGACCGGCCGCTTCGTCGTCGGCGGCCCGCAGGGCGACTGCGGTCTCACTGGCCGCAAGATCATCGTCGACACTTACGGCGGCGCCTGCCCCCATGGCGGCGGCGCCTTTTCCGGCAAGGACCCGTCCAAGGTCGACCGCTCGGCCGCCTATGCCGGCCGCTACGTCGCCAAGAACATCGTCGCCGCCGGCCTCGCCTCCCGCTGCCAGGTCCAGGTGTCCTACGCCATCGGCGTCGCGGAACCCACCAGCGTCTGGGTCACCACCTTCGGCACCGGCAAGGTATCCGACGCGACCATCGCCGAGCTGGTCAAGAAGCATTTCGACCTGCGCCCCAAGGGCATTGTGAACATGCTCAACCTGCTGAGGCCGATCTACGAGAAAACCGCCGCCTACGGCCACTTCGGCCGCGACGAGCCGGAATTCACGTGGGAAAATATCGACAAGGCAGCGGCGCTGCGCGCCGACGCGGGACTTTGAGTCTTTCCTGCCGCCCCGAGGAGCGCTGCAGCAGTGGCGACACTGTCAGGCTCGGGGCAGCGGTTCATGTAGCAACGGCGCTCCTCATCATTGGAGAAAACCATGGCTGACTACGTCATTGCCGACATGAACCTGGCCGATTGGGGCCGCAAGGAAATCCGCATCGCCGAAACCGAAATGCCCGGCCTGATGGCGATCCGCGAGGAATACGCGAAATCGCAGCCGCTCAAGGGCGCGCGCATTACCGGCTCGCTGCACATGACCATCCAGACCGCCGTGCTGATCGAGACGCTGACGGCGCTCGGCGCCCAGGTGCGCTGGGCTTCGTGCAACATCTTCTCGACCCAGGACCACGCCGCCGCCGCCATCGCCAAGGAAGGCGTGCCGGTCTTCGCCGTCAAGGGCGAATCGCTGACCGACTACTGGGACTACACCCACCGCATCTTCGAATGGCAGGATGGCGGTTACAGCAACATGATCCTCGACGACGGCGGCGACGCGACCCTGCTCCTCCATCTGGGCGCCAAGGCCGAGAAGGACATCGGCGTGCTGGCCAATCCGGGCAGCGAGGAAGAGCGCATCCTGTTCGCCGCCATCAAGGCCAAGCTGGCCACCGACAAGGCCTGGTATTCGACGCGCCTGGCGCAGATCAAGGGCGTCACCGAGGAAACCACCACCGGTGTGCATCGCCTCTACCAGATGCACGAGAAGGGCGAGCTGAAGATTCCCGCCATCAACGTCAACGATTCGGTCACCAAGTCGAAGTTCGACAACCTCTACGGCTGCCGCGAGTCGCTGGTGGACGGCATCAAGCGCGCCACCGACGTCATGGTCGCCGGCAAGATCGCGCTGGTCTGCGGCTACGGCGACGTCGGCAAGGGCTCGGCGCAGGCGCTGCGCGCGCTCTCCGCCCAGGTCTGGGTCACCGAGATCGACCCGATCTGCGCGCTGCAGGCGGCGATGGAAGGATACCGCGTCGTCACCATGGAATACGCCGCCGACAAGGCGGACATCTTCGTCACCGCCACCGGCAACTTCCACGTCATCAACCATGATCACATGGCGAAGATGAAGGACCAGGCCATCGTCTGCAACATCGGCCACTTCGACAACGAGATCGACGTCGCCTCGATCGAGCAATACCAGTGGGAAGAGATCAAGCCGCAGGTCGATCACGTGATCTTCCCCGACGGCAAGCGGATCATCCTGCTGGCCAAGGGCCGGCTGGTAAACCTCGGCTGCGCCACCGGCCACCCGAGCTACGTGATGTCGTCGTCGTTCGCCAACCAGACCATCGCCCAGATCGAACTGTTCACGCGCAACGCCGACTACCCGGTGGGCGTCTATACGCTGCCCAAGCACCTCGACGAGAAGGTGGCGCGCCTGCAGCTCAGGAAGCTCAACGCCCAGTTGACCACGCTGACCGACCAGCAGGCCGCCTACATCGGCGTGCCCAAGGAAGGGCCCTACAAGGCCGAACACTACCGCTACTAAGCATACGTAAAAGGGAGGCGCCATGATCCGCCTGCTGATCGGCTGGCTGCTCAACGCCATCGCCCTGCTGGCGGTGGCTTACCTGATGCCGTCCATCCACGTGGCCTCGATGGGCACCGCCCTGGTTGCCGCGCTGGTGCTCGGCCTGGTCAACACGCTGGTGCGGCCCATCCTGGTCATCCTGACGCTGCCGGTGACGCTGCTGACGCTCGGCCTGTTCCTGCTGGTCATCAACGGCCTGCTGTTCTGGGCCGTCGGCAACTTCCTCGACGGCTTCACGGTAGCGAGCTTCTGGTCGGGCTTTTTCGGCGCCATGCTCTACAGCCTGATCAGCTGGGCGCTGGCGGCCCTCCTGAAACCCCAGGCGTGAAGTCATTTCATCGACGAAGCTCGCGACCGGCGGCATCGCCGGCACCGGTTGTGGCAGTGCGATCGGCAGTCCAGCGCGACGGCCTGCGTGCCGACCAGCTGCTGGTCGAGCGCGGCCTGGCCCCTTCGCGCACCATGGCGCAGCGGCTGATCGAAGCGGGGCGGGTGTCGTGGCCCGAAGGCGTGATCGCCAAGCCTTCCGTCCTGCTGCCGGCGACGGCGGAACTGGCGGTGAGGGACGATGATGCCGACCGCTGCGACCGCTATGTTTCGCGCGGCGGCATCAAGCTGGCGGGCGCGCTGGCGCGCACGAAGCTCGACGTGCGCGGCAAGGCCTGCCTCGATGTCGGCCAGAGCACCGGCGGCTTCACGGACTGTTTGCTGCAAGCCGGCGCGGCCGGCGTGGTCGGCATCGACGTCGGCCACAGCCAGCTGCATGTTCGTCTGAGGAACGATCCCCGCGTCACCTGCCTCGAGGGCGTCAATGCCCGCGATCTCTCAAAGTCAGCCGTGGCAGCACGCCGTTTCGACCTGATCGTCGGCGATCTCAGCTTCATCTCGCTGACGCTGGTGCTGTCGTCACTGCCGGCGTTGCTGGCCGATGATGGCGACATGCTGCTGCTGGTCAAGCCGCAGTTCGAAGTCGGGCCCGAGA
Source organism: Betaproteobacteria bacterium (assembly GCA_019136545.1). Lineage (GTDB taxonomy): Bacteria > Pseudomonadota > Gammaproteobacteria > Burkholderiales > Rhodocyclaceae > Fen-999. Next base: position 6,572 of record JAGVUA010000027.1, read on the forward strand.
ACGTCGGCAAGGGCGGCATCGTGCGCGACGCGTCGCTTTACCCTCAGGTTGAAACCAAACTCCGTCAGGCTGCCGAAGCGGCTGGTCTGACGGTCGTTGATTATTTCGAAAGCCCGATCGCCGGCACCGACGGCAATCGCGAATTCTTCATCTGGACGAAATGAACGCCCCCCACTCCCCGACCCCCGCCCCGAGGGCGAAGGTGACGACGGTTCAGCCGCGCGTGCGCGGCTACCGTGTTTCTGATTCGCTGCCTCCTTGGGGCGGCCCTACGGAGGCAGCATGAGCATCGAACTATCCGTCGAGTTTTTTCCGCCGCAGACGCCCGAAGGCGCCGAGAAGCTGCGCGCCACGTGGACGAAGCTGGCGACGCTGAAACCGGCCTTCTTCTCCGTCACCTTCGGCGCCGGCGGCTCGACGCAGGACCGCACCTTCGACACCGTCGCCGAGATCCGCGCCGCCGGCCTGCCCGCCGCACCGCACCTCTCCTGCATCGGCTCGACCCGGGGGCGCGTCCGCGAAATTCTCCAGCGCTACCGCGATGTCGGCATCCGGCGCATCGTCGCCCTGCGCGGCGATCTGCCATCGGGCATGGCCGAGCCGGGCGAACTGCGCCACGCCAACGAGCTGGTGGACTTCATCCGCACCGAGACCGGCGACTGGTTCGAGATCGAAGTCGCCGCCTATCCGGAGTACCACCCGCAGTCGAAGAACCCGCGCGACGACCTGCTCAACTTCAAGCGCAAGGCCGACGCGGGCGCCGACTCGGCCATCACCCAGTTCTTCTACAACGCCGACGCCTACGAGCATTTCGTCGCCGAAGCGCGCGGCGCCGGCGTGACGATCCCGATCATCCCCGGCGTCATGCCCATCGCCAGCTTCAGCAAGCTCGCGCGCTTCGCCGATGCCTGCGGCGCCGAGATTCCGCGCTGGATGCGCAGGAAGTTCGAAAGCTACGGCGACGACACCGCCTCGATCCGCGCCTACGGCCTCGACGTCGTCACCCAGCTTTGCGAGCGCCTGATCGCGGCCGGCGCTCCCGGCCTGCACTTCTACACGCTCAACCAGGCGAGCTTGACGATGGAAATCGCCAAGCGCCTGGCGTTGTGAACCATCAAGCCTGGCGAAGCGGCCGCACCGCGAACGGTAGTCGAAAGTCAGCCGCCCCGGTACCTCGGCTCGATCGTCGGCCGCGTTATCTGGCCATGGCGGCGACGGCGGCGTCGGTGTTCCAGACAGCGTTGGCGATCAAGCCGTAATTGAGCACCGCCGCCTTGTAGGCGTCGGCGCCCGGCGCGCCGACCGCATCCTTGACGACCACGACCTTGAAGCCGTGCTCGACCAGTTCACGCAGGTGCGAATCGGTACACAGGTTGGCCGCCAAGCCGGCCAGCACTACGGTGTCGACACCGCGGTTGCGCAACTGCAGCGCCAGGTCGTTGCTGTCGGGGCCGTAGATCTTGTGCGGGCTGGTGATCACGGTCTTGCCGTCGAGGATGTAGGGCTTGTAGCGGCCGAGGAAGTCGGCGCCGCTGCCTTTGAGGTCGCTGGCATAGGCCGAATCCTTGCGGGCGAACACCTTGAGTTGCAGCAGCTGCTTTTGCAGCGCGCCCGGATTTTCCCATTCGTTGTCCTGCGGGAAATAGCCATGCGGGCTGACGAAGACCGGCAGGCCATTCTGCTTGGCGGCCTTGAACAGCCGCTCCATGTTGTCGATGGCATTCAGCTCCTTCAGGTTGTCGGCGAACAGGCCGTAGGCGGCGCCCTTGGGATCGAGAAAGTCGTTCTGGGGATCGGTCACCACCAGCGCCGTGCGGCCCTTGGCCAGCGCGAACTGCGGCGCATCGTCCGCCTGGGCCTGGGCGGAGAACATCATGGGAATCGCCATCATCATGGCAAGCACTGTCTTTTTCATCATCGACCTCGCATGTCGGAACGGTTAAGAGAACCGTCGACCCGCACGGGGCAAGGTTGACGGTGCCGCACATTCTTGGCGGCACCGCCGTCGGGGTCTGTAACAGTTGTTACACAGCGGGCATCAGGCGGATGCGGCGATCAGGCGGGCCAGCCCGTCGGCGTTCTTGATGCGCGTCACGCCGCGACCGGTCTCGACGTAACCTTGCGCGACGAATTCGCGTATCAGGCGCGCGACCACCTCGCGCGTGGTGCCGAGGTGCGCCGCCATCCGCTGCTGCGTCATCGCCAGTTCGCCGGCGGCGGAGGCATGAATCAGCAACAGGTTGGCGAGCCGCTGGTCGAGCTTGTAGGCGTGGACCTCCTCGAGTTCCTCCATCAGACGGAACACCAGCGTGGACAGCGCCCGCACGGTGACATCCTGGATGGAAGGTTCCTTCTGGAACAGTTCGCGGAACACCGGACCGGGAATCAGCGCCACGGTGGTGCCCGCCTCCGCCTGCACCCAGGCGGGGTAGCGCAGGTCGTTGAACAGGCTGTTGAGCGCGAAGACGCAGGTCTCGCCTGGGCTGATGAAGTAGAGCGTCGCCTCGGTGCCGTCCGGCGCGATGGCATAGACGCGCAAGCGGCCCCGCACCACGAAGTAGGCGCCGGAAATGGATTGACCGGGTTGCAGGATGGGTGCCGGCGGACCGCACTGGACCAGCACGGCGCCCCGCCGCAACAGCTTGCGGCTGCCCTCCGAAAGTTGCCGGAAGGGTCCGAGGGATTCCAGGGAGGACGACGTCATGGCCGGCGATTCTACTGCTGTGTAGCTTTTGGTACAGACCGCCGAGCGGCAGAAGCCTAGGCTTTTCCTGCGCCGCATATTTTTTGTGGAGAAACACCATGAGCAAGGAAAACCTCGACTTTTTCACGGTCGGCGTCATCGCTGTGCTGGCCGGCGCCGGCATCGTCGTGATGCTGATAAAAACCGAACTGGCGCGGGCGTCGGGCGTCAAGAGCGGCGGCAGGCTATTCCTCGCCGCTGCGCTCGGCATGGGCATAGTCGCCTTCACCATCAAGCTCACCACCTTCATGTTGATGGCGATGCTGCCCAAGCAGATCATCAACCCGCTGATGGTCGAGCGCCGTTTCGTGGAAATCCTGCCGGCCGATTGGTCGAAGATGCCGTACATCCGGCGTAACGACGGTCCGTACCGGTGGCAGGCGCTGCCGTTGCAGGCACCGGCACCGGCCGCCAATCCGACCACGCCGGAAAAGACGGCCCTGGGCAAGCGGCTGTTCTTCGATCCCGATCTGTCGCTGACGCGCGACGTGTCCTGCGCCTCCTGCCACGACGTCAGCGGCGGCTCGGGCGTCGACGGACGTCGCACCTCGAAAGGCATCCGCGGCCAGCTCGGCGGCCGCAACGCACCCACCGTCTGGAACGCCGCCTTCCAGGCCGTGCTGTTCTGGGACGGCCGCGCGTCCTCGCTCGAGGAGCAGGCCAAGGGTCCGCCGCTCAATCCGATCGAAATGGGCATGCCCTCCGGGGATGCCGTCGCGCAGCGCGTGCGCGAGAGCGCCGGCTACCGCGAGGACTTCGACCGCGCCTTCGGCAAGGGCGCGGAGATCACCTTCGACCGCATCGCCATGGCCATCGCCGCCTACGAGCGTACCCTGATCACGCCGAACACGGCCTACGACCGCTTCGTGCGCGGCGACCGCAATGCGCTGAGTCCAGCGCAGATGCGCGGCATGGCGCTATTCCAGTCCATCGGCTGCATCGCCTGCCATTTCGGCGCCAACTTCAGCGGCGCCAGCTTTGCCAACCTCGCCGCCGGCGACCTGCCGGCCGCCGTCGCCACCGATAACGGCCGCTTCCGCATGTTTCCGGGCAATGACACGCCCTACATCCAGCGCTACGATCTGGTCGCCGACAAAGGGGCCGCCGGCCCCGGCAGCGACCGCGGCATCTGGCGCATCCCGTCGCTGCGCAACGTCGCCATCACCGGCCCCTGGCTGCACAACGGCTCGGTGGACAAGCTCGAGGAAGTCGTGCGCATCATGGCCACCTCGCAACTGGCCGCCAGCGTCGACACGGTGCCGCAACCGGGCCGGACCATCTTCTGGTCGCCCGCCGACCACAGCGTCAGCAAGGTCGACCGGCCGGTGCTGAGCAATGCCGACATCAAGGACATCGTCGCCTTCCTCTGGGCGATCACCGACGACGAACTGGCGACCAAAGTCAGCCGTCGCGGCACGCCGCCGGTGAAACCGACCAAAGGCTAGCCCGCCGCCGGCTTGCGGCGACTTGGCCGCCGACTGCGCCGGCATCGACGGGGGCAACCCGGAAATATTTCCTCACCATTTCCCGCTGACGGCAGCGCCGGTTCCCTTTACTCTTGGTAAAGTTTCCCGGAATTTCCGCCGCCATGACCATTTTTTCTCCCCTCGCCCGTTTGACGGGTTCGTTGCGCCGCCATCCGTGGCGTGCCTTCCTGCTCCTCCTGGCGCTGGCCGGCGCCGCGACCGGCGTGTACTTCCTTCGCGGGTCCGATCCCGGCGCCGCGGAGGCGCCAAGCGCCCCTCGGGCGGGCGGCCGGGGCTTCGGCCCCGGCGGACCACAGCCGATCACGGTTGCCGAAGTGGCGGTCAAGGATGTGCCGATCTGGCTGTCGGCCATCGGCAGCGCCGTGCCGCGCAATCTGGTGACAGTCCGCGCGCGCGTCGATGGCCTGCTGCTCAGGGTGCATTTCACCGAAGGACAGACGGTGAAGGCGGGACAACTGCTGGCGGAAATCGACCCGGCGCCGTTCCAGGCGCAATTGGCGCAGGCCGACGGCCAGCTGGCGCGCGACACGGCCCAGTTGAACAACGCCCGCCTCGACCTGGCGCGCTACCGCGATCTCTGGGCCAAGGATTCCATCGCCAAGCAGCAGCTCGACACCCAGGAGGCTCTCGTCCGGCAGTATGAGGGCGCCGTCCAAAACGATCGCGGCGTGGTCGACAACGCCAAACTGCAACTGGGCTACACGCGCGTCACCGCGCCCGCATCCGGCCGCATCGGCCTGCGTCAGGTCGACCCCGGCAACCAGATCCACGCCGCCGACGCCAACGGCCTCGCCTCCATCGCCCAGATGCAACCGATGACCGTCGTCTTCGCGGTGCCGGAAATCCAGTTGCCGCGCATCAGCCGGCGCCTGGCCGACGGCGACGTCCTGACGGTGGAAGCCTGGGACCGCGAGCAGAAGAACCTGCTGGCCAAAGGGCGGCTGCTCACCACCGACAACCAGATCGATGCCGCCACCGGCACCATCAAGCTGAAGGCCGAGTTCGCCAATGCCGACCACCAGCTCTTCCCGAACCAGTTCGTCAATGCCCGGCTGCTGCTCGGCATGCGCAAGGACGCGACGGTGGTGCCGGCGGCCGCCGTGCTGCGCGGCAGTCAGGGTTCGTTCGTCTATACGGTCGATGGCGAAAGCACGGTCAAGTCGGTGCCGGTAACGCCGGGGGTCGCCGATGGCGACATCGTCGCCGTCGCCGGCGCCCTGAAGCCGGGCGACAAGGTCGTCCTCGACGGCGGCGACAAATTGCGCGACGGCGCCAAGGTCGAAGTCGTCTCCGCGGAGCAGCGCCGGCAAGGCCAGGCACCGGCGGAAGGCAAGCCCGGCGGCCGCGGCAAGTGGCGCAAGGACGGCGCCCCTGGCATGGGAGAAGCCCCGGGCGGCAGCCCCGGCAACGGACGTCACCCCTGAGCCCGCGCCGCCGATGAACCCGTCGCGTCTCTTCATCCTGCGGCCGGTCGCCACCTCGCTGCTGATGGTGGCGATCCTGCTGGTCGGGCTGGTGGCCTACCGCTTCCTGCCGATCTCGGCACTGCCCGAAGTCGACTACCCGACCATCCAGGTCATGGCGCTCTATCCCGGCGCCAGCCCGGAAGTCGTCACCTCGTCGATCACGGCGCCCCTGGAGCGGCAGTTCGGCCAGATGCCGGGGCTGGCCCAGATGTCCTCGGCCAGCTCCGGCGGCGCCTCGGTCATCACCCTGCGTTTCAGCCTCAACCTCACGCTCGACGTCGCCGAACAGGAAGTGCAGGCGGCCATCAACGCCGCCGGCAACCTGCTGCCCACCGACATGCCGCTGCCGCCGGTGTACAGCAAGGTCAATCCGGCCGACGCGCCCATCCTGACCCTGGCGGTCACCTCGCCGATGCTGCCGGTACCGCGCATGCACGACCTCGTCGAATCGCGCGTAGCGATGAAAATCTCGCAGATTCCCGGCGTCGGCATGGTCAGCATCGCCGGCGGCCGGCGGCCGGCGGTGCGCATCCAGGCCAACCCGGCGGCGCTGGCCAACCTCGGCCTGTCGCTCGACGACCTGCGGACAGCCGTCGGCGCCGCCAACGTCAACAGCGCCAAGGGCAGCTTCGACGGCGCGCTGCGCGCCTCGACCATCGACGCCAACGACCAGCTGAAATCGCCCGCCGACTACGCGGCGCTGGTCGTCGCCTACAAGAACGGCGCGCCGATCCGCCTGCGCGACGTTGCCGACGTCGTCGAGGACGCTGAAAACACCCGTCTGGCCGCCTGGTCGGACACGCGGGAAGCGGTCATCCTGAACATCCAGCGCCAACCGGGCGCCAACGTCATCGAAGTGGCCGATCGCGTCAAGCAGGCCCTGCCGCAGTTGCGCACCAGCCTGCCGGGCAGCATCGACGTCGCCATCCTGACCGACCGCACCACCACCATCCGCGCCTCGGTGGCCGACGTCCAGTTCGAACTGGTGCTGGCGGTGGCGCTGGTCGTCATGGTGATCTTCCTGTTCCTGCGCACGCTGTCGGGCACGCTCATTCCGGCCCTGGCGGTGCCGCTGTCGCTGGTCGGCACCTTCGGCTTCATGTACCTGGCCGGCTTCTCCATCAACAACCTGACGCTGATGGCGCTGACCATCTCGACCGGCTTCGTCGTGGACGACGCCATCGTCATGATCGAGAATATCGCCCGCTATGTCGAGGACGGCGAAGCGCCGCTCGCCGCAGCGCTGAAAGGCGCCCGGCAGATCGGTTTCACGATCATCTCGCTGACGGTTTCCCTGATCGCCGTGCTGATCCCGCTGCTGTTCATGGGCGACGTAGTCGGCCGCCTGTTCCACGAGTTCGCCATTACCTTGTCGGTCGCCATCCTGATCTCCGCCTTCGTGTCGCTGACGCTGACGCCCATGCTCTGCGCCCGTTTGCTGGAGCACGTACCGGCAGAAAAACAGGGCCGCTTCTACCACTGGAGCGGCCGCTGGTTCGATCGCATCATCGCCCGCTACGGCAAAATGCTGCAATGGGTGCTGGCGCGCCAGCCGGTGACGCTGGCCGTGGCCATCGCCACGCTGGTCCTGACCGTCCTTCTGTACCTCTGGATTCCCAAGGGCTTCTTCCCGGTGCAGGACACCGGCGTCATTCAGGCGATCACCGAGGCGCCGCAGTCGATTTCGTTCGCCGCCATGGCCGACCGTCAGCAAGCGCTGGCCGAAAGCCTGCTGCAGGACCCGGCGGTGGCGAGCCTGTCGTCCTTCATCGGCGTCGACGGCACCAACACCACGCTGAACAGCGGCCGCATGCTGATCAACCTGAAGCCGCTGGCGCAGCGGCCGCGCGCGCCACAGGTGATCCGCGACCTGGCCGAACGCGCCCGCGGCGTCGCCGGCATCACGCTCTACATGCAGCCCGTGCAGGACCTGACGGTCGAGGACCGGGTGTCGCGCACCCAATACCAGTTCATGCTCTCGACGCCGGACATGGCGCTGCTCGGCAAGACCGTGCCGGCCCTGGTCGAGCGCTTGCGGCAGGTTCCCGAACTGATCGACGTCACCTCGGACCTGCAGGACCAGGGCTTGCAGGCCTTCGTCGAGGTGGACCGCAACGCTGCCGGCAAGCTGGGCGTCACCGTCGCCGCGATCGACAACGCCCTCTACAACGCCTTCGGCCAGCGCCTGATCTCGACCATCTTCACGCAATCCAACCAGTATCGCGTCGTCCTCGAAGTCAAGCCCGAGTTCAAGCTCGGGCCCGAAGCCCTGGCCAGCCTCTACGTACCGGGCGCCAACAGCGTGCAGGTGCCGCTGTCCTCGGTGGTCCGCATCATCGAACGGCCCACTGCCCTGGCCATCAACCACGTCGGCCAGTTCCCCGCCGCCACCGTCAGTTTCAACCTCGCCCCCGGCGCCTCGCTGGGCAAGGCGGTGGAGGCGATCAAGGCGGCAGAGGCGGAATTGAACCTGCCTGCCGCCATCGAGACGAGCTTCCAGGGCGCCGCGCTGGCCTTCCAGTCCTCGCTGATCAACACCCTGCTGCTGGTGCTGGCGGCGGTGGTCACGGTCTACATCGTGCTCGGCGTCCTTTATGAAAGCTACATCCATCCGGTCACCATCCTGTCCACGCTGCCGTCCGCCGGCGTCGGCGCGCTGCTGGCGCTGTGGCTGACCGGCTCGGGCCTCGACGTGATCGGCATCATCGGCATCGTCCTGCTGATCGGCATCGTCAAGAAGAACGCCATCATGATGATCGACTTCGCGCTGGAGGCACAGCGCGAACAGGGCCTGCCCGCGCACGAGGCGATCTACCAGGCCAGCCTGCTGCGCTTCCGGCCGATCCTGATGACGACCCTGTCGGCGCTGTTCGGCGCACTGCCGTTGATGATGGGCGGCGGCTTCGGCGCCGAGTTGCGCCAGCCGCTGGGTTACGCGCTGGTCGGCGGCCTGCTGGTCAGCCAGGTACTGACGCTGTTCACCACGCCGGTGATCTATCTCTACTTCGACCGCCTGGCCGAGCGCATCGCTCGCCGCGCGGCGACGCCTTGAACCGGCCGTGAACATTTCGCGTCCTTTCATCGAGCGGCCGGTCGCCACCACCCTGCTGACCCTGGGCATCTTGCTGGCCGGCACCATCGCCTTCTTCCGGCTGCCCGTCGCGCCGCTGCCGCAGGTGGATTTCCCGACCATTTCCGTGCAGGCGTCCCTGCCCGGCGCCAGCCCGGAAACCATGGCGGCCACCGTGGCCACGCCGCTGGAACGGACGCTGGGGCGGATCGCCGGCGTCACCGAGATCACGTCGACCAGTTCCCTGGGATCGGCGCGCGTCATCATCCAGTTCGACCTCGACCGCAACATCGACGGCGCCGCGCGCGACGTGCAGGCGGCGATCAACGCCGCCCGGCCGCTGCTGCCGTCGGGCATGCCGAGCATGCCGACTTACCGCAAGATCAACCCGGCCGACATGCCGGTGATGATCCTGTCGCTCACCTCCGACATCTACTCGCGTGGCCAGATGTACGACGCCGCCTCGACCATCCTCGCGCAGCGACTGTCGCAGGTCGAAGGCATCGGCCAGGTGTCGGTGAGCGGCAGCGCGCTGCCGGCCGTGCGCGTCGAGATCGACCCGCAGCGCCTGTCCAGTCTCGGCGTCGGGCTGGAGGACGTCCGCAACGCCATCGTCGCCACCAACGCCAATCGGCCGCTGGGCGCCGTCGAACGCGGCGACCGCTACTGGCAGATCGGCGCCAACGACCAGGCCAAGACTGCCGCCGAGTACCGGCCCCTGATCGTGCGCTGGCAGAACGGCGCCGGCCTGCGCCTGGGCGACGTCGCCGAGGTCGTCGATTCCGTGCAGGACGTGCGCAACTACGGCGCCGCCAACGGCAAGCCGGCCATCCTGCTCATCCTCTCCCGTCAGCCCGGCGCCAACATCATCGAAACGGTCGACCGCGTGCGGGCGCTGCTGCCGCACCTGCGCGCGATGATTCCCCCGGCCATCGACCTCAACGTGGTCATGGACCGCACGCCGACCATCCGCGGTTCGCTGCGCGAAGTCGAGCGCACCCTGATCTTCTCGGTGGCGCTGGTGATCCTGGTGGTGTTCCTCTTCCTGCGCCGGGCGCGGGCGGCGCTGATTCCGAGCGTCGCGGTGCCGGTGTCGCTGGTCGGCACCTTCGGCATCATGTATCTGTGCAACTACAGCCTCGACAACCTGTCGCTGATGGCGCTAACCATCGCCACGGGCTTCGTCGTCGACGATGCCATCGTCGTGCTGGAGAACATCGTCCGCCACATCGAGGCCGGGCAGCCGCCGCGCGCCGCCGCCCTGCTCGGCGCGCGCCAGATCGGCTTCACCGTCGTTTCCATCAGCCTCTCGCTGGTCGCCGTCTTCATTCCCGTGCTGCTGATGGGCGGCATCGTCGGCCGGCTGTTCCGCGAATTCGCCGTCACGCTGTCGGCGGCCATCCTGGTGTCGATGGTGGTGTCGCTGACGGCGACGCCGATGATGGCCGCCCATCTGCTGCCGCCGCGCCAACGGAGCGCGCCGGGCCGCTGGGAACGCTGGGCCGGACGCGTCCACGACCGGCTGATGCGCGGCTACCGCCGCAGCCTGGCCTGGTCGCTGCGCCACTGGCCGGTCATCCTCTGCCTGCTGTTCGTCGTCATCGGCCTCAACGTCTTCCTCTACTACCGCATCAGCAAGGGCTTCTTCCCGCAGCAGGACACCGGCCGCATCATGGGCAACATCCAGGCCGACCAGAGCATTTCCTTCCAGGCGATGGAGGAGAAGATGCGGCGCTTCATGGCCATCGTCGCCGCCGATCCCGCCGTCGACAACGTCGTCGGCTTCACCGGCGGCGGCCAGCGCAACGCCGGCAACCTGTTCATCTCGCTCAAGCCCCTGCGCGAGCGGCAACTGTCCGTCGATCGGGTCATCGGCCGCTTGCGCGGCAAGCTCGCCCACGAACCCGGCGCCAACCTGTTCCTGGTCGCCGCCCAGGAGGTGCGCATCGGCGGCCGGCAAAGCAATGCCGCCTTCCAATACACCTTGCAGGCCGACGAGCTCGACGACCTGCGTCACTGGGAACCGATCATCCGACGCACGCTGGCCAACCTGAAGGAGCTGGCGGACGTCAATACCGACCAGCAGGACAAGGGGCTGCAGACTTCCCTGGTCATCGATCGCGACGCCGCCTCGCGCCTGGGCCTCAGCATGCGCACCATCGACGCGACGCTCAACGACGCCTTCGGGCAGCGCCAGGTATCGACCATCTACAACCCGCTCAACCAGTACCGTGTGGTCATGGAGCTGGCGCCGCCCTGGCTGCAGAATCCGGCCACGCTGGAAACCCTGCAATTCAGCAGCGCCAACGGCGGCCAGGTGCCGCTCAAGGCCTTCGCCCGGCTGGAAACCACCAACACGCCGCTGGCGGTGAATCACCAGAGCGGTTTCCCCGCCTCGACGATCAGCTTCAATCTCCCCGAAGGCGTCACGCTCGGCCAGGCGTCGGCGGCGCTGGAGCGGGCCTTGGCGGCGCAAGGCGTGCCGACGGCCATCCACGGCAGTTTTCAGGGAACGGCCAAGGCCTTCCAGCAATCGCTGGCCAGCCAGCCGCTGCTGATCCTGGCCGCCATCGTCGCCATCTACCTCGTGCTCGGCATGCTCTACGAGAGCCTGGTGCATCCGCTGACCATTCTCTCGACGCTGCCCTCGGCCGGCGTCGGCGCCCTGCTCGGCCTGATGGCCTTCAACACCGAGTTCAGCATCATCGCCCTGATCGGCGTGCTGCTGCTGATCGGCATCGTCAAGAAGAACGCCATCATGATGATCGACTTCGCCATCGAGCGGCAGCGGCGGCTGCGCACCAGCGCCGGCGATGCCATCTACCGCGCCTGCCTGCTGCGCTTCCGCCCCATCATGATGACGACGCTGGCCGCCGTCTGCGGCGCCGTGCCGCTGGCGATCGGCAGCGGCGACGGCGCCGAGCTGCGCAACCCGCTCGGCATCTCCATCGTCGGCGGCCTGCTGGTCAGCCAGGTGCTGACGCTCTACACCACGCCGGCGGTCTATGTCGCACTCGACCGCCTGCGCGCCCGCTGGGCGCGTCGGCGCGCCGCCCGGCGGGCCGTCCGCCCGGCATTCACCGCATGAAGGCCCACGCCATGAACCGTCCCTGTCTGTTGCTGCCGCTGCTGCTCGGCGCCTGCAGCCTGATGCCCGACTACCAGCGCCCGCCGCTGGAGGTGCCGTCCGCCTATCGGGAGGCCGGCGCCTGGCAAAGGGCGGCGCAAAGCTTCGCGGTGCCGGAACGCTGGTGGCAGGCCTTCGGCGATCCGGTACTCGACGCCCTGGAAGCGCAGCTGGTGGTGGATAACCAGAACATCAAGCTGGCCGAAGCGCAATACCGCGCCGCTCGCGCCGCGGTGGACGGCGCCCGCGCCGGCCTGTGGCCCAGCCTCGGTCTCAACGCCGGCGCCAGCCGCGGCGCCAGCGCCACGACCGGCTCGGGTTCGGCGATCGCCAATCTCTATACGCTCTCCGCGCAATCCTCGTGGGAAGTGGATCTCTGGGGCCGGGTGCGCAGCGGCGTTGCCACCGCCGCGGGGAAAGAAGAAGCCGCCGAAGCCGCCGTCGGCGCCGCGCGCCTGTCGGCACAGGCCCTGCTGGCGCAGACGTACTTCCAGCTGCGCACCGCCGAGGCGCAGGCGGCGCTGTTCACGCGCAGCGTCGCCGCCTACGAGCGCTTCCTGCAACTGACGCGCAACCGGCGCGAGGCCGGCGTCGCCTCGACGCTCGACGTCGCCCAGGCCGAGACGCAGCTCAACAGCGCCCGCTCGGCGCTGGCCGAAGCGCAACTGCAGCGCGCGCAAGCCGAGCACGCGCTGGCGACGCTGCTGGGCAAGCCGCCGGCGGCGGTGAGCATTCCCGCCGCGGCCGAACGACTCGCTGAGGTACCGCCGGTGCCGGCGCTGCTGCCGTCGACGACCCTGGAGCGGCGTTACGACATCTACGCCGCCGAGCGCCAGGTGGCGGCCGCCAACGCCCAGATCGGCGTCGCCCGCGCCGCCTGGTTTCCGGTGCTCGACCTTGCCGCCAGCGGCGGTTATCGGAACGACGCCATCGCCCACCTGATCAGCCTGCCCAACCGCATCTGGTCGATCGGCCCCGCGCTCGCCCTGTCCCTGTTCGACGGCGGCGCCCGCTCGGCGGCGCTCGAACAGGCGCAGGCCGGCGTCGACCAGGCGGCGGCGGCCTACCGGCAGACCGTGCTCGCCGCCTTCCAGGAGGTCGAGGACAATCTCGCCGCCGCCCGCCTGCTGGCCGAGGAGGCCGCCAGCCAGGACGCCGCGCTGGCCGCGGCGCGCAAGGCGCGCGAGATCGCCGAGAACCAGTACCGCGCCGGCATCGTCGCCGCCCTCAACGTCATCACTGCGCAGACCAGCGAGCTCAATGCGGAAAACGCTGCGCTCTCGCTGTGGAGCCGGCGCATGGCGGCCGCCACGCAGTTGCTCAAGAACACCGGCGGCCGGGCATGGCCGGGCCGGCCGACGGAGTAAAGTCAGCCGTCGCGGTACGCCATCTGCGCTACCAGCGCAACAGCCTGGGCCCGAGCAGGGCGCCTGCCACCGTTGGAATCAGCATGCCGGCGAGGTACCAGGTGGCGAGGAATGGTGCCGCCATCTCGGGGCAGTGCAGCGCATAGACCGCCGTCGCCACCGCGCCGGCCAGGAGACCCGCCGCAGCACCCGCCAGGATGGGCTGCGTGGGCGCCAGCCCCTTCATCGCCCACAAGGTGCCGACTAGCACCGGCAGCGAGAGCAGCGCGATCAACCCTGGGCACACGGTCCAGGTCTGGCCCAGCAACAGCGCTCCGCGTGCGTCCGGCGCCGCGGTCGCCAGCGCGTAGGCCGCCATCGCCCAGACCACGGCGATCGGTGCGACCAGCGCCAACGGCGTCTGCCCGAGCCGCGCGCCGGGGCGCGCCAGGCGTGTCGCGGCGACGAACGCCGCCCCGGCCAGGCAGACCGGAAACGCCAGTTTCAGCCAGAACATCGGTAGGCGCACCGCGTCGGCGATGTCGGCGCGCACACCGAGGAAGATCGCCATCAACAGCATCGCGCCCATGCCGCCCCAGCCGATCGCCAGTGCGTGACGGCGTGCCGTTGTGCCTGACTCCACGGCGCCGCCGCCGGCGGCCAGCAGCGACACGAATTCGTCAGTTTTCATGGTGCGCCTCCTATCATCTTCGCCAGCGCCTTGAGGCCGCGATGCACGCCGACCTTGACCGCCGACTCGCTCATGCCGGCCATGCGCGCCGCCTCGACCACCGACAGACCTTCGAGTTTCATCAGCCGGATCGGCAGTCGCTGCTTCTCCGGCAGCGCGTCGAGCAGCTTCAGCACGTCGCGGCGGGCATCGGCGGCTTCATGGTCACTGGCGGCGAACACCGCCAGTTCATCGTCAAGCGGTTCGTGCAGCGCTTCGCGGTCGGCGCGCCGACGCAGCAAGTCAACCAGCTTGTAGCGGGCGATGGCATATGCCCAGGGCGTCAGCGGCTGGTCGGCCTCGAAGGTATAGCGCTGGTTATGCACCGCCAGCAGGGTCTCTTGCACCAGGTCCTCCACGTCGTCGGGCAGCCGCGTCAGCCGCCGCCGGAAATACGCACGCAGGTACGCACTCAGCTCATCGAGAAAGCGGTGATACGCAGCGGCGTCGCCGGCCATGCCCTCCAGCAGCAGCCTGCGCAGGCGCGCTTCGATCGCGCTGTTCTCGCTCATCCTGCGTATTCGTCCATTCGCCGCATTCGGTTACATCGTCCGAAAAATATTCTTCGAGTGTAACCGGCAATCGATCCTCGGCGAACTAGCCGGTACATCGGTCGCACGGTGCGCTCGATGATCCAACCCAGAGACAGGAGATTGACCATGACCCGCAAGACCCAACTCGCCATCGCCCTCGCTTCCAACCTCGTCGTGGGCGCCGGCGCCGTCCACGCCAATCCGTTCACGCTGAAGTCGCTCGATGCTGGCTATCAGCTCGCGCAAGCCGACACCAAGCAGAAGGACGGCAAATGCGGCGAAGCCAAGTGCGGCGCCAACAAGAAGGTGAAGGAGGGCAACTGCAGCGCCGACAAGAAAGCCAAGGAGGGTTCCTGCGGCGCGGACAAGAAAACCAAGGAAGGCAATTGCGGTGCCGAAAAGAAGATGGGCGACGGCAACTGCGGCGCCAACAAGAGGTAGTCATCGTTAGGCCGGGGAACGCATGGGCGCTCCCCGAAATCCGGAGCAAGTACATGAACCCTCGATATCCGCAACACACTGGTCTCGGCTTCCGCCGCGAACTCATTACCGTGCTCGATGCGGGCGTCCCCGAAGCGATCCAGTTCTTCGAGTTGGCGCCGGAAAACTGGGCCGGCGTCGGTGGCCGTTCGGCGAAGCAATTGCGCAGCTACACGGAACGCTATCCCTTCGTCTGCCACGGCCTGTCACTCTCGCTGGGCGGACCGACGCTGCTCGACGAAAGCCTGCTGCGGACCATCAAGGCCTTCATGGCCGAACACGGCATGGCGCTCTACACCGAGCATCTCGCTTGGTGCTCGGACGATAGTCATCTCTACAACCTGCTGCCGATTCCTTTCACCGAAGAGGCGGTGCACTGGACGGCGGCGCGCATCCGCCGCACGCAGGACATCCTGGGGATGCAGATCGGCCTGGAGAACGCTTCGTATTACGTGGCGCCGCCCGGCGCGGAGATGAGTGAAGCCGACTTCATCAACGCCGTCATTGCCGAGGCCGACTGCCTGCTGCACCTCGACGTGAACAACATCTACGTCAATAGCCGCAACTTCGGCTTCGCCGCGCTGGACTTCATGCAGGCGCTGCCGCTCGAACGCACCTGCTACATCCACGTGGCCGGGCACCATACCGAACCCGACGGCCTGCTGATCGACACCCACGGCGCTGGCGTCGTCGACCCGGTCTGGGCACTGCTCGAAGCGGCCTACGCACGGACCGGCCCGGTGCCGACATGCCTGGAGCGCGACTTCAACATTCCGGACCTGGGTGCGCTGACTGCGGAAGTTGAGATCATCGAGCGCATCCAGGCACCCTTCCGCCGCGAGAGGAAGGTCGCATGAACGCACCGCTGCGCAGCTTCCAACAGTTCCAGATGGCCTTCGGCCGCCGCTGCCGCGATCCGCGCGCCGCGCGCCCGCCCGGCGTGTCGGCACGACGCATGGCGGTCTACGAGGCGCTGCTGTTCAACAATATCACCGGCTTTCTGGACACCTGCTTCCCGCTCTGCCGCGAACTGATCGGCGGTGCGCGCTGGCGGCATCTCAACCGCGCCTTCTTCCGCGACTGGCGCAGTCACACCCCCATCTTCCGCGAGATCCCGCACGAGTTCCTGCGCTACCTGAAATCAGCCCGGCAGCCGCTGCCGGCCTGGTTCCGCGAACTCGCGCACTACGAATGGGTGGAACTGGCGGTGGGAACAAGCGCGGCATCCTGTCCGTCGCACGACGTGGACGGCGACCTCATGCAAGGCCGGCCGCTCGTCAATCCGACGCTGCTGAACCTCGCCTACGACTGGCCCGTGCATCGCATCGGCCCCGGCTGGCGACCCCGCAAGCCCGCCGCGACGCATCTGCTGGTGTTCCGCAACCGGGACGACGAGGTTCGCTTCGTCGAGGCAAACGCCACGACGGCGCAGCTGGTGGCGCGCCTCGTGGAATCGGATATCTCAGGGGCGCTAGCCATCGAGCGGTTCGCTGGCGAACTCGATGAAAAGTCAGCCGCGGCGGTACGCCACCATGGCCCTGCCATTCTTGATGGCCTGCGCCACCAGGGCGCCATTTCCGGAATACGCATATGAGAACCTTCATCGCCAGAAATCTCGAACGACTCGACACGGTCGGACTCTGGCTAGGCCTCCTGAGCCTGCGGCTGCTGCTCGGCTGGGACTTTTTCGAGTCGGGTCTGGAGAAGTTCCGCGGCGAAAACTGGTTTGCCGAGATCGCCGACAAGTTCCCCTTCCCGTTCAATGTCGTGCCGGTCGACTTCAGCTGGCAGTTGTCGACCTGGTTCGAACTGGTCGGCGCGGTCGCGCTCGTCGTCGGCCTCGGTACGCGTTTCTTCGCGGCCTCTTTGTTCATCCTGACCGTCGTCGCCATCACCAGCGTGCATTGGCCGGACTCGTGGTCGACGCTCGGCGACCTCATGCTGGGCTACGTGTTCACCGACCAGGGTCACGGCAACTTCAAGCTGCCTGCGCTCTTTCTCGGCATGCTCTTGCCGCTGATATTGATGGGGCCGGGCCGATTGAGCCTGGACGCGCTGCTCCGCTCACGCCTTGCCGCGGCTGACGATCACCACGCCGGCGACGACCAGCGCGGCGCCGGCAAGCTGCCAGGCCGAGATCGCTTCGCCCAGCAGCCACCAGCCGAGCACAATGGTCATCAGCGGCCCGACGGTGCCGATTAGCGCCGCGCGGCCGCTGCCGATGCGGCGGATCGCCGCCGACTGGGCAAAGACCGGGATGACGGTGGAGAGCAAGGCCATCGCCAGCGCATAGAGGTAAACCGGCGGCGGCTGGATCAGCGCCGACAGCGGCTGGGTGGCGGCGAAATGCGCGAGCGTCGCCGCGGTCGACACCAGCATCGCCAGGGCGGTAAATCGCGCAACGCCTGTTCGCGCCAGCATCGCGCCGCTGCCCGTAAGGTAAAGGGCGTAACAAATCGAGGAAACGAAGACCAGGCTGGCGCCGATCCACACCGCCGAGGTTTTCGCCGACATGTCGAGATCGTGGGCGAACGCGGCGGCGACGCCGAGATAGCACAGCGCCACCGCCGCCCATTCGCGGCGGGTGATGGGCTGGCGATACAGCATGGCGCCGAACAGCAGCGTCAGGGTGGGATAAGTGAACAGGATCAGCCGCTCGAGGCCGGCGGTGATGTACTGCAGGCCGAGGAAGTCGAGGATGCTGGCGCCGTAGTAGCCGAGCAGGCCGAGCACGACGGTTGCGGCCCAGTCGGAACGCGTCAATGGCGGCGCGTTGCGCGATTCGCGCAGGCCGATCCAGAGGAACACCGGCAATGAAAACGCCATGCGCAGGGCCAGCAGCGTTACCGCCTCGACCGGCGCGGCGGCATACGCCAGCTTGACGAAGATCGCCTTGGCGGAAAAGCCTAAGGCGGCGAAAACCGCCAGCCAGACGCCGGTGTTCAGCGCTTGCGCCCGCCGAGAATGGAACCGAGCACGCCGCGGATGATCTCGCGGCCGACCTGCGAGCCCATGGCCCGCGCCGCGCTTTTCGCCGCCGATTCGATGATGCCCGGATGGTGGCCGCCGCGCGGACCGGTGCTGCCGCCGAGAATGCCGCCGAGCGCGCTGCCCAGGCCGCCGAACATGCCGCCGGAGGATTCCTCGTCCGGCGCTGCCGCCGGCGTGCCGCCGCTACTGACTTTCGCGCCGCCGTTGCTCCCATTGTTCCCGTTGCCCTTGAGCTTCTCATAGGCCGACTCGCGGTCGACGCCCTGCTCGTAATGGCCGTAGATCGTCGAGCCCTGGATGGCGGCGGTGCGCTCTTCCGGCGTCAGCGGGCCGATGCGCGAACCGGGCGCCAGCACGAAGGCGCGTTCGACCACTTGCGGCGTGCCCTTCTCGTCGAGGAAGGAAATCAGCGCCTCGCCGACGCCGAGCTCCATGATCGCCTTCTCGGCGTCGAACTTGGGATTGGCGCGCAGCGTCTGCGCCGCCGTCTGCACGGCCTTCTGGTCGCGCGGCGTGAAGGCGCGCAGGGCGTGCTGGACGCGGTTGCCGAGCTGGGCCAGCACCTTGTCCGGCACGTCGAGCGGATTCTGGGTGACGAAGTAGATGCCGACGCCCTTGGAGCGGATCAGCCGCACGACCTGCTCGATCTTCTCGAGCAGCGCCGGCGGCGCCTCGTTGAACAGCAGGTGCGCCTCGTCGAAGAAGAACACCAGCTTGGGCTTGTCCAGGTCGCCGGCCTCGGGCAGCTGCTCGAAGAGCTCCGCCATCAGCCAAAGCAGGAAGGTGGCGTAGGTCTGCGGCGAAGTCATCAGCTTGTCGGCGGCGAGGATGTTCACCACGCCGCGGCCGGCCTCGGCCTGCATCAGGTCGTTGATGTCGAGCATCGGCTCGCCGAAGAACTTGGCGCCGCCCTGCTGCTCCAGCGTCAGCAGGCCGCGCTGAATGGCGCCGATGGAAGCAGCGGAGATGTTGCCGTATTCGGTGGTGAACTGCTTGGCGTTGTCGCCGACGTGCTGGACCATGGCGCGCAGGTCCTTCAGATCCAGCAGCAGCAGGCCGTTGTCGTCGGCGATCTTGAACACCAGCTGCAGCACGCCGCCTTGCACGTCGTTGAGGCCGAGCAGGCGCGAGAACAGCAGCGGCCCCATGTCGGAGACGGTGGCGCGCACGGGGTGGCCCGCCTCGCCGAACACGTCCCAGAATACCGCCGGATTCTTCACCGGCGCCCAGTCCTTGACGCCAAGCTTGTCCAGCCGCGCCGCCAGCTTGTCGGATTTCACGCCCGCCGCGGCGATGCCGGAAAGGTCGCCCTTGACGTCGGCCAGGAACACCGGCACGCCAATGGCGGAAAACTGCTCGGCCAGCCTTTGCAGGGTGACGGTCTTGCCGGTACCGGTGGCGCCGGTGATCAGGCCGTGGCGATTGGCGAGCGCCGGCAGCAGGCAGATTTCAGTATCGCCGGCCTTGGCGATGGGCAAGGGACGAGACATGGCGGGCACTCCCCGAATGGTAAAATCCGACCATTTTACGCATAAGGAATCCGCCATGGCCGGTCACAGCAAATGGGCCAATATCCAGCACCGCAAGGGGCGCCAGGACGAAAAGCGCGGCGCCGCTTTTTCCAAGGTTGCCAAGGAAATCACCGTCGCGGCGAAGATGGGTGGCGGCGACCCGGGCTTCAACCCGCGCCTGCGCCTGGCGGTGGACAAGGCCAAAGCCATCAACATGCCCAAGGACAAGATCGAGAACGCCATCAAGAAGGGTACCGGCGAACTCGAGGGCGTGAATTACGAGGAACTGCGCTACGAGGGCTACGGCATCGCCGGCGCGGCAGTGATGGTGGATTGCCTGACCGACAACAAGACGCGCACCGTCGCCGAAGTGCGCCATGCCTTCAGCAAGCACGGCGGCAACCTGGGCACCGACGGTTCGGTGGCCTTCATGTTCAAGCATTGCGGGCAGATCGTCTTCGCGCCGGGCGTCTCCGAGGACAAGGTGATGGACGCCGCCATCGAGGCCGGCGCCGAGGACGTGTCGACCAGCGACGATGGTTCCATTGAAGTCATTACCGGCCCCGGCGATTTCCTGGCCGTCAAGGACGCGCTGGCCAAGGCCGGGCTGACGCCGGAATTCGCCGAGGTGACCATGAAGCCGCAGAGCGAGAGCGAATTGGCCGGCGACGACGCCGCCAGGATGCAAAAGCTGCTGGATGCGCTCGAAGGCCTCGACGATGTGCAGGAGGTCTACACTACCGCCGTGATGGAGGCATCGCCGTAAGGAGACGCGCAGCCATGCGCTTCCCCGAGGCGGCGCGCCGCCACCGCTGACTTTCGTTTGCCGGGAGGCACGTCGCCCGTGGCTCGCTTTGCCCCCTTCCTGTTCGTCTTCCTCTGGAGCACCGGTTTTCTCGGCGCCAAGTTCGGCCTGCCGCATGCGGCGCCGCTGGCTTTCCTGTCCGTCCGTTATCTGCTGGTGCTGGCGCTGATGACCACCCTGGCGCTCGCCTTCCGCGCGCCCTGGCCGCGCGACGGCCGCCAGTGGTTTCACATCGGCGTCGCCGGCCTGCTGGTGCACGGTGTCTATCTAGGCGGCGTCTTTGTGGCGATCAGCATGAAGTTGCCGGCTGGCGTCGCCAGCCTGATCGTCGGCCTGCAGCCGCTGCTCACCGCCACCGTCGCCGGCCGCCTGCTCGGCGAGAACGTCGCACCCCGCCAATGGTTCGGCCTGCTGCTCGGCTTTGTCGGCGTGGCCCTCGTGCTGTCGAACAAGCTCGGCGCCGGCTTTGGCGTCGAGGCGCTCTGGCCGGCCCTCGCCGCCCTGCTCGGCATCACCGCCGGCACGCTCTACCAGAAGCGGTTCTGCCCGCATTTCGACTGGCGTACCGGCGCAGTGGCGCAGTTCCTGCCGACCACCCTGGTCACCACCGCAATCATGCTGGCGCTAGGCGATTTCCGGATCGACTGGACGCGCGAATTCGTCTTCGCCCTCGGCTGGCTGGTGCTGGTGTTGTCGCTCGGCGCCATCTCGCTGCTCAACTGGCTGATCCGCCATGCCAGCGCAGTCAACGTCGCCAGCCTCTTCTATCTCACGCCACCGACCACCGCGCTGCTCGCCTGGCTGCTGTTCGGCGAAACCCTGACCGGACTGGCGCTGGCCGGCATGGCGATCGCCGTATGGGGCGTGTATCTTTCGCGGCGATGAAAACTCGAAAACAATCCCGCTCGTGATCCGTAGCAAGTCAGCGCATCACAGCCGTAAGCACCATCGGTCCCGTACTCTTCTCATCAGAAATGGCGGCTTCACGAAATCAGCGATGCCCCTGCGGAAGCGGGATGCGCATCAAGCACTGCTGCGGCAGCATGGGTGCCGCATCGACCGCCATGCATGTGGACCCGCTGCATGCCGCACTATCGTGCCAAAAGGCAGGGCGACTCGCCGACGCGGAGCGCCTATACAAGGAAGCCCTGTCGATCACGCCGGAAGATCCGAATGCACTGGACATGCTCGGCGTCATCTGCTTTACCGAGCTTCGCTATCAGGAGGCATTGCATTTCGGCTTCAGAGCCGCGCGCGCGACCCAATGGCGCGTTAGCCAAATCCGGCACAATCTCGCATTAACGTGTGGGCGCCTGCTCGGGGCGCAATCCAATCGATTGCGTTCGGAATCCTTGCGAGAGTTCA
This sequence comes from Betaproteobacteria bacterium, assembly GCA_019136545.1. Taxonomy (GTDB): domain Bacteria; phylum Pseudomonadota; class Gammaproteobacteria; order Burkholderiales; family Rhodocyclaceae; genus Fen-999. The sequence goes on from JAGVUA010000027.1 coordinate 28,226, forward strand.
TCCTGTGGCGCAACGCTCAAGTAAAACGCACACCGCCGGATTCTCTCGTAAGCGTCGTCATCCCCAGTTACAACCACGCCGCATATCTCCGTCAGGCCTTGGAAAGCGTTTTTGCTCAGACGTACCGGAATATTGAGCTTGTGGTGATTGACGACGGTTCCAGCGACGGATCCGCACCGCTACTCGAACGCCTGTTGGAACGATGCCCCTTCCCCACCAAGTGGGTGGCGCGCGAAAACCGTGGTGCACCGGCAACAATCAATGAGGGCATTGGTCTTGCCCGAGGCGACTACATCAACATCCTGAACTCCGACGACTACTTTGCGCCCAATCGGATCGCGCGAATGCTTGAAGAGGTCGCGTCGAGGAACGTCGCTTGGGGTTTCAGCAAGGTCGCGTTATTTCCCACCGGCGGCGACGCGAGCCTTGGGTTTACGGCCGGGCAAGCGCGCATCCAAGCCCAGGTTGAAAGTGCCGCGCATATCCTGGGAAAGACATCGAACAGCATGTCCTTCGTGGAATTCAATTCCGCGATCTCGACGGGAAACTTGTTCTTCCATCGCGACCTTTATCAGCGCCTCGGCGGCTTCAGAAACTATAAGTACAACCACGACTGGGATTTCTGCCTTCGCGCCAGCTGCCTTGCCGAGCCTTGGTATGTTGACGAACCGCTGTACTTCTACCGAGTTCACCATAGCAATACCATTCTTGGCAGCGGCTCCGCCGCTCTGGCCGAGGTCATCGAGATATTCCACGATGTTCTCTTCAGCGAACAAGCGGACGCATCCATTGAACCCAATCCCTTGTCCCCGGTATCCGATCGCTACAAAGCGCTCACCCATGGAATGGTGCTCCATTCGGGAGCGAATAGCGTCATGCCGATCGATCGTCTTAAGGCGATCGTCGATGCGCTGGTCCAGGCTCATCCGCCTGCCCCCCTTGAATCCTCCTCGATCAGCGCTCCAGATCCAGAAAGGAAAGTGGCGATCGTCGTCTTGGGGATGCATCGGAGCGGCACCTCGGCAATGTCAAGAGTGCTCAATCTGGCGGGCGCCCAGCTGCCCGACAACCTGCGGCCGGCCAAGCTGGGCAACAATGAGCGCGGCTTTTGGGAACCGGAGGAAGTCGTCCAGCTGAACGAGTGGCTGCTGGCCGCTCTGAAGGGAAGCTGGATGCGGCCGCCCGATTCGGCAAAGCTCTCCGATGATCTGCGCGCCACCTTCCTCCGCGCGGCGACCAATCTCCTGGATGCCGAATACAAGCGCGCCAGCCTGATTCTGTTAAAGGATCCTCGAATATGCCTGTTTATCGAACCTTGGCACATGGCCCTGGAATCTGCAGGATACGACGTGCGCTACGTACACGTCATCAGACCCCCTTCCGAAGTCGCCAAATCGCTACTGGCGCGAGACGCGATGCCGGAAGACATGGCTGCCGGATTGTGGCTGCATTACAACCAGGAAGCGGAGCGCGCCACACGCACGCATCTTCGGGTCTTCGTTGCCTATCATGACCTCCTCGACGACTGGACAAGGGAACTGAGACGGATCTCGGCCACCTTGAGGATCCCGCTCGACCTCGATCGATGCGCCGATGGCATTGCGTCATTCCTGAGCAGGGACCTGCATCATCATCGCGCCGCGACGGCTGCTCCGGACACGACCGGGGTGCTACAGAAAGCCCGGGGGTATTACGAACATCTTGACGGACTGGGCACGGTCGACACGTTGCGCAAGCGTCGCATCCTGGTCGCCGCCATCGGCCTAAGCCCCAATGGCGGCTTGTTTCGATTTGCACGGGTCGCTCGCCTATTGCGGCAGGACGGACATGAAGTTTGCTTCGCGAATCTCGGGCACATGGAACATGCGGCATTCCATGAGTTCCCGATACTGGATCTGGCGTCGGCTCAAAAGCGGCAATGGGATGCGACGGTACTTCCCGGCGCCGGTTTCCCGTCGGACGCCATGCACATCTTCCGGTCGCTATCCTCGACCGGCTTCGGCAAACGCATCCTTGCCATCTTGAATGACACGAGCCGCAGAGAAAAGTATTTGGCTGCCGCAAGCCATTTCCGTCCGCATGCCTTGCTATTCAACAATAGGCACTGGCAGGAAAGCGACTTGACAGGAGCGCTTGACCTGCCCGCTCGGTGGATTGTCGGCGCCGTCGATACTCAGGTGTTTGCGCCGGATGCCGACATGCCGAGGGCTGACGCCACTCGTGTCGGACTTCAAGCCAAGACGCTGCCCGACATTCTGCCTCTCATCCAGGACTTTCCCGAAATTCAGCAGTGGCATGTCTTCGGGGTCCCCCCTGAACGCCTGTCGCTGCCGCCGGAGCTTGGCAACCGGTTGTTCTTTCACGGCATCCTGAACGACCAGCAACTTTGTCGTTTTTACAATAAAGTCGATGTCGTGATTGCAGCCGAACACCACGCAGGATGGTGTAACGTCGCCGCGGAGGCGATGGCTTGCGGTCGTCCGGTGATCTGCACGGCGGCCGGCACACTCGATTTCGCCGTGAATGGCGTCAATGCTCTTGTCGTTCCTTCGGTAACAGCAACGCATCTCGGCCATGCGCTCCGCGTGTTGATGACATCCTTTGATCTGCGTTCCAAACTTAGCGAAAATGGTCCGGCAGCAGTGGCGGCGATGGATTGGCACCGCTGGGCGGGGGATTTCCTCTCTTTCTGCCTGGCTGACGAGGCCGGCAACACCCGACGCAATCGTTCAAATACCTTGCCGAACGTTCAGGAATTACGTTGAAATCTTCGTGCAACCTGCCAACAGGCTCCGGCGCATGTCTTGCGCAATGAGTATCGTCCGGACCATCCGCATCCTCGGCATCGATCCCGGCCTGCGCGTCACCGGATTCGGCGTCATCGACAAGGCCGGCCAAAAGCTCGCCTACGTGACCAGCGGCTGCGTCAAGACGAAAGACAGCGACAGCCTGCCGGACCGCGTGAAGACCCTTCTGGAAGGCATCGCCGAAGTCATCGCCACACATGGGCCGGCGGAAGCGGCGGTGGAGAAAGTGTTCGTGAACGTCAATCCGCAGTCGACGCTGCTGCTCGGCCAGGCGCGCGGCGCGGCGATCTCGGCGTTGGTCGGGGCCGGACTGCCGGTAGCCGAATACACGGCGCTGCAAGTGAAGCAGGCGGTGGTCGGCCACGGCAAGGCGGCCAAGGAGCAGGTACAGCAGATGGTCATGCGCCTGCTTAGCCTGCCGGGCGCACCCTCGGCCGACGCCGCCGACGCGCTGGCCTGCGCCATCTGCCACGCCCACGGCGGCCAGGGTCTGGGCAACATCGCAACGCGCGGCTTCAGGGTACGCAAGGGGAGACTCGTATGATAGGACGCATCGCCGGCACGCTGGTCGAGAAGAATCCGCCGCAGATCACGGTCGACGTCGGCGGTGTCGGCTACGAACTCGAAGTGCCGATGAGCACGTTCTACAACTTGCCCGCGCTCGGCGAGCCGGTGGCGCTGGTCACGCACCTGGTGGTGCGCGAAGATGCCCATTGCCTGTACGGCTTCGGGGCGGATGACGAGCGCACCGTCTTCCGGCAGCTCATCAGGATTTCCGGCATTGGCGCGCGTACGGCGCTGGCCTTGCTCTCCGGTCTGTCGGTCAACGAGCTGGCGCAGGCGGTGGCCTTGCAGGAATCCGGACGGCTGGTGAAAATCCCCGGGATCGGCAAGAAGACCGCCGAGCGCCTGCTGCTCGAACTCAAGGACAAGCTGAAGGTCACCGGGCTTGCCGCCAAAGTCAGCCGCGGCAGCACGCCGCCCGATGCCAGTGCCGACATCCTCAACGCCCTGCTGGCGCTCGGCTACAACGAGCGGGAAGCGCTGGGGGCCATGAAGCAACTGCCTACGGACATTGCCGTATCCGAAGGCATTCGCCAGGCGCTGAAGTCGCTGTCGAAAGGCTGAGCGACGCATGAGCACCCCCAGCCGCGCGCGCCTTTCGGTCGGACTGTTCCGGGTCGGCATCAACCTGTGGCCGCCCTTCGTCGGTGCCGGCATCCATGTCACGGCGATTGCGCCCGACTTCCGCTCGGTCACGGTGCGCCTGCGCCACGGCCTGCTCAACCGCAACCATTTCGGCACCCACTACGGCGGCTCGCTGTTCTCGATGACCGATCCGTTCTACGCGCTCATGCTGCTGCACAACCTGCCGCGCGGCTACGTGGTCTGGGACAAGGCGGCCAGCATCGAATTCAGGGAGCCGGGGCGCGGCGACGTCTTCGCCCATTTTCGGCTCACCGAGACGCAGATTGCCGACGTGATCGCGCATACCGACGGTGGCGACAAGTACGAGCCGACCTGGAGGGTGGACGTCGTCGATCGCGACGCGCGACTGATCGCCAGTGTCGCCAAGACCCTCTATATCCGGCGCAAGCGGGGGTCGGATACACTGGCGGGCTAATGGCCATCCAGACCGACCAGTTTGCCAGCCCCGGCGACCGCGTGATTTCCGCCGGCAAGGAATCCTCACAGGAGGAAGCGCTCGAGCGCGCCCTGCGGCCGCGCAAGCTGGCCGAGTACGTGGGCCAGCAGAAGATTCGCGGCCAGCTGGAGATCTTCATCGAGGCGGCCAAGCGGCGCGGCGAGGCGCTCGACCACGTGCTGCTGTTCGGTCCGCCGGGCTTGGGCAAGACCACGCTGGCGCACATCGTCGCCCACGAGATGGGCGTCAACCTGCGCCAGACCTCCGGCCCGGTGCTGGAACGGGCGGGCGACCTGGCGGCGATCCTGACCAACCTCGAACCGCACGACGTGCTGTTCATCGACGAGATCCACCGCCTGTCGCCGGTGGTGGAGGAAATCCTTTACCCGGCGCTGGAAGATTTCCAGATCGACATCATGATCGGCGAAGGGCCGGCGGCGCGCTCGGTCAAGCTCGATCTGCCGCCGTTCACGCTGGTCGGCGCCACCACGCGCGCCGGCATGCTGACCAACCCGCTGCGCGACCGCTTCGGCATCGTCGCCCGGCTGGAGTTCTACACACCCGAGGAACTGGCCCACATCGTCCGCCGCTCGGCGCAACTGCTGAACTGCGAGATCGTCGGCGAAGGGGCCACCGAGATCGCCCGCCGCTCGCGCGGCACGCCGCGCATCGCCAACCGGCTGTTGCGCCGGGTGCGCGACTATGCCGAAGTCAAGGCGGAGGGCGCGGTCACCACCGAAGTCGCCGACGCGGCGTTGTCCATGCTCGACGTCGATCACCTCGGCCTCGACGTCATGGACAGGAAGCTCCTGTCGGCCGTGCTGGAGAAGTTCGGCGGCGGGCCGGTGGGCGTAGACAATCTCGCCGCGGCCATCGGCGAGGCGCGCGACACCATCGAGGACGTGCTCGAGCCCTTCCTCATTCAGCAAGGGTATTTGCAACGCACACCGCGCGGCCGCATCGCCACGGCCGCCATCTGGCGCCACTTCGGCCTGGC
>JAGVUA010000011.1 GCA_019136545.1 Betaproteobacteria bacterium
GCCATGGCGGCGCGTACATCTTCAGTCGTCACCTTACCCAGATCGTGCACCACCTGCTGTACCCCCTGTTCGACGATGAGCTGGCGGCTGCGGCGCACTTCTTCGGCAAACAATCCTTGGATGCCGTCGTGTTGCGGACAGCGTTGCGGACGGATGCCGTCCCCGACAACCTGTACACCGCAAACGGGGCATTGTTGCAGCGAAAGGTGCTTGGTCTGACGAACTTGTTCCATACCAGGTCCGGCTCGCCGAGATTGAAGCCATAGACGTCGGCCGCGCCGTTCACGTGGTCGCGCACGGCCATGGCCTTGACGGTCGAGACGTCGTGCCAGCCGAGCTTGATGGTGGCATCGCTCCAGATGTTCAGCGGCACGACGCCGTCGGCCTTGGCTTGGAAGCCGTATTGCGAGACTTCCACCACCTGTATGGTGTAACTGATTTTTTGGCCGCCGCCCGACACGGTCAGATGGCCCGGACACTTGAAGGAATAACGGCTCCAGCGCCGGTTCTTGCGGCCGTCAGCGGTTGGCGCCGGTAGTTTCGGCAAGACCGCGTCGTACTCCGGCAGGTCGTAGATCGAATGCAGCAACCGCTTCTTGTGGTCGTCCAGCGTGGCGAAGCCGTCGGTGCGGACATTGAAGAAATGGTCGAGCAGGTCGGGCGTCAGCACGGGATCGTTGGTCGTGTAGTAGCGGCGGTGCGGCCACTGGATGTTCGGCAGATCGGTGGCCGTGAAATAGGCGTGCAGATTCTTGCGCGCGGGCTTGCCGCCGTAGGCGGCCTTGAAGATCGCCGGTGCGTGACGCAGATCCAGCCAGGCGCCGATGGCCGGTGCGCCGTTGGCGAAGTCGTAGTTGTCCACCACCTTGGCGGCCAGCCGCTTGAAGAACAGCAGCGACTCGTAGAGTTCGATGCGGTTCGGATTGACCGCGATGACCAGATGCCGCGTATCGAAGAAGGACGTGCAATATTCGTACATGAACTTCATCAGCGGGAACAGGATGACGCCGCCCGTCTTGCGAAAGCGCGGATGCACCGCCAGCGCCGAGACTTCGGCGATGTTGCCTTCCTCGGCGCGCACGCCGGACAGGTCGAAGATCGTCTGCAAGGGGAAACCGAAAGCGCTGTCCCGGATCAGCGACATGGTGCCGACCACCTTGCCATCCCACTTGGCGCAGAGCGTCGTCGTGGTCGGCAGCGCATGGTAGAGCGTCACCCGCATTCCCGACGGATGCGGCTTCATGAAGCCGCTGTCGACATAAGCGTCGTGCAGCAGCGTGAAGCAAGCCTCCAGTTCCTCCGTCGTCTCGGCGATCTTCAACTGCAGGCGTTCGTCCGGCGCCGGGTCGCAGTCCACGAAGCTGCGGTAAAGTGCAAAACGCTTTTCCTGGGGCAGGATGCCGAGCATCCTCCTTAACGCGGAGCGGATGGTTTTTCGTACCGGCCTGAGCAGGGTGGACGTCACGGCGAACCGTTCAAGCGAGAGCTTCAAGGGATCGAGCGATCATATGGCCGACATGGTAACCTCGCAGCGGCAAGGTGCAAAATGATCCAGGCATTCGAGATTGTGAAAATTGGTTGAGCCGATGACCCTGAACTTCCCCTACGACGAGGCCTATTCCCGCAATATCGGCTGGCTGACGCGGGAAGAGCAGCAGCGCCTGCGAGGCAAGCGCATTGCCATCGCTGGTCTCGGCGGCGTCGGCGGCGCGCACCTGCTGACTTTGGCGCGATTGGGCGTGGGTGCCTTCAATATCGCCGACCTCGATACTTTCGATTACGTGAACTTCAACCGCCAGGCGGGCGCATTCGTCAGCACGCTGGGGCAAGCCAAGACTGATGTCCTGCTGCGCATGGCCAAGGACATCAACCCGGAACTCGACATCAAGGTATTCGGGCGCGGCATCGGCGTCGACAACGTGGATCGCTTTCTCGAAAACGTGGATCTCTACGTCGATGGCCTGGATTTTTTCGTGTTTGCGGCGCGGGCGCTGGTGTTCGATCGCTGCCATACCCGCCGGATTCCGGCCGTGACCGCCGCGCCGCTGGGCATGGGCTCGGCGGTGCTGTGCTTCATGCCGGGGCACATGAGTTTCGAGGACTACTTCGGCTTCGCGGGCCGCTCGGACGACGAACTGGCGCTCAGGTTCATGATCGGCCTATCTCCGGCCTTGTTGCACCGCCCCTATCTGGTGGATGCCTCGGCGGTCGACCTGGACGGCAGGCGCGGTCCGTCGACTGCCATCGCCTGCGACCTCTGCGCCGGCCTTGCCGCCACCGAAAGCCTGAAGATCCTTCTGGGCCGCGGCAAAGTGCTGACCGCGCCGCACGGCTATCATTTCGATGCGTACCGAAATCGGTTCGTGCGGACCTGGCGTCCGTGGGGGCACCGAAATCCGATCCAGCGGCTGATGCTGGCGTTCGCCCGCCGGCAGTTGGCGAGTCTGCGGGCGCAGGCGGCGGCGTCTCGCCATGACTGACTTTGGCCTGATCGAGCGTCTTCTTGAGCGCGCTCGCTGGGCGCCCAGCGGCGACAATACGCAGCCTTGGCGCTTCGAGATTTTGGGTGAACATCACCTGCTCGTGCATGGCTTCGATACGCGCGACCATGTGGTCTACGACCTGGACGGCCGTCCCAGCCAGTTGGCGATTGGCGCGCTGCTGGAGACGATCGCCATCGCGGCCAGCGTCGAGGGTTTTGCCTGCCGCGTCGAACGTCGCCCGGATACGCCTGAGACGCACTTGCTCATCGACGTTCGCCTCGAACGCGACGACCGACTGCCGGCCGATGTCTTGGCGCCGTTTATCGAGAAACGGGTGGTGCAGCGGCGCGCCATGAGCACCCGGCGATTGTCCGACGAGCAAAAACAAGCCCTCGCCGCTTTGTTGCCCTCGGGATTCTCGGTTCTGTGGTTCGAGCGTTTGTCCGAACGGTACAGAATGGCGCGCTTGATGTTCGACAACGCGAAGATCCGCCTCAATATTCCCGAGGCGTACGAGGTGCATAAAGCGGTGATCGAATGGAATGCCCGGTTCAGCGAAGACAGAATCCCGTCCCGTGCCGTCGGCGTCGATCTTCTGACAGAGCAATTGATGCGCTGGGCCATGAAAAGCTGGCGGCGCGTCGAGTTACTGAATCGGTGGATGTTCGGGGATCTTGTGCCGCGCTTGCAGATGGATATGGTTCCGGGGCTCTTTTGTGGTGCGCACCTAGCCTTGCTGGCACCGCAGGCACTTGAGACGGTTGATGACTACTTGGCCGCCGGGCGGGCATTGCAGCGCTTTTGGCTGACGGCGAGTCGCCAGGGATTGTTGATTCAACCGGAAATGACGCCGCTGATTTTCAGCCGTTATCACCGCGAAGGTATTCGATTTACCGCGCGTTCATGGGCTGTGGCGCGTGTTGCCGACTTGCGCTTGCGCTTGGCTGCCGAAGTCCCCGCTGGCGGCGAGGGCCAAGTATTTTTCCTTGGGCGGATAGGCTGCTGCGCTACGCCATGGGCGCGATCAACGCGCCGAGCGGTGAATACGCTGATCGTTGAATGACCCGTTGCCCCCGGCGGCGCCGGTTGCTGAGGTGGCGCGATATTTTCACGTCTCGGCGCGCACCGCGACTTTCTGTCGATGGGGCTTACAGTAGCGCTTGCCGAAAGGTGGATGTGACCTGTTATCTAATTGTTTTAAAATAATTAATATTTTTCGGCATAAGTTATGCATGGGGTCAAGCGAGCCCGATTGGCTCTTTGGAGGATATAATGTCATGAAAATGAATAATCGTAAGTCTCCCTTGATCAAGATTTTGGCCATCGCAGGTACAGCATCATTGGCTGTTGCGACAAGTACCGCTCAGGCGACGATGTTGGATGGCATTGTCGATCAATGGACTGTCGGTGTAAGCACTATTTTCGATACGACGTCGATTACCGACAGCAACGGGAATAGCCCCGGTGGCGTAACAATCATCAATAACCAGAGCTTGCGTTGGGGTAGCGATCTTGGCTCCGGATTGAGTGGTCTGGACATCTCGAACTCGCCGGCATTGGGTACGGCATTAACTAATGGCCCGGCCTTAGGCAATGTGTCCATTACGCACCTTAATCGACCGATTACCGGGGATACATTGCGGTCTCTGGACATTCTGTCGACGCTGACCTTGACGCCGTTGGTTCCGGCAGCGCCGGGTCTGCCTGCACAAACACTATCCTTTACGGTTCACTACGCCGAGACGTCCAACGGCGATAACCCTTGTGCCGATGGCGGTGCCAACGGTGTGGGAGTGAATGTCAATGGCTGCGCGGACATTTATGTCACGGATGCCAATTCGTTGAATTTCTCGTTCTTTTACGACCTCGATGGTGGAGTGGGGCCGCTTCAGAACCAGGAGTACTTCATCAGTTTCTTTGAATTGACGAATGGACTGAAACCGCTCAGCGCTGCCGCTTGCGCCGTAGCGGGTGTGGCAACGCCTTGTTTGGGTTTTGAAACACCCGAACAACAGGATACAACCGTTCAGTTTGCGTCGCTCATCACCACGGAGAAGATTCATATTCCGGAGCCGGGGAGCTTGGCGCTGGCGGGTTTAGGGCTGCTCGGATTAGGATTACACCGCCGCCGCCGCGGCTGACTCATCGCAGTAGTGCGACGAAAAGGGGCTCCGGCCCCTTTTCTTTTTGTTCGAACGAGATTGTCTTGGCGCGGTACCATCCTTGAGAAAGCACCTTCTGGGTTGGAAGACGCAAATGCCGCCGCATCCTTGTCGAATCCTGTTTTTTGCCGAGGGCGCTACGCTCGCGCACGTGGCGCGACCATTGGTCTTGGCCCGGCAGTTGGATATCACTGCTTTCGAAATCTTGTTCGCCCGCCCTTCCGGTTTCAGATGGCTGACCGGCGATTCAGGCCTCGCGGAGTTGGATCTGGATTGCCAGGATGCCGCGATCTTTGCCCGCCGACTGGATCGCGGCCTGCCGCTCTATGACTTCCCAACCCTCGATCGCTATGTCCAGGCCGACCTGGCGCTCATCGATCAAGTCAACCCCGACGTCGGCATTGGCGATTTCCGGCTTTCTCTTTCCGTCAGCGCTCGTTTGCGGAAGGTGCCTTACATCACCATTTGCGATGCGTATTGGAGCCCGGAAAGCGCCTTGACCCCGATGCTGCCAGCGATGAGTTTTACGCCGTATGTTCCTTTGAGTCTGGCGTCGGCATTGTTCCGTCGCGTTGCGCCACTGGCGTTTCGCATTCACGCGCTGCCGATGGAGCGCTTGCGCAGGCGCTACGGCTTGCCATCGTTCGGTCATGATCTTCGCTACGGCTATACCGATGCCGACCTTCGGCTGTTTGCCAATTCCCCGGCCCTGTTTCCGGAAATTCGGCGTACCGCCACGGCTGACTTTGTCGGGCCGATCGCCTGGTCGCCGCTGGATCGCCAAGACTTGGCGTTTCCGGAGGGCGACGGGCCTTTGGCTTACGTCACCATGGGGAGCTCGGGCGATCCGCAAGTTCTCGCCACCTTGATTCCTTCGTTGGAGCAAGCGGGTTTCCGGATCATGCTGGCAAGTGCAGGGAAGCGGCTCCCGGTCGGCATTGGTTCGTCGCGCACGCGGGTGTACGACTTCCTTCCCGGAGATCAGATGTGTCGGCAAGCGCAGTTGGTGGTGTGCAATGGCGGCAGCCCAACGACCAATCAGGCGTTCACTCACGGCGTGCCGGTGCTCGGGATTGCCAGAAACATGGACCAGTTCCTCAATATGCGGGCCATCGAACGCTACGGGGCCGGTGTAATGTTGCGTTCCGACCGTGTCGATTATGCGCGTATCGATGCGGCCTTGGCGCGGTTGACGCGCGATGGTGCTTGTTTCCGTCGTGCGCAAACGCTGGCTTTTCCAAACGATTTGGATTCGCTCGAGATGCATATTTCGGCCGTCAGGAAAATGGCGAGGCAGGCATGAGAAAAATCAGTGGCGTATCGGTGGCACAGTTCTCAACGCTCATGGGTTTGGAAGCTTTAACCGCGATTGCCGGCGCCAAGTACCTGGTGATGCCGTGGGTTGGCGAGGATTTTCGCGGTATCGCAGCCGTGGCTGCCGCGATACTATTTTTTTACATGCTGGCGATCCTGGCGTTCCGTTTGATCCAGGTGTGGGCACCGGTACCCTGCGGCAGTATTGCCGCAAATTCGAAAGGTGAACGGCGTGCCTTTCTCTATATGCTTCACTACTTATTGGTGTTCAACCCGCTGATCTTCAACCGCGCGGTGCCTTTCCCCTTGCTGCGTGTCATTCTCAGGGCGCTGGGCGCGCGGATGGGGGAGAACAGCTATTGCGCCGGGATCATGATGGACCCCCAGTTCGTGACCATGGGGCGGGACAGCATCATCGGCAATGGAGCGATGGTTATTTCGCACGTTATCGAAGGTGATGAGCTGGGTTTTTTCCCCGTGAGCATCGGGGATCGCGTCACAATTGGCGCCGGTGCGATCATCATGGCCGACGTGGAGATCGGTGACGGTGTGGTTGTGGCCGTCCAGTCGGTGGTGACCAAGGGAACGCGAATTCCACCGGGCGAAACCTGGGGAGGCACCCCGGCGCGCTGCCTGCGCAGCGCGGAAAGATAGTGGGCGGTTAAAAAAAGAAAGCCACGCATTGCGTGGCTTTCGGAAGAACTGCTTGACGGGTCGTCTTACTGCTTGCGACGGCGCGACGCACCCAGTCCGAGGAGGCCCAGGCCAACCAGCGCGAGCGATGCCGGCTCCGGCACGCGGCTAAAGGTCTGGTTTGCATCGGCCTGCATGCAGATCGTTCCCTGTCCCGTACGGCTGCAAGTCACGGCGCTACCATCGGTAGCATCGACAGTCGGCAGGAATCCGTCATCGGTACGCAGGTTCCCGATCTTGAGTTCGGTGCCAGCGATGGTGTTTGAGAGAGCGGGGTTGATGTACATCAAGTTGGTGTAATCAACGACTCCGGTCAGGGCGATGCTACCCGTGGCGCCTGCAGCGCTCAGGGCACCAAAGCTTCCCGCTGCGCCCAGGTCAAAATGGCCGCTGAGCAGCAGATCGCCATCCGTGTAGCCAGTGCCGGCAGCCCGGTTGGCATCCTTCGTCGTGTCATAGAAAATCTTCCAAGTGCCGCCGGTGATGGCGAAC
>JAGVUA010000126.1 GCA_019136545.1 Betaproteobacteria bacterium
CAACGCGTCTCAACGCGTCTGTTAGGTGTTCTGGATGACGATGCTCGGGAATTTTGACGTCATGTCCTTGGCCTTCTCGGCGATCTTGATCGCCACGCGGCGGGCGATGCCCTTGTAGATCTCCGCCACGCGACCGTCCGGATCGGCGACCACGGTCGGCTTGCCGCCATCGACCTGCATGCGGATGTTGATGTCGAGCGGCAGATGGCCGAGCACTTCGACCTCGTAGTCCTGGCCCATCTTCTCGGCGCCGCCCGAGCCGAAGATGTGCTCCTCGTGGCCGCACTTCGAGCAGATGTGGATGCTCATGTTCTCGACGATGCCGAGGATGGGGATGCCGACCTTCTCGAACATCTTGAGGCCCTTGCGCGCGTCGAGCAGGGCGATGTCCTGCGGCGTGGTGACGATGATCGCGCCGGTGACCGGCACCTGCTGCGCCAGGGTCAGTTGGATGTCGCCGGTACCCGGCGGCAGGTCCACGATCAGGTAGTCGAGATCCTGCCAGTGGGTGTCGCCCAGCAGTTGCGTCAACGCCTGCGTGACCATCGGACCGCGCCAGACCATGGGGGTTTCCGGATCGATGAGGAAGCCGACCGACATCGCCTGCAGGTCGTAGGCCGTCATCGGCTCCAGCTTCTTGCCGTCCATGGATTCCGGCTGGCCGCTGATGCCGAGCATCTGCGGCTGCGAGGGGCCGTAGATGTCGGCGTCGAGGATGCCGACGCGCGCGCCTTCGGCAGCCAGCGCCAGCGCCAGATTGACCGCCGTGGTGGACTTGCCGACGCCGCCCTTGCCCGAGGCGACGGCGACGATGTTCTTGACGCCCGAAACGAGCTTCACGCCCTTCTGCACCGTATGCGGCACGATCTTCGAATAGACGTTGGCGCTGATGTTGCCGATGCCGGCCAAGGTCTTCAACTTCTCGATCACCGACTTGCGGATGCCGTCGATCTGGCTTTTCGCCGGATACCCGAGTTCGACATCCAAAGACACGTCGGCGCCGGAAACCTTGACGTTCTTGATGCAGCGGCTGGACACGAGGTCCTTGCCGGTATTCGGGTCGACCACCTCTTTGAGGGCGGCCTGGATATGCTGCTCGGAAAGCGACATTTCGAAGGCTCCGGAATAGTTGATAAGTTTTGTACAGTATAACCCAGCCTAAGTTCAATTGGGGCCGTTTGCTAGAATTTCCAGCCCAAACCGCCATTTACCCGCCGTCATGACTTCGCGCAAGATTCTCGTCACGTCCGCACTCCCGTACGCCAACGGCGCCATTCACCTCGGTCATCTCGTCGAGTACATCCAGACCGACATCTGGACGCGCTTCCAGAAAATGCGCGACAACGAGTGCCATTATGTCTGCGCCGACGACACGCATGGCACGCCGATCATGCTGCGGGCGGAGAAGGAGGGTATCACTCCCGAGGCGCTGATCGCCCGCGTGCACGACGAACATACCCGCGACTTCGCCGGCTTTCATGTCCAGTTCGACAACTACTACTCGACGCATTCCCCCGAAACGCGCTTCTATTCGGAAGACATCTTCAAGAAACTGAAAGCGGCCGGGCTGATCGAGGTGCGCGCCATCCAGCAGCACTACGATCCGGTCAAGCAGATGTTCCTGCCCGATCGTTTCATCAAGGGCGAATGCCCGAAGTGCGGCGCGAAGGACCAGTACGGCGACTCCTGCGAAGTCTGCGGTGCCGCCTACGCGCCCACCGAACTGAAGAACCCCTACTCGGCCGTCTCGGGCGCGGTGCCGGAACTGCGCGCTTCCGACCATTATTTCTTCAAGCTCTCCGACCCGCGCTGCCAGACCTTCCTGCGCCGCTGGACGCAGGAAGGCGGCCACGTGCCGCCCGAGGCGGCCAACAAGCTGCAGGAATGGCTGGGCGCGCCGGGGGAAAACAAGCTGACCGACTGGGACATCTCGCGCGACGCCCCCTACTTCGGCTTCGAGATTCCCGACGCGCCGGGAAAATACTTCTACGTCTGGCTCGACGCGCCGATCGGCTACATGGGCTCCTTCCGCAAGCTCTGCGCGCGTACCGGCCTGAATTTCGACGACTTCTGGGGCAAGGACTCGCAAGCCGAGCTCTACCATTTCGTCGGCAAGGACATCCTCTACTTCCACGCGCTGTTCTGGCCGGCGGAGCTGGAGCACGCCGGTTACCGCACGCCGACCAAGGTGCTGCCGCACGGCTTCCTGACCGTCGACGGCGCCAAGATGTCGAAGAGCCGCGGCACTTTCATCACCGCCGAAAGCTACCTCGCAGTCGGTCTCAATCCCGAGTGGCTGCGCTATTACTTCGCCGCCAAGCTCAACGGCTCGATGGAGGACATCGACCTCAACCTCAGCGACTTCGTCCAGCGCGTCAATGCCGATCTGGTCGGCAAATTCATCAACATCGCCAGCCGCGCCGCCGGCTTCATCGCCAAGAAGTTCGACGGCAAGCTGATGCACGCGCACATCGCCGAGACCTTCCGCGCCGACCTCGCCGGACTGATGGAAGCCGCCGAGGACATCGCCGGCCATTACGAGGAGCGCGATTACGGCCGGGCCGTGCGCCGGATCATGGCGCTGGCCGACCAGGTGAACCAGTACGTCGACAAGCATCAGCCCTGGGTACTGGCCAAGTCGGCCGACAACGACGCGCAGCTGCACCACGTCTGCTCGATGCTGATCAATGCCTTCCGTCTGCTGACGCTCTACCTCAAGCCTATCCTGCCGCACCTGGCCAAGCGCGCCGAGGAGTTCCTCAACGTCGCGCCGCTCAAGTGGAGCGATGCCGGCCACCTGCTGCCGCCCGCGCATCCGATCAACGCCTACGAACACCTGATGCAGCGCGTCGATCCCAAGCAGATCGATGCGCTGCTCGCCGCCAACCGCGAGAGCCTGGCGCCGGCGCCCGAGCAGCAGTCGCAGCAGCGTCACGCCCAGCACCAGCAGCAAAGCGAGGACAAGGCGCAGGAAGCCGTGCCGCCTGTCTCCATCGACGACTTCGGCAAGATCGACCTGCGCATCGCCCGCATCGCCAACGCCGAGCAGGTCGAAGGCGCCGACAAGCTGCTCAAGCTCAGCCTCGACCTCGGTCCGCTCGGCACGCGCCAGGTGTTCGCCGGCATCAAGTCGGCCTATGACCCGGCGACGCTGGTCGGCCGCCTGACCGTGATGGTCGCCAATCTGGCACCGCGCAAGATGAAGTTCGGCATGAGCGAAGGCATGGTGCTCGCCGCCTCGGATGCCGGCGGCCAGACGCCCGGCCTGTTCCTGCTCTCGCCCGACGACGGCGCCATGCCGGGCATGCGCGTGAAGTGATGGAGAAACGCCGCTTGGTGATCACCGGCCTCGTCCAGGGCGTCAGCTACCGCCAGGCCTTGATCGGCGTGGCGCGACGGCTGACTTTGACCGGCTGGGTGCGCAACCGCCGCGATGGCAGCGTCGAGGCGATGATCGCCGGTAGCGCCGAGGCGGTTGCGGCGCTGATCGACTGGGCGCGGCGCGGACCGGCCGGTGCCGAAGTCGAGCACGTCGCGGTCGAACTCGGCACCGGCGACCACCAAGGCTTCGAGCAGTTGCCGACGGCCTGATAGCTTCCGGCAATCGGCCCGATTGGAAAATGCAATTGCCGCGGCGCAACGAATAGCCCTGCGCTGCAGTAGAATTTTTCCATGTCGCTGCCATCGTTTTTCGGCACGCCAACATTCCCACCCGTTCAACAAGGAGTCAACATGGCCGTTCTCGTCGGCAAGCAAGCCCCCGATTTCACCGCCACCGCCGTCTTTGGCAACAACGAGATCAAGGATCTCAAGATGTCGGACTACAAGGGCAAGTACGTCGTGCTGTTCTTCTATCCGCTCGATTTCACTTTCGTCTGCCCGTCCGAGCTGATCGCCTTCGACCACCGCCTGGAAGAATTCAAGAAGCGCAACGTCGAAGTCATCGGCTGCTCGATCGACTCGCAATTCACGCATCTGGCCTGGAAGAACACGCCGGTCAACCAGGGCGGTATCGGCCAGGTCCAGTATCCGCTGGTCGCCGACGTCAAGCACGCCATCTGCCAAGCGTACGACGTCGAGTTTTCCGCCGCCGGCGTCGCCTTCCGCGGTTCCTTCCTGATCGACAAGGCCGGCATCGTCCGCCACCAGGTCGTCAACGACCTGCCGCTCGGCCGCAACATCGACGAGATGCTGCGCATGATCGATGCGCTGCAATTCACCGAAGAGCACGGCGAGGTATGTCCCGCCGGCTGGCAAAAAGGCAAGGCCGGCATGGGCGCCTCGCCCGAAGGCGTTGCCAAGTACTTGGCCGAGCACGCCAAGGAGCTGTAATCAATTAAAAAAACAGGGATACCCCCAACCCCAACGGAAGCCGCCCCACGAGGGCGGCTTTTTTTGGCCATGCCGCGTCGGAAACTCTTACACTCACCCATCTGCCAGACAGACCGGCAATATTTTTCACATTATTTTTCAATCTGCTAAAAAGTTTGGTGTAGATATTGCTTGGCGGCCCATACCACAATATCCGTGGCATGGGGGAGCAAAAAAATGAAAAAGCTATTGATTCCGGCGCTCGCCGTCGCCATCGCGTCTCTGGCCAGTCAGGCCAACGCCACTATCGTCATCAACTATCCCGACTTTTCCAGCGTCGCCGGACTGACCATCAACGGCAACGCAGCCCAAGCGGGTAACGTGCTGCGAGTCACGCCTGCTGATTTTGGCCAGTCGGGCAGCGCATTCTCGACGACTACGGTATCCCTGGCGTCAGGAGCCTCTTTCAGTACCTACTTCCAGTTCCGGTTCACCAGCCCCGGGGGCGCTTGCGACGGGATCGATCAGAACGGAAACTCGACCTGCGGCGCGGACGGTCTCGTTTTCGCGGTTCAGACGGCCGGCAACAACGTCGGCGGCTTGGGCGGCGGCTTGGGGTTTGACGGTATTTCTCCTAGCGTCGGCGTCGAATTCGACACTTGGAACAACGGTTCGTCCGACGGCAACAGCAGCAATCATGTCGGCGTGGACATCAATGGCGTGGTGTTGCCCTCGGCAGCGCAAACCGAGGTGACCGAGGCCGACATGAACGGCGGCGACATCTGGAACGCCTGGATCGACTACAACAGCGTATCCCAGCTTCTGGAAGTCCGGTTGACCCGCTCCCTTGCCCGCCCCACGACCGCGCTGCTTTCGTACAACAATCTCGACTTGGCCGGCGTGCTCGGGACAACGAATGCCTTCGTCGGTTTTACCTCGGGCACCGGTGCCGCATTCGCCAATCACGACGTCCTCAATTGGCGCCTGGAAGACAATTACCGACCGTTCGGCGTTCCCGAGCCCGGTTCGCTTGCGCTTGCCGGAGCAGCCTTGGCGCTGCTGGGCCTCCGGCGCCGCCAGTCGCGCTAGGCAATCCCGGTTCGCAGAACGGTAACGACCAAGGCCGCCTTCGGGCGGCTTTTTTTATTGTCGGCACCGGTAACAATACGAAACACTTCCGTCCGAGCCGCAAGTCGGCAAGCGGTCGGTCTGCTGCGTTATTCGCTCCAGAACAACCGTGTTCTGCCCACACCCGGAGCGCAATGATGAAAAGCAAACTCATGATCCCGGCCCTGCTTGCGGCCGTCGCCTTCAGCACCGGCGCCATCGCCCACGACAACGACCGTGGCTGGCATTCGTATCGTCACCATCATCACTACCCGCAGATGCCGCCGCCCCCGGTCTTCATGCCGCGTTACGCCTATCCTCCGCCTCCTCCGGTGGTCTATCGCGAGCCCATCATCTACCGACAGCCGGTCGTCTATTCGGCGCCGCCGGTCTACTATCCGCCGGCGCCTGTTTACTATGGACCGCCGGCACGGTATGGGTATCACCGCCACGGTGGCGATCGCGACGTCGGACGTGCCCTCGGCGCGGTGGCCGGCGGCGTGATCGGCAACCAGATCGGCCAAGGTCATCTGGGCCCGACCGTACTGGGCGCCGTCGTGGGAGGCATCGTCGGCGGCGAAATCGCCAGGTGAGCGGATTTCCCGATGCCGGCCGGTTGCGCCGTTGGTGAAATGAGATCTTCGGCGCCGGCCAGCGGCTGACCGAAGGGGCTGCGCGCCGGCAAGCCGGCGCGCCCGAGCTTTACCGGCCCGCCAACAGCGCCACCCAGCCGGCCAGCACGGCAGCGGCATGCGGGTCGTTCTCGGCCAGCGCCCACGGCGCTTTTTCCGCCTCGGTCAGCGGCAGGTAGGGACCGGCCTTGGCTTCCAGGAAAACCGTGCCGGGCTCCAGCGCGAACACGGTATGCCAAGTGCCGTGTGGCATATCCACGCCCACCGGCGCGCCACTCTCGAAGCCACGCATTTTCACGGCATCGACGAGAGTGCCGGCATCGTCGAAGGTCAGCAGGCCGAGCGTGCCGCGCAGCACGACCATGGTTTCGTCCTTGTCCGGATCGAGATGGCGGTGCGGCATGATGTACGAGCCCGGCTCGATGGCGTTGAGCAGCCGGTGCGCTGGCTGGTGGTCGTCGCGGTGGAAATTGCGGTTCTTGCGGCCGCGCGGGTTTTGCCGCGCCTCGGCGCTGACGGCTTCGAGCAGCGCCGCATCAATCAGCCGGATCACGGGTATACAACCTTGACATTGTCGGCGGACAACCAGTCCGAAAGGGCATCGAGCAGCTTGTCGTCGAGGCTGACGCGCCAGTTGTCGGGCAGCGGAATCTCCGCCTCGGCCTCGCCATTCCGGTAGGCGAGCCGTACCGGACAACCGCCATCGCCCATGCCGCGATGGGGCGCCAGCAGCGTTTGCAGGCGCTGCGCATCGCCTGCCCGAGTGCCGCCGTTCATCGACAGGCGCAGCACCTTGGCGTAGCGGCCGCGCGCCTCGCCAAGCGTCAGGAGCCGATCGGCATTGACGCGCAAGCCGCCGGTGTAGTCGTCGCGACTGACCTTGCCCTCGACCAGCAGCAGTTCGTCCTCGCGAATCCTGGCCCGCTCGGTTTCCCAGAGCTCGTTGTACACCGTCACGTCGAGTTGGGCACTGGCATCGTCGAGGGTCACGATGGCCATCTTGCCGCGCCGGGACATCTGCGTGCGCAGCCCCGTGACCACGCCGGCCATGAGCACGGCGTCGCGCTGCGGCTCGAGCTGCGCCAGCCGGCGCTTGACGAAGCTCGACACTTCCCGCGCGTACTCATTGAACGGATGGCCTGACAGGAAGAAGCCGAGCGCCTGCTTCTCTTGCAGCAGGCGCTCGCGCTCGCCCCAGCGCGCCGCATCGACGTAGGGCGTCGACGGCGCCTCGCCCGTCGCGCCGAGATCGAACAGGCCGCCCTGCAGGGCATTGCGCTCGGACTGTTCGGCCGTTTCCAGCGCCACGCCTACCGAGGACAGCAGTTTGTGGCGATGGTCGTCGATGGCATCGAAGGCGCCCGCCCGCACCAGCGCTTCGACGACGCGACGATTGACCACGCGCTTGTCCACGCGCTTGCAGAAGTCGAACAGGTCGAGGAAGGGACCGGCTTCGCGCGCCTTGAGGATGACGCCGAGCGCCGAGTCGCCGGTGCCCTTGATGGCGCCCAGGCCATAGCGCACCGTTCTGCCATCCACCGGCTGGAAGCGGATGCCGCTCCGGTTGATGTCCGGCGGCAGGAAAGTCAGGCCGTTGTCGAGGCCGTTCTGGAAAAAGAACTGCACCTTGTCGGTGTTGGCCATTTCCGACGACAGCGTCGCCGCCATGAAGGCCGCCGGATGATGATGTTTGAGCCACGCAGTCTGAAAGGCGACCACGGAGTAGGCAGCGGCGTGCGACTTGTTGAAGCCGTAGCCGGCGAACTTCTCCATGGTGTCGAAGATTTCGTTGGCCAGGCGCTCGTCGATGCCGTTCGCGCCCGCGCCGGTGACGAACTTGGTACGTTCCTTGGCCATCTCCTCGGGCTTCTTCTTGCCCATCGCGCGGCGCAGCAGGTCGGCGCCGCCCAAGCTGTAGCCGGCGATCACCTGCGCCGCCTGCATCACCTGCTCCTGGTAGATCATGATGCCGTAGGTATTCGACAGCACCTTCTCCAGATTCGGATGCGGATAGATGACTTTCTCGCGCTTGTGCTTGCGGGCGACGAAGCTGGGGATATTCTCCATCGGCCCCGGCCGGTAGAGGGCATTGAGCGCGATCAGGTCCTCGATGCAGTCGGGCTTCGCCTGCACCAGCGTGTCCTTCATGCCGCCCGATTCGAACTGGAAGACCGCCGTGGTGTTGGCGTTCTTGAAGACGTGATCGTAGGTCGACCGGTCGTCGAGCGGCAAGGCGTCGAGATCGACAGCCACGCCATCGACCGCGAGCGCGAAATGCGCCGCCTCGGCGAGGATCGTCAAGGTGCGCAGGCCGAGAAAGTCGAACTTGACCAGGCCGGCGCTCTCGACGTCGTCCTTGTCGAACTGGCTGACTGTGGCGAGACCGCCATCGGCCGAGTAGAGCGGGCAGAAATCGGTGAGCTTGCCCGGCGCGATCAGCACGCCGCCGGCATGCATGCCGACGTTGCGCGTCAGGCCTTCGAGCTTGAGCGCCAGTTCCCAGAGCGTCTTCAGGCCCTCTTCCTCGTCGAGCCGCTGCGTGATGGCCGGCTCGGCCGCCATCGCCTTGTCGAGCGTGATGCCGAGCTCATTCGGGATCAGTTTGGCGAACTGGTCGACGAAGTTGAAGCCGAGGTCGAGCACGCGGCCGACATCGCGAATGACCGCCTTGGCGGCCATGGTGCCGAAAGTGGCGATCTGCGACACGGCGTGCGAGCCATACTTTTTCTTCACGTAGTCGATGACCCGGTCGCGTCCTTCCTGGCAGAAGTCGATGTCGAAGTCGGGCATCGACACGCGCTCGGGATTGAGGAAGCGCTCGAACAGCAGTTCGTAGCGGATCGGATCGAGATCGGTGATCAAGAGCGAATAGGCGACCAGCGAACCGGCGCCCGAGCCGCGGCCGGGCCCGACCGGCACGCCGTTGTGCTTCGCCCACTGGATGAAGTCGGCAACGATGAGGAAATAGCCGGGGAAGCCCATCTGCTGGATGGTCTTGATCTCGAATTCCAGCCGCTCGGCGTACCGCAGCCGCTGACTTTCGCGCTCGGCCGGATCGGGGAAAAGTTGCAGCAGGCGCGCCTCCAGGCCGGCACGGGACTGCGCGGCGAGATGGTCGTCCAGCGAAACACCGTCGGGCGTCGGGAAGATGGGCAGCTTGCTCTTGCCCAGTTCGATCGACAGGTTGCAGCGACGCGCGATTTCGACCGCGTTTTCCAGCGCTTCGGGCAAGTCGGCAAACAGCTCCGCCATCTCGGCCTGCGACTTGAAGTACTGCTCCTCGGTGAACGCGCGCGGCCGGCGCGGATCGGCCAGCACGTAGCCTTCGGCAATGCAGACGCGCGCCTCGTGCGCTTCGTGGTCGCCGCGCTCGAGAAACTGCACGGGATGGGTGGCGACGACGGGCAAGTCGAGTTCGCCCGCCAGCGCCAGCGTCTGCGCGATCAGCGCCTCCTGATGCGGCTGGCCGTAGCGCTGGATTTCCAGGTAGTAGCCGCCGGGGAACAAAGCGGCCCATTGGCGCGCGCAGGCGGCGGCCCGGTCAGGCTTGCCGGCGGCCAGCCATTGACCGACGTCGCCGGCACCCGCTCCCGAAAGCGCAATCAGCCCCGCGTTGTCGCCCGCGGAAAAGTCAGCCAGCGTGGCACGCCGAATCTCGGCGCGGCCGTGCCGGCGCGGCAGCAGATAGGCCGAGGTCAGCAGTTCGCACAGACGCAGGTAGCCGATGCGATTTTTCGCCAGCAGCAGCAGACGCGACGCGCCGTCGCGTCCCGTATCCTCCTCATCGGCGATCCAGACGTCGGCGCCGATGATCGGCTTGATGCCGGCGCCACGCGCGCCCTGATAGAACTTGACCATGCCGAACAGATTGGCCAGATCGGTGAGCGCCAGCGCCGGCATGTCATCGGCCCGCGCCCGCGCAATCGCGCCGTCGAGACGGGTCAGGCCGTCGGTGATCGAGTATTCGCTGTGCAGCCGCAGATGGACGAATCGGACTTCGGGCGGCGAAGTTGCAGGAGGGAGCATGGCGAAATTTTACCTCCCGTCACTCGACCGTCAGTACCCCATTGAGTGAAAAGGTCAAAAGCTATAATCGGCCAAATCACCTTCGCCGACTTTTCATGGACCCTCTGCTGAGCCACGTCGACCTCATCACCCGCCAGCGTCATCGCGGCGAGTTGGCCTTGCGCGTCGTGGCGGCGCTGCGCGAAATGGCCGGCGCCCGGCGGGTCAGCCTGTACAAGGTCTTCCATCATCCGCACGACACCCTGGTCGGGCTCGCGGCCGTGGCGGACGGCAAAGGCGTGCGGAGCTTCGACGACGGCCTCGACCTGCCGGCCGACACGACATCGATCGATGAGCTTCCTCATCTGCGCGATCACCTGAACGCAGGCGTCGGCGCCGGCGATGCCATGCCGGCCCGCAAAGCTCCCCATCAGGTCTTCACGCTCGGCCGCGACCGGGGGGCACCGCTCGGCTTGGTCGATATCGAAGGCGCCGCGCCCATCGAGGACTATCGACGAGACCTGGTCGAAGGCCTGTTGGTACTGATGCTCAACTGCCTGGACATGCTCGACTACAGCGAAACCGACACGCTGACCGGTCTGCTCAATCGCAAGACCTTCGACCAGTTCCTGATCGACATCCTGTCAAGCATCAACAGCAAGGGGGACGGCGCGATATCCGTCGACACGTCGCACCCGGCTCGCCGGCTCGCGCATCCCGGGGTATCGCAGCACTGGCTCGGCGTGGTGGACGTCGACCATTTCAAGCAAATCAACGACCGCTACGGACACTTGATCGGCGACGAAGTCCTGATCCTGATCGCCCACCTGATGAAGTCGTCATTCCGCTTCCAGGACAGGCTGTTCCGTTTCGGCGGCGAAGAGTTCGTCGTGCTGCTCAAGCCGACGGAACTGGACAACGCCGAGCGGGCGTTCGAGCGCTTTCGTCGCCGCATGGAGGCGCACAGCTTTCCACAGGTGGGACAAGCCACGGTCAGTATCGGCTTCACCCGTATCGGGCCCCACGACAACCCGGCCCACATACTGGGCCAGGCGGACGAGGCCCTTTACTGGGCAAAAGGCCATGGCCGCAACCGCACCTGCTCCTATCCGAAACTGTGCGCCGAAGGCCACCTGACGCCGCACGTGGTCAACACCGAAGTCGACCTGTTCTGATGCCCCCGAGAACCTAGGTCGCGCCGATCCACTCGATGATCGGCTGCCACTGTGCCCGATCCTGCGTCGAGCGCGACAGCGACAGATCGAAAATGGTCATGCCGTGAGCGGCCGCCTGCACGTAGTTCTGCGTGTCGCGCAGGAAGGCCAGCACCGGCAAGCCGAGATCGGCGAGTAAGCGCTCCAGTTCCGCCGCGGCCCGCGTGCGGGCATCGACGCGCATGCCGACCACCGCAAGGCGGCTGCGCTGCCCGCGCATCTTCTTCTCCGTCGCCAGCGCCTCGAGAAACTGCCCGGTCGCCAGGATGTCGAACAGCGAGGGCTGCAGCGGCACGATGACTCGCTCCACCGCGTCGAGCGCCTGGGTCAGCTTGGCGCCGTGCAGGCCGGCCGGGCTGTCGAGCACTGCGTGCGTGGTGCCGGCGGGCGGGCGGGCCGGCTTGTCCGCCTCGAGCCGCCACGACGCGATGCGCGGCAGGACGGCCGGCCGCAGTTTGAGCCATTGGCGCGAGGACTGCTGGCGATCGATGTCGCCCAGCATGACTTGATGTCCCTGGCGGGCCAGCAGGCCCGCCAGATTGGTGGCCAGCATGCTCTTGCCGCTGCCCCCCTTGGGATTGGCGATGAGAAATGATTTCATGGCAGCATTACCGTCGATCCAGTGGTCTTGCGGGCGGCCAGGTCGGCTTGCGCCCGGGCCGCGTCCTTGAGCGCATAGGTCTGGTTGACCTCGATCTTCACCTTGCCCGATGTCACGACATCGAACAACTCGCCGGCCGTGGCCAGCAGATCGGCGCGCTGCGCAGTGTAGCCGAACAATGACGGCCGGGTGAGGAATAGCGAGCCGCGCTTGGTCAGTTCGCCGAGGTCCAGCGGCGGCACGGTGCCGGAGGCGTTGCCGAACGAAACCATCAACCCCAGCGGCCGCAGGCAGTCGAGCGAAGCGAAGAACGTGTCCTTGCCGATGGAATCGTAAACCACCGGCACGCCCGCGCCGCCGGTGATCTGCCGCACGCGCTCGACGAAGTTTTCGCGGGCATAGACGATCGGATGATCGCAGCCGTGCGCCCGGGCCAGTGCCGCCTTGTCATCCGAGCCGACCGTGCCGATGACGGTGGCCCCCAGCGCCTTGGCCCATTGGCAGACGATCAGGCCGACGCCGCCGGCGGCGGCATGGATCAGGATGGTATCGCCGGCTTGCACGCGATACGTCCGCCGCAACAGATATTGCGCCGTCATGCCCTGCAGCATCATTGCGGCGGCCGTCTTAAAGTCGATGCCGGCAGGCAGCTTGACCAGCCGGTCGGCCGGAATGTTGCGCGCCTCGGCATACGCGCCGACGGGTTCGATGGGCCCGCCGGCATAGGCGACGCGATCGCCGACGGCGATGTCGGCCACGCCGGCGCCCACCGCCGTGACCACGCCGGCGCCTTCCATGCCCAGCCCCGAGGGCAGGGCCACCGGATACACGCCGGCGCGATGGTAGATGTCGATGAAGTTGAGGCCGACCGCCTCGTGTCGCACGGTGGCTTCGCCCGCCGCCGGCGCCGGCAGATCGATCTCCTCCCAGCACAACACTTCCGGGCCGCCTGTTTGATGAATTCTCATGACATGGGTCATGTCTGTCGCTCCTCCGGGTTATCGTCGTTTTTCGCGGAAGGCCATTTTAACCGCGGACATGGTCGAGGCGCGCCTCAGACATGCTTGAGGCCGCCGCACAAGTCGGTTATAAGAACGCCCCATGGCGAAGGCGATCTTGCGGAACATGACTACCTGCCGGCGCGCGGCACGCGCCGTCGCGCTGTCTTGCGCCGTCGCCGCCGCCCCCGCGGCCCCAACTGTCCAGGCGGCACCGCTGCTGCGCTGCGAGGTGGACCACGGCGGGCGGACATGGCGGGTGGACACCGCGCCGGTAGCCGACCCCTACGGCGTCCAGCCGCTCGACATCGGCGGCAGGTTCCGCTTCAAGGCCGTGATGGTTGGCGACGAGCGGCAGGTCGAGTACGTCAAGCTCTACGCCTATTACCAGACGCGCCGCACGCCGGTGCTGCTGCATGAAGCGAAGTATTTGGCGCCCAAGGCCGGCGCCGCCCCGGTTGGCACGCCGCTGACCGGCGAACACACCGTCTTCAGCCCGCATCTGGAACGGGAGATGCGCTACCACTGCACGCTGCACGAGGCGGCGCCATGAGGCTTGCGCATCTGCTGGCCGCCATGGCGCTGGGCGCGGCGACCTGGCTGGCGCAGGCCGAAACGCCCGAACCCGTCGTGTCGATCGCCTTCGTCGGCGACATCATGCTCGCCGAATCCGTCGGGCCGCGGATCAAGCGCGGTCACGATCCCTTCGCCCCTTTCGCCCATCTGCTCGACGCCGCCGACCTCCGCGTCGGCAACCTCGAATGCGTCGTCGCCACGCGCGGCGAAGCGGTGCCGGACAAGCCGTATACCTTTCGAGCCCATCCGCGCGTGCTGACCCTCCTCAAGCGCCATTTCGATGCGCTCAGCCTGGCCAACAACCATTCCGGCGATTACGGTCCGGTCGCCTTCGGCGAGATGCTCGACCGGCTCGAACGCGCGGGCATGGCCTATTTCGGCGGCGGCCGCGACCTGGCGCAGGCCCACGCGCCGCTGATCGTCGAGCGCAAGGGGCTGCGTATCGCCCTGCTCGGCTACAACGAGTTTTTCCCGCGCAGCTTCGAGGCCGACGTCGGCAAGCCGGGCATCGCCTGGAGCGAGGACGAGCAGGTGCGGCTCGATGTGGCCAACGCGCGCAGCCGCTACCACGCGGACCTGGTCATTCCCTTCATGCATTGGGGCTGGGAGCACGAACCGCGGGCCAGCGCGCGGCAGCGGCAACTGGCGCGCCTGATGATCGACGCCGGCGCCGATGCGGTGGTCGGCGGCCACCCTCACGTGGTGCAGGATTACGAGGAATACCGCGGCAAGCCGATCATCTACAGCCTCGGCAACTTCGTCTTCGACGGCTTCAACAACCGCGACAACAACACGGGCTGGCTGCTGCGCATGGAACTGGACCGGCAGGGCGTCAGGCGCTGGCGAACCGCCGTGGCACGCATCGACAGCCACGGCACGCCCCATCCCGCGACCGAGTCCGGCCCCGCCTACCTCCGCAGGTGATTGGCGTCCACCACGGAGAGCGCCGTCATGTTCACCAGCCGGCGCACCGTCGCGGTCGGCGTCAGGATGTGCACCGGCTTGGCGGCGCCGAGCAGGATCGGTCCGACGGTGACGCCGTCGCCATTCACCGCCTTGATCAGGTTGAAGGCGATGTTGGCGGCATCGAGGTTGGGCATCACCAACAGGTTGGCCTCGCCGCGCAGCTTGCAGTCGGGATAGATCCGCTGGCGGATTTCCTCCGACAACGCGGCATCGCCATGCATTTCGCCATCGACTTCGAGGCCGGGCGCGCGCGCGACGATCAGTTCGCGCGTGCGGCTCATTTTCAGCGCCGACGACGAGCGCAGGCTGCCGAAGTTGGAATGCGACAGCAACGCCACTTTCGGCGTCAGGCCGAAGCGGCGCACTTCCTCGGCCGCCATCAGCGTGATCTCGGCCAGCAGTTCGGCGCTCGGCTCCTCATTGACGTAGGTGTCGCAGATGAACAGCGTATGTTGGGGCAGCAACAGCAAGTTCATGGCCGCGAAACAGTGCGCGCTCGGATCGAGGCCGATGACGTCGCGCACCTGGTTGAGATGCTTGGCGTGCTTGCCGACGATGCCGCACAGCACGGCGTCGACGTCGCCCCGGCGCAGCAGCATGCAGCCGATCAAGGTGTTGTCCGAGCGCAGGCGCTGCTTGGCGATTTCCGGCGTGATGCCCTGGCGGCCGCGCAGCTGGTGATATTCCTGCCAGAGTTCCTTGTAGCGCGCATCGGCATCCGGATTGATGACCTCGAAGTCGCGCCCGGCGCCGATGCGCAAGCCGGCGCGCTCGATGCGGTTCTGGATGACCTCGGGCCGGCCGATCACCAGGGGCCGGGCCAAGCCCTCGTCGAGCACCGCCTGCACGGCGCGCAGCGTCCGCTCGTCCTCGCCCTCGCAGTACAGCACCCGGCGCGGCGACTGCTTGGCCGCCGTGAATACCGGCTTCATGACGAAGCCGGAGTGATAGACGAAGCTGTTCAGCCGTTCGTGATAGGCGGCGAAATCGGCGATGGGGCGTATCGCCACGCCTGACTCTTGTGCCGCCCGCGCCACGGCCGGCGCCACCTTGACGATCAGGCGCGGGTCGAACGGCCGCGGGATCAGGTAGTCGGGACCGAAGCGCTGCGATTCGCCGCCGTAGGCGCGCGCCACGACGTCGGAGCTTTCCGCCTGGGCCAGTTCGGCCAGCGCCCGCACGGCGGCGAGCTTCATGTGCTCGGTGATGGTCGTCGCCCCGGCGTCGAGCGCGCCGCGAAATATGAAGGGGAAGCACAGCACGTTGTTCACCTGGTTCGGGTAATCCGAACGGCCGGTGGCCATGATGGCGTCGGGGCGGACTTTGTGCGCCTCCTCGGGCAGGATTTCGGGCGTCGGGTTGGCCAGCGCCAGGATCAGCGGCTCGGCGGCCATTTTCGCCACCATGTCGGGCTTGAGCACACCGCCGGCCGAGAGGCCGAGGAAGACGTCGGCGCCCTCGATGACCTCGGCCAGCGTGCGCTGTTCGGTCCGCTTGGCGTAGCGCGCTTTGATCGGATCCATCAGCGTCGTCCGGCCTTCGTACACCAGGCCTTCGATGTCGGTGACCCAGATGTTCTCGACGCGCACGCCGAGGCTGACCAGCAGGTCGAGGCAGGCCAGCGCCGCCGCGCCGGCACCCGAGGTGACGAGCTTGACGTTTTCGATGTGCTTGCCGATCAGATGCAGGCCGTTGAGCACCGCGGCGCCGACGACGATGGCCGTGCCGTGCTGGTCGTCGTGGAAAACCGGGATGCGCATGCGCTCGCGCAGCTTCTGCTCGATGTAGAAGCATTCCGGCGCCTTGATGTCCTCGAGATTGATGCCGCCGAAAGTCGGCTCCATGGCGGCAATGTGCTCGATCAGCTTGTCGGGATCGGGCTCGTCGAGCTCGATGTCGAAGACGTCGATGCCGGAAAACTTCTTGAACAGCACGCCCTTGCCTTCCATCACCGGCTTGGCGGCCAGCGGGCCGATGTTGCCCAGGCCGAGCACCGCCGTGCCGTTGGTCACCACGGCGACCAGGTTGGCTCGGGAAGTCAGCCGTGACGCCGCGCCGGCATCGGCGACGATGGCGTCGCAGGCGGCCGCCACGCCGGGCGAGTACGCCAGCGCCAGATCACGCTGGTTGGTCAGGCTCTTGGTGGGGACGACGGCGATCTTCCCGGGGGTCGGAAACTGGTGATACTCGATCGCGGCGTTCGACAAATCCGCATTCTGGTCTTTGTTCATGATGGCAACCGAAGTCAGGCGAACGGCAAGTTTACCCGCGCTTCCTGATGCGGCGCTTACGCGCGCCGGCGGCCTGAATATTGCATTGCATCATCCCATGCCGCGTCTATGCGAAAATCGCGCATCACCCTTTGCGAGATGTCCGCCATGAAACGCGTCGTGTTCAATCAAAAAGGTGGCGTCGGCAAGAGCACAATCACCTGCAACCTTGCCGCCATCGCCGCCAGCCGGGGACTGCGTACCCTGGTGGTGGACCTCGATCCACAAGCGAACTCCACCCGCTACCTGCTCGGCGAGCAGCCGGCGGAAAACACCGCCACCGAATTCTTCGACCAGATGCTCAACTTCAAGGTGCGGCCGAAGGCAACGGAGGAATTCCTGCACGCGACGCCCTTCGAGAATCTCTTTCTGTTGCCCGCCGACGCCGCGCTCGAGGAACTCCAGGCCAAGCTCGAGTCGCGCTACAAGATCTACAAGCTGCGCGAGGCGCTCGACGCGCTCGAGGGCTTCGACCAGATCTGGATCGACACGCCGCCGGCGCTGCATTTCTATACGCGCTCGGCGCTGATCGCTGCCGATGCCTGCCTGATCCCATTCGATTGCGACGACTTCGCCCGCCAGGCGCTCTATACGTTGATGGCGAACGTGGCCGAGATTCGCGCCGACCACAATGCCGACCTGGTGGTGGAGGGCATCGTCGTCAACCAGTTCCAGCCGCGCGCCACCTTGCCGCAGGCGATCGTCGACGAGTTGCGCGAAGAAAAGCTGCCGGTGCTGGCCAGCCACCTGTCCTCATCGGTAAAGATCAAGGAATCGCATCGGTTGGCCCGGCCGATGATCCACCTCGATCGCAGCCACAAGCTGGCGTGCGAATTCACCGCCTTGTACGAGGAACTGGAGAAGCTCGCCCGCGCGCGCAGCCGAACCGCCGCCCGCCGACGGGCCTGAGTTCCGGCCCTGACGGCGCCCGGCCTCAGCTCTTCGGCCGCGCCAGGATGGCGCGGTTGCGGCCGGTTTCCTTGGCGCGATACATCGCCGCATCGGCGGCGCGCACCAGTTCCTGCGCCGATGTATCGGAAGCCCGGCGCATGACGATGCCGATGCTGACGCCGATGCGGTGCTGCTGGTTGTCGACGATGATCGGATCGGACAGCTCGGCGATCAGGCGATTGGCGATGGCGAAAGCGCGCGCATCCTCGCCGATGCCGGCAAGCAGCACCACGAACTCGTCGCCGCCGAAGCGGCCGACCACGTCGGTACCCGCCACGCCGTGACGCAGCCGCTCGGCGGCGGCGCGCAGCACCTCATCGCCGATGCCGTGACCGTGACCGTCATTGACCTTCTTGAAGCCGTCGAGATCGAGGAACAGCAGGGCGAACGGCGCCGGCGCGGCCAGCCAGGTCTCCATGGTCTGCCAAAGGCTGGCGCGATTGGCCAGACCGGTCAGCGGGTCGTGCCAGGCGAGATGCTCGATGCGCGCCTGCATCGCCTCTTCCTGCGTGAGGTCGCGTACCAGGCCGATGTAATTCTCGCCCTCCGGCGTCATGACTTCGGTGACGCCGAGATACATCGGAAACACTTCGCCGTTCTTGCGCTGTCCGACCACGCGCGCCGCCTTGCCGACGATGCGCGCCTCGCGCGTCGTCAGATACCGTTTCAGATACCGGTCGTGCTCGTCGCGGTACGGGGTCGGCATCAGCATGCTGACGTTGCGGCCGATCACTTCGCGCGCCGGGTAGCCGAATATGCTTTCGGCGGCACGATTGAACTTGATGACCAGGCCTTCGCGATCGATGAGGATGATGCCCTCGATGATGTTGTCGATGATGCTGCCCAGCGACCGCTGGATCGCGGCAATGCGCTGCATGGAGCGCATGCGCGCTTCGAGGACGTTCGACGATACTGGCTTGGTCAGGTAATCGTCGGCGCCCGCCTCGATGCCGGCGACGAGATCCTCGTCGGCGCCCAGGCTGGTGGTCATGATCACCGGAACCCAGTGATCCACGCGGATGGCCTTGATCCGGCGCGTCGCCTCGATGCCGCCCATGCCCGGCATGACGACATCCATGAGCACCATGTCCGGCGTTTCCCGCTTGAAGGCGGCGACCGCTTCCTCGCCGGAGGTGACGTGGGTGACGTGATGACCGGCGCGCTCGAGCGCCGCCTGTACCGGCAGCGCGATCGCGCGCGCATCTTCCGCCATCAGAACACGCAGTTGTCCGAGTTGCGTCATGCCCTCCCCCAGGCCCCGTCAACGTGAGGCGCGATTCTGCCTCTTTCGGAGCTCAGGGAAAGAGAAAATTGAGCAGAATTTCATTGAAGCTATCTTTTTGTTCGATATTGCACATATGAGAGGCGGATTCGATCACTTCGAAGCGCGCGTCCGGCAAGTGCTCGGCAATGCGCCGACCCAGCGCCGGCGGCATGCCCTGATCGTCGGCGCCGGCGACCACCAGGGCTGGGCAGCGTAGCTGCGCGAGCCGAGCCGTCGTGTCCATGAGCGGAATGGCCTGGCCGCAGCCGATATAGCCGGCGCTCGGCGTCGCCGCGATCATCGCGCCGATGCGCGCCATCACCTCCGGATGCGTCGCCCGGTACGGCGCGGTGAACCAGCGCTCCAGCGTCGGCGCCACCAGCGGCGTCATGCCGCCGGCTCGCACGGCGGCGATGCGCTCGGCCCACAAGGTCCGCGCCTCGGGGCCATAGCCGCTGGTGGTGCTGACCAGCACCAGCTTGCCTATTTTTTCCGGCGCCGCCAGCGCGACGTGCTGGCCGATCATGCCGCCCAGCGAAATGCCGCAAAAGTGCGCGCGCCCGATGCCCAGGCGCTCCATCAGCCAGAGCACGTCGGCGGTCAGCCAGGCGAAGTCGTAGGCGCCCTCGGGCGCCGAGGTGCCGCCGTGGCCGCGCGTGTCGAAACGCAGCACGCGAAAATGCGGGGTCAGCGCCGCCATCTGGTCGTCCCACATCGACAGGTCGGTGGCCAGCGAATGCGCAAGGACCAGCCAGGGGCCGTCGCCCTGCACGTCGTAATGGATGTCGATGCCGTTGGCGCGGATCTTCATGCGGCCTCCAGTTTCGCCACCGACAGCGCCAGCCACTTCATGCCGGCGCTGCCGAAGTTGATCTGCGCGCGGGCATCTTCGCCGCCGCCTTCGAGATTGACGATGATGCCCTCGCCGAACTTGGCATGGCGCACGCTCTGGCCGATGCGGTAACCCGCTCCGCCGGCACGCGATGAATACGAAGCGCGCGGCGCCTCGGCAAAAGTCAGCCGTGGCGACACGCCGAACGATTTCGCCACCTTGGGCGTCAGCCACTTGACCAAGCCGGCCGGGATCTCTTCGATGAAGCGCGAAGGCAGGTTGTAGCGGGTCTGGCCGTGCAGCATGCGC
The DNA here is from genome assembly GCA_019136545.1 of Betaproteobacteria bacterium. Lineage (GTDB taxonomy): Bacteria > Pseudomonadota > Gammaproteobacteria > Burkholderiales > Rhodocyclaceae > Fen-999. The sequence goes on from JAGVUA010000126.1 coordinate 20,037, forward strand.
GTCTGCGCGTGGGAGAGATAGAGCCGCTGGCGAGCGCGCGTCACCGCCACGTACATCAGCCGGCGCTCCTCTTCCAGGCCCTTCGGCTCGGTCAGCGAATTCTCGTGCGGGAAGAGCCCTTCTTCGAGACCGCTGAGGAAGACGACGTTGAACTCCAGCCCCTTGGCCGAATGCGTGGTCATCAGCTGCAGCGCGTCGTCGCCCTCGCCGGCCTGGTGCTCGCCGGCCTCGAGCGCGGCGTGCGCCAGGAAGGCGATCAGGTCGGCCGACAGTTCGCCTTCGGCGCCGACCGTGCCTTCCTCGGCGACGAAGCTGGCGGCGGCATTGACGAGTTCGTCGAGGTTGGCGAGCCGGTCCTGGCCCTCCTTCTCGGCCTGGTAATGCCCGCGCAGGCCGGACAGTTCGACCACATGGTCGACCAGCTCCGGCAGCGGCAGATGCGCCGATTCCTTCATCTTCGCGATCAGCGCGACGAAGGCGGCAGTCTTGCCGCCCGTCTGCACGGCCGCCGCGAAGAGGCTGCTGCCGGCGGTCTTCGCAGCGTCCTGCAGCTGTTCGACGGTGCGCGCGCCGATGCCGCGCGTCGGAAAATTGACGACGCGCGCGAACGAGGTATCGTCGTCCGGGTTGGCGATCAGGCGCAAGTAGGCGAGCGCGTGCTTGATCTCCTGGCGCTCGAAGAAGCGCAGGCCGCCGTACACGCGGTAGGGCAGTCCGGCCGAGAACAGCGCGTGTTCGAGCACGCGCGACTGGGCGTTGGCGCGATAAAGCAGCGCCATTTCGCTGCGCGCATGGCCGTCGCGCGCCAGCGCCTTGATCTCTTCGACGATCCAGCGCGCCTCGTCCTGGTCCGAGTAGGCCTCGAAGACGCGGATCGGCTCGCCGGCGCCGGCATCGGTCCACAGGTTCTTGCCCAGCCGGTTGTCGTTGTTCTTGATGATGGCGTTGGCGGCGTCGAGGATGTTGCCGTGCGAGCGGTAGTTCTGTTCGAGACGGATGACGTTGGCGACCTTGAACTCGCGCTCGAAGTCGCGCATGTTGCCGACCTCGGCGCCGCGGAACGCATAGATCGACTGGTCGTCGTCGCCGACGCAGAACAGGCAGGCGCCGACAGGCGCCTCCGAATAGTCGCCCCCTTCCTTGGGAAGGGGGTTGGGGGGATGGGGGCCATAGGCCTGACCGCCTGCAAGCAGGCGAAGCCATGCGTATTGCAGGCGGTTCGTGTCCTGGAACTCGTCGACCAGGATGTAGCGGAAGCGCTCCTGGTAATGGCGGCGCAGCGCCTCGTTGCGCGCCAGCAGCTCATAGCAGCGCAGCAGCAGCTCGGCGAAATCGACCACGCCCTCCTTGTTGCACTGGGCCTCGTAGGCCTCGTAGAGTTCGACGCGCTTCTTCGTATAGCTGTCCCAGGCCTCGACGGCGCCCGGGCGCAATCCCTGTTCCTTCTGGGCGTTGATGAAGTGCTGCAGCTCGCGCGGCGGATATTTCTCGTCGTCCACGTTGAGCGATTTGAGCAAACGCTTGATTGCCGACAACTGGTCGGCCGAATCGAGAATCTGGAACAACTGCGGCAGGCCGGCGTCGCGGTGGTGCGCGCGCAGCAGGCGGTTGCATAAACCGTGGAAGGTGCCGATCCACATGCCGCGGGTGTTGATCGGCAACATGGCGGTCAGCCGCGCCGTCATTTCCTTCGCGGCCTTGTTGGTGAAGGTGACCGCCAGCACTTGCTGGGGCGTCATCTGGCGGGAGGCGATCAGCCAGGCGATGCGCGTCGTCAGCACCCGCGTCTTGCCCGACCCCGCCCCAGCGAGGATCAGCGCGTGCTGGGGCGGCAGGGTAACGGCCGCCAGTTGTTCGGGATTGAGGCCTTGGAGGAGATCCATCGCCGGATTATAAGATCGAGCCGATGCACACTAAAATTGTGCATTGCCGCAACGATAGTCGGTCCGGACTTGAAAAGAAACCTTGCTGTCCATAAAATATGACTTGTTGCATTGCAACAAAAGGAGAACGCCATGAACGAAACGACCTTCGCCAAGGCGCCCAAGATCTTGCCGTGGCTGGCCCACAAGGCCGGCATCGCCGATCGACGCGCCGAAACCCTCTGGAACGCCGCCCTTCGGCATGCGGCGCAAACGCACGCTCCCGATACCTCCGACTGCTGGCAGGCAGCCATGGACCGGTTGCAGGATCTGATCGCCGCCGAATCGCAGCGCGAGGATGTCGCCTCCTTCGGCTGGCGCCCGTGGGCGCGCAACTTCGCCGACGTCTGGACCCTGCGCATGGACGTCCTGGACAAAATCGCCCTGGCGCCGATCCGCACCTGGCGCATCCTCGGCCAGCGTTCACGCACATCACCGATGCACTGACGGTGGCGCCCCGCTAGACCGCCCGCCCCCCCGGCCCGGCCCGGCAGGCCAGGCCGTCTCGACGCGTATAATCCGCGCTTTGCAGACTTTCGGCTGGCCATGCAGGAAAAATACACGCCCAAAGACATCGAGCAGGCCGCCCAGGCCCATTGGCAATCGACGCAATCCTTCCGCGCCGTCGAAGACCCGACAAAACCGAAGTACTACTGTCTGTCGATGTTCCCCTACCCCTCAGGCAAGCTGCACATGGGGCACGTGCGCAATTACACCATCGGCGACGTACTGACCCGGCATTACAAGATGCGCGGCTATAACGTCCTGCAGCCGATGGGCTGGGACGCCTTCGGCCTGCCGGCCGAGAACGCGGCGATCCAGAACAAGGTGCCGCCGGCGCAGTGGACCTACGACAACATCGCCTACATGAAGCAGCAGCTCCAGTCGCTCGGTTTCGCCATCGACTGGCAGCGCGAACTGGCCACCTGCCGTCCCGAGTACTACCGCTGGAACCAGTGGCTGTTCCTGCGCATGCTGGAAAAAGGCATCGCCTACAAGAAGACCCAGGTCGTCAACTGGGACCCGGTCGACCAGACCGTGCTGGCCAACGAGCAGGTCATCGACGGCCGCGGCTGGCGCACCGGCGCCATCGTGGAGAAACGCGAGATCCCCGGCTACTACCTGGGCATCACGCAGTACGCCGACCAGCTGCTGTCGGCCCTCGACGCGCTGCCCGGCTGGCCCGAGCGCGTCAAGACCATGCAGGCCAACTGGATCGGCAAGAGCTACGGCGTGCGTTTCGCCTTCCCGTATGAACTCGACGGCAAGCGCGATCTGCTCTGGGTATTCACCACGCGCGCCGACACCATCATGGGCGTCACTTTCTGCGCCGTCGCCGCCGAACATCCGCTGGCGACGCGCGCCGCGCGGGACAATGCCAAGCTCGCCGCCTTCGTCGAGGAATGCAAGCGCGGTTCGGTGATGGAAGCCGACATGGCGACCATGGAAAAGAAGGGCATGCCGACGGGCATTTTCGTCGAGCATCCGCTCACCGGCGCCAAGGTCGAAGTCTGGGTCGGCAACTACGTGCTGATGGGCTACGGCGAAGGCGCGGTGATGGCCGTGCCGGCGCACGACGAGCGCGACTTCGCCTTCGCGAAAAAATACAGTCTCGCCATCAAACAGGTGATCGACGTGCCGGGCAAGGCCTATTCGCTCGACGCCTGGCAGGAGTGGTACGCCGACAAGCAGAACGGCGTCTGCGTCAATTCCGGCAGGTACGACGATCTCGACTACCAGCAGGCCGTCGCCGCCATCGCCGCCGACCTGAAGGCCAAGGCGCTCGGCGACATGCAGGTGCAGTTCCGGCTGCGCGACTGGGGCATTTCCCGGCAACGCTATTGGGGCTGCCCGATTCCGCTGATCCATTGCGAAAGTTGCGGCACCGTACCGGTGCCCGACGCGCAGCTGCCGGTCGTGCTGCCCGAGGACTGCGTGCCCGACGGCTCCGGCAATCCGCTGCTCAAGCGCCCCGACTTCCTCAATTGCACCTGTCCCCAGTGCGGCAAGCCGGCCCGGCGCGAGACGGACACCATGGACACCTTCGTCGACTCGTCCTGGTACTACGCGCGTTACTGTTCGAACGATGCCCAGGCCATGCTCGACGGCCGCGCCGCCTACTGGATGCCCGTCGACCAGTACATCGGCGGCATCGAGCACGCCATCCTGCACTTGCTCTATTCGCGCTTCTGGACCAAGGTGATGCGCGATCTCGGCCTGCTCGAGACCGACGAGCCCTTTGCGAACCTGCTGACGCAGGGCATGGTGCTCAACCATATCTTCAGCCGGCGCACCGACAAGGGCGGCATCGAGTACTTCGCGCCCGAGGAAGTGGATCTGGTCCGCGACGACGCGGGGCACGTCACGGGCGCCACGCTCAAGGCCGACGGCTCGGCCGTCGACTACGGCGGCATCGGCACGATGTCGAAGTCGAAGCGCAACGGCGTCGACCCGCAGGCGCTGATCGAGCAGTACGGCGCCGACACGGCGCGCTTCTTCATGATGTTCGCCTCGCCGCCGGAGCAAACCCTGGAATGGTCGGACTCCGGCGTCGAGGGCGCCTACCGCTTCCTCAAGCGACTCTGGGCCTTCGGGGCAACGCTGAAGGCCGCCAACACCGGCGCGGCCCCCTCGCCGCTGCGCCGCGAAATTCATCTGCTGCTCAAGCAGGCCAACTACGACCTCGGCAAGTTCCAGTTCAACACCGTCGCCTCGGCGGCGATGAAAATGCTCAATGCGCTGGAAAAGGCGCCGGCCGACCCGCACGCACGGGAGGGCTTCTCGATTTTGCTGCGGCTGCTGTCGCCGATCACGCCGCACGTCTGCCATGAACTTTGGCGGGCGCTGGACTACGGCGCGGACATCCTCGCCGCACCCTGGCCCGAGCCGCTCGAGGAGGCGCTGGTGCAGGACGAGATCGAACTGGTGCTGCAGGTGAACGGCAAGACGCGCGGCAGCGTGCGCGTGCCGGCGGGGGCCGACAAGGCCGCCATCGAGACCGCCGCCGTCGCCTCGGAGGCGGCGCGCAAGTTCATGGAGGGCAAGCCGGCGAAGAAAGTCGTCGTCGTGCCCGGCCGTCTGATCAATATCGTGGTCTAGAAGCCCATGCGCGCCCTGCTCCTTGTCGCGGCACTCGTCCTGGCCGGCTGCGGTTTCCATCTGCGCGGCAGCTTTTCGCTGCCCTTCGATACGCTGTACATCGCCCAGCCCGAGGCCAGCGAGTTGCGTGCGGTCATCAAGCGCAATATCGAGGCGGCGACGCATACCCGCATCGTCGGCACCGCCGCGGAAGCGCAGGCGAGCCTGATCATTCTGGGCGACCAGATACAGAAGAAGATCATGTCGCTCAACTCGGCCGGCCGCGTGCGCGAATACCAGCTCGAACGCACGTTCGTGTTCATGGTCGCCAATGCTCAAGGGTGGGAGTTCGTGCCGCAAAGCACCATCCGCATTACCCGGGAAATGACTTTCGACGATGCCGCCGTGCTGTCCAAGCAGGCCGAGGAATCGCTGCTGTGGCGCGACATCCAGAACGACATGGTGCAGCAGCTGATGCGGCGGCTGGCGGCAGCCAAGCTCAAGCCCGCGGACGGCTAGGCCATGCAGCTGCGTCCCGAGCAGCTCGCCGCGCAGCTCGAACGCCCGTTGGCGCCGCTCTACGTCGTGCATGGCGACGGCCTGTTGGCCATCGAGGCGGCTGATCTCATCCGCGCCGCCGCCCGCAAGCAAGGGTTTGCCGAGCGCGAAGTGCTGATGGTGACGCCGAATTTCAAATGGGACGAGCTTTTCTTCGCCGCCGGCAATCTCTCGTTGTTCGGCGGCGACAAGGTCGTCGACCTGCGCATCCCGTCCGGCAAGCCCGGCCGCGACGGCGGCGAAGCATTGGGCCGCTACTGCGCGCAGTTGCCGCAGGGCGTGGTGACGCTGGTGACGCTGCCGGAACTCGACTGGCAGGCGAAAAAAGCTGCGTGGTTCGCAAAACTCTCCGAAGCCGGCATTGCCATCGAATGCGCCGCGCCGCCCTTGCCGCAGCTGCCGGCCTGGATCGCCGGCCGCCTCGCGCGCCAGAAACAAAGCGCGCCGCGCCCGGCGCTCGAGTTCATCACCGCCCATGTCGAAGGCAACCTGCTGGCGGCGCACCAGGAAATCCAGAAACTGGCGCTGCTCTATCCCGAAGGCGAACTCTCGCTCGCCGACGTCGAGGCGGCCGTGCTCAATGTCGCCCGTTACGACATCGACGCCCTGCGCGACGCGCTGCGGACCCACGATGCGGCCCGCTGCGCGCGCACGCTCGACGGCCTCAGGGCCGAAGGCGCCGCCCTGCCGCTGGTGCTCTGGGCGCTGGCCAATGAAGCCCGGCAACGCGCCGCCCGGGCCGCCCTCTTGCACGCGGCCCGCATTGATCGCATGATCAAGGGGGTGGCGAAGGGAGACATCTGGGACGAGTTCCTGCAGCTCGCCCTGCGCTTGACGAGGACCGCATGATGGACAAGCTGAACGTGAAGGATTACATGGAAGGCGTGGGCAGGGCGGCGCGTGCCGCTTCCCGCGAGACGGCGAAGGCATCGACCGCCGCCAAGAACGCCGCGCTGCTGGCGATGGCGCAAGGCATCCGCGAAAGTCAGTCGCAGCTGCTCGCCGCCAATGCCGCCGACGTGGCGGAGGCGAAGGCCAACGGCCTCGACGCGGCGCTGATCGATCGCCTGACGCTGACCGCCAAGGGCGTCGAGACCATGGCGCAGGGGCTGGAACAAGTCGCCGCCCTGGCCGATCCGGTCGGCGAGATCACCGACCTCAAGCGCCGGCCGACCGGCATCCAGGTCGGCAGGATGCGCGTGCCGCTCGGCGTGGTCGGCATCATCTACGAAGCGCGGCCGAACGTCACCGCCGATGCCGCGGCGCTGTGCCTGAAGTCCGGCAACGCCGCCATCCTGCGCGGCGGCAAGGAAGCGCTCCGCTGCAATCAAGCGATCGCGTCCTGCGTGCGTGCCGGCCTCAAGGCCGCCGGCCTGCCCGAGACCGCAGTGCAGGTGATCGAGACCACCGACCGCGCCGCCGTCGGCCATCTGGTCGCCATGCCCGAGTACGTCGACGTGATCGTGCCGCGCGGCGGCAAGGGCCTGATCGAGCGCATCAGCCAGGAAGCGCGCGTGCCGGTGATCAAGCACCTGGACGGCAACTGCCATGTCTATATCGACGACGACGCCGACCCGGCCAAGGCGCTGAAGATTCTCGAGAACGCCAAGACGCAGCGGCTCGGCACCTGCAACACCGCAGAGTCAGTCCTGGTGGCACGCCGCGTCGCCGCGGCGCAACTGCCGGCGCTGGCGAAAATGCTCCAGGACCGCGGCGTCGAGATCCGCGGCTGCGCCGAGACGCTGGCGCTGGTGCCCGGCGCCAAGGCGGCGACCGAGGAGGACTACTCCACCGAATACCTGGCAGCCATCATCTCCTGCAAGGTGGTGGCCGACGTCGGCGAGGCCATCGAGCACATCAACCGGTACTCGTCGGCCCACACCGAGGCGATCGTCACCGAGAACTACACGAATGCGCTGCGCTTCCTGCGCGAAGTCGATTCCAGCTCGGTGATGGTGAACGCCTCGACGCGCTTCGCCGACGGCTTCGAATACGGCCTCGGCGCCGAAATCGGCATTTCCACCGACAAGTTCCACGCCCGCGGCCCGGTCGGCCTCGAAGGCCTGACCTCGCAGAAGTGGATCGTGCTCGGCGATGGCGAAGTCCGGTCATGAGCGACTATCAGGCGATCGTGGCGGCGCCGACGTTCTCCCTCGGCATTCGCTGCAGCGACGACGAGATCACCGGCATCGATTTCCTCGAGCCGCGCGCCGAGGTGCCGCCGAAATCGCTCCTGGCGAAAGAGGCGGTGCGCCAGTTGCGCGCCTATCTGAAGAACGCCCGATTCGATTTTTCCCTGCCGCTGGCGCCGGCCGGCACGCCTTTCCAGCGCCGCGTCTGGGCCGGCATCGCGGCGATTCCGTCCGGCGCCACGCGCAGCTACGGCGAGCTGGCGGACGACATCAAGAGCGGTCCGCGCGCGGTCGGCAACGCCTGCGGCGCCAATCCGTACCCCCTGGTCGTGCCCTGCCACCGCGTCGTCGCGGCCAACCAGGGCCTGGGGGGATTCGCCCGCAACCGCGGCGGTTTCCTGCTCGACGTGAAACGCTGGCTGCTGGAGCATGAGCGGGCCAACTGAGGAACGCAAGAAACTCGCCGGACCGCCCCAAGAGTTTCTCGGCCCCCTGGGGGGAGAGCCGAGCGCAGCGCGGCTTTCGGGGGGGGCGCTAATCGACGAATTCGTCGACGCGCTCTGGCTGGCCGACGGGCTGGCGAAGAACACGCTGGCGGCCTATCGCGCCGATCTCACCCTGTTTTCCCGCTGGCTGTCGGCGCACGGCGACGACCTGGTCGGCGCCGACGAGGGCGCGATCAACCGCTATCTCGCCCATCTGCATCGGCGTCCCGGCGGCTTCAAGGCCACGTCGCAGCGGCGGCTCCACTCGACCTTGCGCCGCTTCTACGGCTGGCTGCTCGATCAGGGACGCATCGGGATCGATCCGCTGCTCAACGTCGAGCGACCGATGCGCACGGCACGCTTTCCGAAGACGCTCTCGGAAAAAAACGTCGAGGACCTGCTCGCCGCGCCCGACATCGGCACGCCGCGCGGCCTGCGCGACCGCGCGCTGCTGGAAGTGCTCTACGCCACCGGCCTGCGGGTATCGGAACTGGTCGGCTTGAAAATGTTCGAACTGTCGCCCACCGACGGCCTGGTGCGCGTGTTCGGCAAAGGCGGCAAGGAACGGCTGGTGCCGCTCGGCGAGGTCGCCATCGAGTGGCTGGACCGCTGGCTCGAGGAAGGGCGGCCCGCTTTGCTCGCAGGCGTGGCGTCCGACTTCGTGTTCGTCACCGCGCAAAAGTCAGCCATGATGACGCGCCAGATGGCCTGGACGCTGATCAAGAAATACGCAGTGCTGGCCGGCATTCCGCAGGAACGCATTTCGCCGCACGTGCTGCGCCATGCCTTCGCCACCCACCTGCTCAACCACGGCGCCGACCTGCGCGTGGTGCAGATGCTGCTCGGCCATGCCGACATCTCGACGACGCAGGTCTATACTCATGTGGCAAGGGAACGACTCAAGCAACTGCACCAGGCTCACCATCCGCGTGGATAATCCATCATGAAGACCGAAGGCCAACCGCCCGAAACGCCGGCGACCAAGTTTCTCCACAAGCATCGCATCGCCCATTCCAACCACCTCTACGAATACGAGGAGCACGGGGGCACCAAGGTATCGTCGCGCGAGCTCAACGTCGCCGAACACGCGGTCGTCAAGACGCTGGTGATGGAGGACGACGAGAAAAAGCCGCTGATCGTGCTGATGCACGGCGACCGCAAGGTCTCGACCAAGGAACTGGCGCGCCAGATCGGCGCCAAGAAGATCGGCCCGTGCACGCCGGACGATGCCCACCGGCACACCGGTTACATGGTCGGCGGCTGTTCGCCCTTCGGTACCAAGAAACCGTTGCCGGTATTCATGGAAAAAAGCATCCTCGACCTGCCGCTGGTGTACATCAACGGCGGCCGGCGCGGCTATCTGGTCGGCGTGCATCCGCACGACATCCTGCGGGTGCTGGCGCCGAAAATCGTCGAAGTTGGCAAGGCCGACTGAGATGGCTTCGATGCTTGCGCAAACATCGGCGGCGGCACGCCGCGTCCCTTTCCTGTTCGTCCTGGTCGCCAGTCTGGCGCTGGTGCTGATCGGCGTGCTGCTCGGCGAATGGATGCGGCTGGCGGCCTGCCCGCTCTGCATCATCCAGCGCGCGCTTTATTTGACGCTCGGTCTCGTCGCGGCCATCGGGCTGATGGTGGCAGCCCGCCCGGTGGCGGCGCGCCTGGCGGCGCTGGCGATGACGCTGGCCGCCGGCACCGGCGTTTTCGTCGCCGGCTATCAGGTGTGGATCCAGCGCTTCGCGCCATCGACCAATTGCTCGCCCTATCCGACCTGGTGGGAAGACATGGTCGACCGGGCCGGCGAGATGATGCCCTTGTTGTTCAAGGCCAGCGGCCTGTGTTCCGACCCGGCCTGGAAATTCCTCGGCCTGTCGATCGCCGAATGGTCGCTCGGCTGGTTTACCCTGTTCCTGCTGGTGGCGCTCCGCGCCTTGACCAGGAGGCGCTGAGGTTCGCCGCCGGCACTGGCAGGATTCGCCCTCTTTCCCGATAGCGGAGTTGCCATGGAAGCCTTTCCCGCCCGCCATCCGCCCAGCGATGCGAAATACTGGGACGCCGCGCTCGAAACCCAGCCGCGTGCGCAATGGGATGCCCTGAAACTCCGGCTGCTCCAGGCGCATCTGCATCACGCCTACCACCGCGCGCCCTATTACCGGCACAGCTTCGATGCCGCCGGCGTGCATCCCTCGCAAGTGCAATGCCTGGACGACCTGCGGCGCTTGCCGTTCATCGACAAGCAGATCCTGCGCGAACGGCAACTGGCCGCAGAGCCCTTCGGCGACCTCGTCGCCGTTCCCGAACGTGAAATCGTCTACATCTCCGCCTCCAGCGGCTCGACCGGCGTGCCGACCGCATCGCCATTCACGGCGCAGGACTTCGACGACTGGATCGACTACGAGGCGCGCCAGTTCTGGTCCTCGGGCCTGCGGCCGGAAGACCGCTATTGCCACTCGCTGAACTTCTCGCTGTTCGTCGGCGGCCCCTGCGTGCTCGGCGCCCAGAAGCTCGGCGCCTTGTGCATCCACGCCGGCACCGTGCCTTCGGAGCGCCTGCTGGCGATCGCGCGGCAGTTTCAAGTCACGGCCATCTGGACCACGCCCTCCTATGCCTGGTACCTCGGGGAAACGGCGGTCAAGGACGGCATCGATCTCAAGCGCGATCTTGCCATCAAGCGCATTTTCGTCGCCGGCGAACCGGGCGGCTCCATTCCGGAAACGCGCAGGCGCATCGAGGATCTCTGGGGTGCCTCGGTGTACGACTATTACGGTCTTTCGGACATCTTTGGCGCCTGCGCGGGCATGTGCGAGGAGAAGGACGGGCTGCACTGGGCCGAAGACCACATCCTGGTCGAAGTGCTCGATCTCGACACCGGCGAGCCGGTGCCCGAAGGCGGCAGGGGCGAGCTGGTGCTGACCACGCTGAAGAAAACCGCCCGGCCGATGATCCGGTTCCGCACCGGCGACATCGTCTCCTTTACTTCAGCGCCCTGCGCCTGCGGACGCACCTCGATCCGCCTGAGCGGCGTCCACGGGCGGCTCGACGACATGCTCATCATCAAGGGCGTGAACCTGTTTCCCAGCGACATCGAGGCCATCGCCCGCAAGGATCACGACTTCAGCGGGGAATACAAGCTGATCGTCACGCGCGAAAACCATCTCGATCATTTGACCGTCGAAGTCGAGCGTGCGGCGCGCTATGCCGGCGCCGAGGAGGAGCTCGCGGCCCGCTTCAACCGCCACCTGAAATCCGTGACCGGCATCACCGCCACCGTGCGCATCCTGCCGCCCGACACCCTGCCCCGCGCCACGCACAAGGCCAAGCGCGTCGAGGATCGCCGGACGGGCGTGTGGGGGTAAGGCGGCGTCGCCGCCTCCATGACGGCAGCCGGATCGCCGATTCGGGCCGAGCAGGGCTTGCCCGAAATGCCCGAAAGTCAGCCGTCGCGGTACGCCGCTTTCAGACGAGGAAATCCCTGAGGCTGTCGAGCACGGCGTCCGGCGCTTCGGCCATCAGGGCGTGGCCGCTGCCGGGAATGACGGTCAGGCGGGCGCCCGGTATGGCGGCAACGATGGCTTTCGCGGCTTTCAGCGGCGTCATGCGGTCCTGGCTGCCGGCGATGGCCAGCAGCGGCGCGGCGATGGCGGCAAGGCTGTCGAGGCTGCGCGCGTAGGCGTTGCAGGCGGACATGTCGACGCCGAACACGCCGGGCTGCTGGCGCTCCATGAGGCGCTGGTTGACGCCGAGCAGCCAGAGGCCGGGCACGGCATTGCGGCCGATCTGGCCGCTGGCGGAATACGAGAAGTTGTTGATCATCGCCACC
>JAGVUA010000035.1 GCA_019136545.1 Betaproteobacteria bacterium
GGGTTCGAGGTCGGGGGTGCGCAGGAAGTGCTGAAGGACGGCGATGTCATCAAGAAAACGCAATCGGCCGTTGTCCTCGAGAAGCTGATCAGCCAGTTCATGTTCAGCAAGGCCGCCGGCGACGAAAGCGGCAAGTAGTCAGCGGTGATTGCGGGCGATCCGGCCCGCCGGGCGAATGGGACGAAAGTGGCAGAGGGAAGACTTGTGATGCGGTGTTACGTGAAGTCGACGGTGTTGGCGCTGGCGCTGGGCATGGCGATGCTGCTGGGGGGGTGTGCCACCACAGCCGGCAACAAGGACCCGATGGAAGGGTTCAACCGGACCATGTTCGCCTTCAACGAAGGACTCGATGCGGCGATCATCCGGCCGGTCGCCAAGGGCTACGAGTTCGTTGCGCCCGCCTTCGTCCGTACGGCGGTCACCAACTTCTTCAGCAACGTCGCCGATGTTTTCATTGCCGTCAATAATCTCCTGCAAGGCAAGCCTGTCGAGGCTGCCAGCGATGCCGGCAGATTCCTGGTGAATAGCACCGTCGGCATCTTCGGGCTGCTCGATGTCGCGACCGAGTGGGGCCTGGAAAAGCACGATGAAGACTTCGGCCAAACTTTCGGCCGCTGGGGGATGGATACCGGCGCTTACCTCTTTTTGCCGGTGTTCGGACCGCGTGACGTTCGGGATGGCATCGGCTTGGTCTTCGATATCGCCGCCGATCCGCTCGTCAACATCAACGACATGTCAGTCCGCAATTCCCTGGCCGCCTTGTACATCATCAATAACCGCGCCATGTTGCTGCCGGCCGACAAGATCATCGACGAGGCGGCCCTGGACAAGTATTCCTACCTGCGGGACGCCTATTTGCAGCGCCGGCGCAGTCTCGTTTTCGACGGCAGGCCGCCCAAGGATCCGGAATTCGAATGATTCGACCTCGGTCGCCACAACACCACAAAGTTCAAGGACATTCCTTCATGAAGCACTTTCTCGCAGTGTTGTTCGGTTTAGTGGCAACGTTGGGCGCGGCGGCTCAGGGTCTGGCGCCCGACGCCCTGGTCAAGGGCGTGACCAACGACGTGCTGGAGATCGTTCGCAAGGACAAGGACATCCAGGCCGGCAACACGCGCAAGGCGGTCGAGTTGGCCGAAGCGAAAGTGCTGCCGCACTTCGATTTTGCCCACATGACCCGGCTGGCCGTCGGCAAGGCGTGGCGTCAGGCCAGCCCCGCCCAGCAGCAGGCCTTGACGGACGAATTCCGCACCTTGCTGGTGCGCACCTATTCGAAGGCGCTGACCGAGTATCGCAACCAGACGATCGATTTCAAGCCGGTCAAGATGCAACCGGCCGACACGGATGTCGTGGTCCGCACGCTGGTGCAGCAGCCGGGAAGCAAGCCCGTGGAGATCGATTACAGCCTGGACAAGACCGACCAAGGCTGGAAGGTCTACGATATCGCCGTGGCGGCGGTCAGCCTGGTCACCAATTACCGCAGTTCCTTCGCTCAGGAAATCAGCGCCGGCGGTATCGATGGGCTGATCGGGACCTTGCGCACCAAGAACGGCAGCAGCGAGGCTGCCGTCGCCCGCAAGCAATGATCGAACTGTCGGGCGAGCGGTTGCGCGTCGTCGGGCCGATGGTGATCGCTTCGGCGACGGAGTTGAAGAATGCGGGTGAAGCGGCGCTCGCATCCGGCGCGAGCATCGTCGATCTCGGCCAGGTCACGGAGGCCGATTCATCGGCGGTGGCGATACTGCTTGCCTGGGTTCGCGCTGCTCAGGAAAGGAAGCAGGCCATCTCCATCCTAGGGACGCCCGACAACATTCGTTCGCTCGCAACGCTATACGGCGTTGCCGAGTTCTTGCCGTTGGCCTGAGACGCGCATGGACCGGCTGTCGATCCTGGGCGGACAGCCGCTGAAGGGCGAGGTATCCATCTCGGGCGCCAAGAACGCCGCTCTGCCGCTGCTGACTTTGGCCTTGCTGACCCGCGAGCCGATGATGTTCAGCAACGTGCCCGATCTCAACGACATCACCACCATGCTCGGCTTGCTGGCGCAGATGGGAGTGAAGGTCGAGCGCAGCGGCGACACCGTTCGTCTCGATGGCGGATGCATCGATAACCCCGTGGCGCCTTACGAGCTGGTCAAGACCATGCGGGCATCGATTTTGGTGCTGGGGCCGCTGTTGGCGCGCTGTGGCGAAACCCGCGTTTCGCTGCCGGGCGGTTGCGCGATCGGCGCCCGGCCGGTCGACCAGCACATCAAGGGACTGCAGGCGATGGGGGCCGAAATTTCGGTCGAGCAAGGCTATGTGCATGCCCGCTGCGCGCGCTTGAAGGGCGCCCGGCTGTTCACCGACATGGTCACGGTGACCGGTACCGAGAACCTGATGATGGCTGCTTGCTTGGCGGAAGGCGAAACCGTGATCGAGAACGCCGCCCGCGAGCCCGAGGTGGTCGACCTGGCGAACTGCCTGATCGCCATGGGAGCCGGCATTTCCGGAGCCGGCACCGACGTCATTCGCATCCAGGGCGTGGCGCGCCTGCGCGGCGCGCGTTACCGCATCATGCCCGACCGTATCGAGACAGGCACCTATCTCTGCGCCGCCGCGGCCACCGGTGGCGCGATACGGCTGACGGGCACTTCGTCCGGCTATTTGGACGTGGTGGTCGACAAGCTGACCGAGGCCGGCTGCGACATTGCCGTCGAGCCGGATGCCATCCGCCTTGCCGCGCCGGCCCGGCTGAAGTCGGTCTCGGTTCGCACCGAGCCGTACCCGGCGTTTCCGACCGACATGCAGGCGCAGTTCATGGCGATCAACGCCGTCGCCGACGACACGGCGGTGATCCGCGAAACCATTTTCGAGAATCGGTTCATGCACGCGGTCGAGTTGATCCGCCTGGGCGCCGACATCAAGATCGATGGTAATACCGCCTTTGTCAAAGGCGTGGCCAAACTGGACGGCGCGGCGGTCATGGCCACCGACCTGCGGGCATCGGCCGGGCTGGTCATCGCCGGCCTGGCCGCCCAGGGCGAAACGCTGGTCGATCGCATCTATCATCTGGATCGTGGTTACGAGAAACTGGAGCAGAAGCTGTCGGCGCTGGGCGCCCGCGTGCGGCGGGTAAAATAGCCGCATGAACAGCATCGCCACCAGCATCACCATCGCCCTGTCGAAGGGCCGCATTTTCGAAGAAACGCTGCCGCTGCTGGCGGCGGCCGGCATCGTGCCGAACGAGAATCCCGAAAAGTCGCGCAGGCTGATCATCGAGACGAATCGGCCGGATGTGCGCGTCGTCATCGTGCGCGCGTCCGACGTGCCGACCTACGTCCAGTACGGCGCCGCCGACCTGGGCATCGCCGGCAAGGACGTGCTGATCGAGCATGGCGGCACGGGCTTGTACCAGCCGCTCGACCTGAAGATCGCCCAATGCCGGATGTGCGTCGCAGTGCCCGCCGGGTTTGACTATGCGGCGGCCGTGCGCCGGGGCGCACGCCTGCGCGTAGCGACGAAGTACATCCAGACGGCGCGCGAGCACTTCGCCACCAAGGGCGTGCACGTGGACCTGATCAAGCTCTACGGGTCGATGGAACTGGCGCCGCTGGCGGGCCTGGCCGACGCCATCGTCGACCTGGTGTCCAGCGGCGGCACGCTCAAGGCCAACAATCTCGTCGAGGTCGAGGAAATCATGGCCATTTCGTCGCGCCTGGTGGTCAATCAGGCTAGCTTGAAGATGAAGCGGACACTGCTGCAGCCCGTGGTCGATCGCATCGCCGGAGCCGTGCAGTGACCGCGCCGACGATTCGCCGCCTCTCGAGCCGCGATCCCGAATTCCTGTCGGCGCTCGATGCCTTGCTGCGTTTCGACAACAGCACCGACGACGCCATCGAGCGCACCGTGGCCGAGGTGCTGGCCAACGTGCGCACGCTGGGCGATGCCGCGGTACTCGACTACACGCGCCGCTTCGACCGGCTGGACATGGCGATGATGGCGCAACTGGAACTGCCGCAGGAGGCACTGAAAGCCGCGTTCGATGCCCTGCCGTCGGTTCAAAGTCAGTCCTTGCGACACGCCGCCGAGCGTATCCGCGGCTACCACGAACGGCAGCGGCTGGCGTCGTGGGAGTACAGCGAGGCCGATGGCACGCGGCTCGGCCAGCAAGTCACGCCGCTCGACCGCGTCGGCCTTTACGTACCCGGCGGCAAAGCCGCCTACCCCAGTTCCGTGTTGATGAACGCGATTCCGGCCAAAGTCGCCGGCGTCAAGGAACTCATCATGGTAGTGCCGACGCCGGACGGCCAGAAGAACGAGCTGGTGCTGGCGGCAGCGCATCTGGCCGGCGTCGACCGGGTGTTCACCATCGGCGGTGCCCAGGCGGTGGCGGCGCTCGCCTATGGAACGCAGACCATTCCGCAGGTCGACAAGATCGTCGGGCCGGGCAACGCCTACGTCGCCTCGGCCAAGCGGCGCGTGTTCGGCACGGTCGGCATCGACATGGTGGCCGGACCGTCGGAGGTGCTGGTGATCTCGGACGGCTCGGGCGATCCCGAATGGACGGCCATCGATCTATTCGCCCAGGCCGAGCACGACGAGCTGGCCCAGGCCATTCTGCTCTGTCCAGACGCGGCTTATCTCGACAAGGTGGCGGCGAGCATCGAGCGGCTGCTGCCGACCATGCCGCGCAAGGACGTCATCGCCGCGTCCATTGCCGGTCGCGGCGCGCTGATCCACGTGACCGATCTCGACGAGGCCTGCGTCATCGCCAACCGCATCGCACCCGAGCACCTGGAGCTTTCCGTCGAACAGCCGCGCGCGCTGGTCGACAAAATCCGCCATGCCGGCGCGATCTTCCTCGGGCATTACACGTCGGAATCGCTGGGCGACTACTGCGCGGGACCGAACCATGTGCTGCCAACCTCGCGCAGCGCGCGTTTCTCCAGCCCGCTCGGCGTCTACGATTTCCAGAAGCGCACCAGCATCATCGAGGTGTCCGAAGCGGGCGCGCAGACGCTCGGCCCCATCGCCTCGACCCTGGCGCACGGCGAAGGGCTGACCGCCCACGCCCGCGCGGCCGAGTTGCGCATCAAGGCCTGATCGGCGGAACTCAGGCTGACATAATCTCCCGCAGCGCCGACACCAACTCACCGCACTGCTCGTCGGTGCCGATGGAAATGCGCAGGAATTGTTCGATGCGCGGCTGGCGGAAATGCCGAACGATGATGCTGCGCTCGCGCAGCGCCTGTGTCAGCGCACTGGCGTCGCGGTGCGGATGGCGCGCAAAAATGAAGTTCGCGGTCGACGGCAATACCTCGAACCCAAGCGACCTCATTTCCTCCGTCAAGACATCGCGGCTGCGCATCACGGCCCGGCGGCTGCGATCGAACCACGCGCGGTCCTCCATCGCGGCCACGGCGCCCGCCAGGGCGAGGCGGCCGAGCGGATAGGAATTGAAGCTGTTCTTCACGCGGTCGAGGGCTTCGATCAGCCCGCTGTCGCCAACGGCATAGCCAACCCGCAGCCCGGCCAGCGAGCGCGATTTCGACAAGGTATGCACCACCAGCAGATTGACATACTTGCCGACCAGCGCCACGGCCGATTCGGCGCCGAAATCGACATAGGCTTCATCGACGACGACCACGGAATCCGGATTGGCGGACACGATGCGTTCGATGTCGGCCAGCGGCAGCGCGCGGCCGGTGGGCGCGTTCGGGTTGGGGAAAATGATGCCGCCGTTGGGCTGCAGATAATCGCTCGGACGGATCTCGTAGTTTTCGGTGAGCGGCACGGCCACGTGGTCGATGCCGTGCAGGCGGCAATACACCGGATAGAAGCTGTAGGTGATATCCGGGAACAGGATTGCCTTGTCGTGTTTGAGCAGCGCCAGAAACGCATGGGCAAGCACTTCGTCCGAGCCGTTGCCGACGAACACTTGCGAAGGCGAGATGTTGCCGAAGTAGTCGGCCACCGCCGCTTTGAGCCGCGAGCCTTCCGGATCGGGATAGAGCCTCAGGCTGTCGCCGATCTCGTCATGCAATGCGGCCAGCACCTTGGGCGAAGGGCCATAGGGGTTCTCGTTGGTGTTGAGCTTGACGAGATTGGCCAGTTTGGGCTGCTCGCCGGGAACGTAGGGCTGCAGTGCCTTGGCGGTGTTGCTCCAGTAGCGGCTCATGGCGGTGTGACGGCGTGGCGGCGGCTTGATGAATGGCATGAAATGGTATCATGGCCCCAATTTCATTCTTGGCGGCACGTCGTCCAATGCGCAGCGCCGAAGTGCAACGCAATACGCTGGAAACGCAAATCCGGGTCAAGCTCGCGCTCGACGGCAGCGGCGCCGCCAAGCTGGCCACCGGTGTCGGCTTCTTCGACCACATGCTCGACCAGATTGCCCGCCACGGCATGATCGACCTCGACATCGAGGCGAAAGGCGATCTGCATATCGATGCGCATCATACCGTCGAGGACGTCGGCATTGCACTGGGTCAGGCCTTGGCCCAGGCCATCGGCGACAAGAAAGGCCTGCGCCGCTACGGTCACGCCTATGTGCCGCTCGACGAAGCGTTGACGCGCGTGGTCGTCGATCTTTCCGGCAGGCCCGGATTGGTGTTCGAGGTGCCCTTCGTCCGCGGCACCATCGGCGAATTCGATGTCGATCTCGTCCGCGAGTTCTTCCAGGGGATGGTCAATCACGCGGCGATGACGGTGCATGTCGATGCGTTGCGCGGCGACAATGCCCACCATCAGGCCGAGACCGTCTTCAAGGCTTTTGGCCGGGCGTTGCGCATGGCCGTCGAGATCGATCCGCGCGCCACCGGCATTCCATCGACCAAGGGCACGCTCTGAGATCATCATGACGGTCGTTGCGGTGGTCGATTACGGCATGGGCAATCTGCGCTCGGTGGCCAAGGCCATCGAGCACGTCGCCGCCGGCGCGCGGGTCGTGGTGACCGCCGATCCGGCCAAGGTGGCCGATGCCGATCGCGTGGTGGTGCCGGGGCAGGGCGCCATGCCGGATTGCATGCGCGAATTGATCGGCAAGGGCTTGCGCGAGGCGGTAGTGCGCGCTGCTGCCGAAAAACCTTTTCTGGGCATCTGCATCGGCCTGCAAATGCTGTTCGAGCACAGCGAGGAAGGCGATGTGGCGGGACTGGGCATCCTGCCCGGCCAAGTGCGCCGCTTTCCCCAGCAGGAAACCCTTGCCAAGGGCTTGAAGGTGCCGCACATGGGCTGGAACGAGGTGGCCCAAAGCGAGACGCACCCACTCTGGGCGAACATTCCCGACAACGCGCGCTTCTACTTCGTGCATAGCTACTATGTCGAACCGTCCGAGCCGTCGGTGATCGCCGGCGCCACGGTCTATGGCATCCCCTTTACCAGCGCGGTGGCCCGCGCTAACATCTTCGCCGTCCAATTCCATCCGGAGAAGAGTGCCCAGTCGGGCCTGCAACTCCTCGGTAACTTCATGCGCTGGCAGCCCTGAAAGGTCCCGTCGGCGTACCACCACCACTGACTTTCATTCCACTATGTTGCTGATTCCCGCGATCGACCTGAAGGACGGGCATTGCGTGCGCCTCAAGCAGGGCGCCATGGACGATGCCACGGTATTTTCGGAACATCCGGCCGCCATGGCGCGCCATTGGATCGATCAAGGCGCCCGTCGCCTGCATCTGGTCGACCTCAATGGCGCCTTTGCCGGCAAGCCGAAGAACGAGCCGGCCATCAAGGCGATCCTGAACGAGGTTGGCGACGAGATTCCCGTGCAACTCGGCGGCGGCATCCGCGATCTCGATACCATCGAGCGCTGCCTCGACGACGGCATCAGCTACATCATCATCGGCACGGCCGCCGTGAAGAACCCCGGTTTCCTGCACGATGCCTGTACGGCGTTTCCCGGCCACATCGTCGTCGGCCTCGATGCCAAGGACGGTAAGGTGGCGGTGGACGGCTGGTCGAAAATGACCGGCCACGATGTCATCGACCTCGCCAGAAAGTTCGAGGATTACGGCGTCGAGGCGATCGTTTACACGGATATCGGCCGCGACGGCATGATGAGCGGCGTCAACGTCGAGGCGACGGTCAAGCTCGCCCAGGCGCTGCGCATTCCGGTGATCGCCTCGGGCGGCATTGCCAGCATTGCCGACGTCAAGGCGCTGTGCAAAGTGCAGGACGAAGGGATCACGGGCGCGATCACCGGCCGGGCGATCTACGAGGGCAAGCTGGATTTCAGAAAAGCCCAGGCGGAAGCCGACAAGCTTTCGGCCAAGTAGCCCATGCTCGCCAAGCGCATCATCCCCTGTCTCGACGTCAATGCCGGACGTGTCGTCAAGGGGGTCAACTTCGTCGAGTTGCGCGATGCCGGCGATCCGGTCGAGGTCGCCAGGCGCTACGACGAACAGGGCGCCGACGAGATTACTTTCCTCGACATCACCGCCAGTTCGGACGATCGCGACATCATCCTGCACATCGTCGAGGCGTGCGCCGAGCAGGTGTTCATTCCGCTGACGGTCGGCGGCGGCGTGCGCAAGGTCGAAGACGTGCGACGGCTGCTGAACGCAGGCGCTGACAAGGTGAGCATGAACACCGCCGCCGTGAACGATCCGCGACTGGTCGCCGATGCTTCGGCGAAGGTCGGTTCGCAATGCATCGTCGTCGCCATCGACGCCAAACAGACCGGTCCCGGCAAGTGGGAGGTTTTCACGCACGGCGGCCGCAAGAACGCGGGTCTCGACGCCATCGCGTGGGCGAAGCAAGTCACCGACCTGGGCGCCGGGGAAATCCTGTTGACCAGCATGGATCGGGACGGCACGCGCAACGGCTTCGATCTGGAATTGACCCGCCGCATCGCCGAGGCCGTGGCGGTACCGGTGATCGCCAGCGGCGGGGTCGGCAACCTGCAACACCTTGCCGACGGCGTGCAGCAGGGCAAGGCCGATGCGGTGCTGGCCGCCAGCATTTTCCATTACGGCGAATACACGGTGCGGCAGGCCAAGGAATACATGAAATCGAGAGGCATCGAGGTGAGATGGTGACAAGCAAGTGGTTGAATGAGATCAAGTGGGACGAGCAGGGGTTGGTCCCGGTCATTGCGCAGGACGCCGCCACCGGCGACGTGCTGATGTTTGCCTGGATGAACCGCGAGGCCATGGAAAAGACGGCGGCCATCGGCCAGGCGGTCTATTGGTCGCGCTCGCGGCGCAAGCTATGGCACAAGGGCGAGGAATCCGGCCACTTCCAGAAAGTGCTGGAGATCCGCACCGATTGCGACAACGACGTGGTGCTGCTCAAGATCGAACAGGTGGGCGGCATTGCCTGCCACACCGGCCGCAAGAGCTGCTTCTTCCAGAAACTGGAAGAGGGCGCATGGTCGGCCGCCGATCCCGTCCTCAAAGACCCCAAGGAGATTTACAAGTGATCGACCTCGAAGTCTTGCACCGCGTCCAGGCGACGCTGGTGGAACGCAAGGGCGCGGCGCCGGATTCCTCGTATGTCGCCAGCCTCTATGCCAAGGGGACCGATGCGATCTGCAAGAAAGTCGCGGAGGAGGCCGCCGAGGTGATCATGGCCGCCAAGGATGGCGACCGCCTGCATCTGGTGCGCGAGACGTGCGATCTCTGGTTCCACGCCATGGTGCTGCTGTCGCAATTCGATATCGGCGTCGACGACATCATGGTCGAGTTCCGCCGGCGCGAAGGCATTTCCGGCATCGACGAAAAAAAATCGCGGAGCTGACATGACCGACTGCATCTTCTGCAAGATCGCGCGTGGCGAAATCCCTTCGAAGAAAGTTTACGAAGACGACGACTTGTTCGCCTTTCACGACATCCACCCGCAGGCGCCCGTGCATTTCATGATCATTCCCAAGCAACACATCGCCTCGCTCGATCACGCCGACGCCAGCCACGCCGGACTATTGGGCAGGCTGTTCGCCAAGGTCGGGGAACTGGCGCGTTCGCAAGGCCTGACCGACGGCTTTCGCACCATCATCAACACGGGCAGGGTGGGTCGGCAGGAGGTGTATCATCTGCACGTACACATCCTGGGCGGTTCCGAACCCTTGGGTTCGATGCTGCCGAGAAGCTAGGAGAAAGACATGGGTTCCCTGAGCATCTGGCATTGGTTGATCGTTCTGGTCATCGTCATGTTGATATTCGGTACCAAGAAGCTGCGCAACATCGGCCAGGATTTGGGCGGTGCCGTCAAGGGCTTCAAGGACGGCATGAAGGAAGGCACCGCTGAGAAGCCGGCCGAGCACGAACAGGTCGGGCATACCATCGAGGGCGAGGCCAAGAAAGAGAAGGTTTGAGCCGCACCCCGGCGTTCAAGGCTGGCGGAGCGGGTGATGCCCGCTCATTTTTTTCGGACGTCCGCGCGCAATGTTCGATGTAGGCTTTACTGAGTTGATGGTGATTGCCCTGGTGGCGCTGATCGTCATCGGGCCCGAGCGGCTGCCGCGCGTCGCACGCACGGCAGGCCACTTGCTCGGACGCCTGCAACGCTATGTCAGCGACGTCAAGGCCGACATCAACCGGGAGATCCAGCTCGAGGACCTGAAAAAGCTGCAGCAGGAAGTGGCGGAGCAGGCCAGGACCATGGAAGCGTCGCTCAACAAGCATGTGCAGTCGGTCGAAACCTCGTTGAATGAATCGATTGCGCAGGGCATCGGCGACAAGCCGGATGCCGCCGCTGCGCCGAGCGGCGCTCCGCCATCACTGACTTCGGCGGACTCGGAAAAACCCAAGGTCTGACATGTCGGAGGCCCAGGAAACCTTCATCAGCCATCTGGTCGAATTGCGCGACCGCCTCCTGCGCGCCATCCTGGCGATCGTCCTGGTGTTCCTCTGCCTGGTGCCTTGGGCGGCGAACGTTTATGACCTGATTGCGCAGCCGATGATTGCCACGCTGCCACCGGGCACGAAGATGATCGCCACCGGCGTGATCACGCCCTTCATGGTGCCGATCAAGGTCACCCTGCTGGCGGCGTTTGTCATCGCCCTGCCGGTGGTGTTGTACCAGGCCTGGGCTTTTGTCGCGCCCGGCCTTTACGCCCATGAGAAGAAGTTCGCGTTGCCGATCGTGCTGGGCAGCACGCTGCTGTTCCTGGCCGGCATCGCCTTCTGTTATTTCTTCGTCTTCAACACGGTGTTCAAGTTCATCGGCGAATTCGCGCCGCAAAGCATCACGCCGGCGCCGGACATCGAACAGTACCTGTCCTTCGTGATGACCATGTTCCTCGCCTTCGGCATTACCTTTGAAGTGCCGGTGGCGGTGATTCTGCTGGTCAGGTTCGGCGTCATCGGCATCGACAAGCTGAAGGAAGCCAGGCCTTACGTGATCGTCGGCGCTTTTGTCATCGCCGCCGTGGTGACGCCGCCCGACGTGCTGTCCCAGTTCATGCTGGCGGTGCCGATGTGCCTGCTCTTCGAGCTCGGGCTGTTCCTGGCGCGTTTCGTCAGCAAGCGCTCCCCATCGATACCGGGCGAGGGCGACTATGTCGCGCCGAGCGATGCCGAGATGGAAAGCGAGCTCGACAAGCTCGACGGCGGCAAGCGCTGATCAGTCGCGCGGCGGCTTCGGCCGCTTGCCGATCGTGGCGCGAAGTTCGATCTCCTTGCCGTCGCGGCGCACTGCAAAGGCGCCGGCATCGCCCGGCCTGAGGGCGGCGACCAGCTCGAGCATGTTTTCGGCGTCTTTCACCTTCTTGCCGTCGATGGCCAGCAACACGTCGCCGGGATGGATGCCGGCCTTGTCGGCCGGGCTGCCGCGCATGACGCCGGCGATCAATGCGCCTTCGACCGAGGGCAGACCGAAGGACTCGGCCAGTTCCGGCGTGATCTCCTGGACCTCGACGCCGATCCAGCCGCGCGTGACGCTGCCGGTGCGAATGATCTGCTCCATCACGTTCCGCGCCAGCGAGACCGGGATCGCGAAACCGATGCCCATCGAGCCGCCGTTCTGCGAATAGATGGCGGTATTGATGCCGACCAGGTTGCCGTTGCCGTCGGTCAGCGCGCCGCCCGAGTTTCCGGGGTTGATGGCGGCATCGGTTTGAATGAAGTTTTCGAAGGTGTTGATGCCCAGATGGCTGCGGCCGAGGGCGGAAACGATGCCGGAGGTGACGGTCTGACCGACGCCGAAGGGGTTGCCCACCGCAAGCACGACGTCGCCGACCCGCAGCGAGTCGGCCGGGGCAAAGGTGATCGCCGGCAGCTTGGCGTCTACCGAAACCTGCAACACGGCAAGATCGGATTCCGGGTCGGCGCCGACTACCGTGGCCTTGAACTTGCGGCCGTCGTTGCTCGCCACCTCGATTTCATCGGCAGCTTCGACGACATGGAAGTTGGTGAGAATATAGCCTTCCGGCGACACGACCACGCCGCTGCCCAGGCCGGAGCGCCGCTGCGTGCGCATGCCTTCGCGATCGCCGAAGAAGTGCCGCCAGAAAGGATCGCTGGCCAGGGGATGGCGCGAAGAACGAATCTCCTGGGTGGTGAAGACATGCACCACCGAGGGCACGGCCCGGCTGGCGGCGTCGGCGAACGAGGCCGGGCGCGAGGTTTCGCTGGTCGCCGGCGCCTCCTTGAGCGCCACGATATTGGCGGGTGCCTGGAACGCCATTCTCGTGCGTTGGTCGAGCCATTCCGGCTTGAGGGTCTGGACGACGAACAGCGCCGCCACGGCAATGGTGACGGCTTGGGCGAAGATCAGCCAGAGACGGCGCATAATCTAACGATCCGAAGATGATGAGTTAACGGGAAAGGCCATGACGACGATGCCGACCCTGCGGCGCGACGAGCTGAGGGATTATCTGGATGGTTTGCTGGAGGCTGGACGCTTCAGCGATTATTGCCCAAACGGCCTGCAAGTGGAAGGCCGGACCGAAGTCGGCCGCATGGTCTGCGGCGTCAGCGCCAGCCAGGCGCTGCTGGACGAGGCGGTGCGCCTGGGCGCCGATGCGGTGCTGGTGCACCACGGCTGGTTCTGGCGCGGTGAGGACCTGCGCGTGACCAGCGTGCGCAAGCGCCGGCTGGCCACCCTGCTGGTTCATGACATCAGCCTGTTTGCCTATCACCTGCCGCTGGATGCCCATCCCGTGTTCGGCAACAACGCGCAGCTGGCTTGCCGTCTGGGCTGGAAGAGCGAGGGCCGTTTTGGCGACCAGGACATCGGGTACATCGGACGGCCCGAAGTGCCGCTAACCGCCGCTGCCGTTGCGGCGGCGCTGGAAAGCGCCCTGGGCCGGACAGCGCTGCTGGTCGGTGCCGGCGACCGCATGGTGCGCCGCCTGGCTTGGTGCAGCGGCGGCGCGCAGAACTGGTTCGAGCAGGCGATGCTCGCCGGCGCGGATTGTTATGTGAGCGGCGAAATTTCCGAGCAGACCGTGCATTTGGCCCGGGAATCGGGCGTGCCTTACATCGCCGCCGGTCACCATGCGACCGAACGCTACGGCGTCATGGCTCTCGGCGAACATCTGCAGGAAAAGTTCGGCCTGGACTGCCGATTCGTCGATTTCGACAATCCGGCCTAGCGGCCAGTTTCGCCGACTATCGTCCCAGATCCTTCAACAGGGCGACCAGCAGGAGAATTTCCTCGACCACCGGCTGCGGGAAACCGGTGCGCGTGCCGCCGCGGTTGTCCTCGAGCAGGCGGTTTAAGTACTCGGCGCAGGAACGGCGTGGCCACAGCTCCTGCACGCGGCCGATGATATGCGCGTAGCTTTCGAGTTCGGGCGCCTTGGCATCCGGGTGGGTCGGTTCCCAGTCGGGAGGCGCCATGTTGAAATGCTGCTGAATTTCCTGAGCGGATTTCTCGAAGTCGTCCTTCATGCCCGACTTGCGGTAGATGTCGAGCAGTTTGAGCCAGTGGAACAGGGCTTGGCGCGGATGGGTGCGGATGTGGTCGGTCAGCGTCTGGGCGGCGCCGTCGGTCAGTCCCATCGACAGCATGACCTCGGCAAGTTCCAGCGAGAGATCGGCGTCGACGCTACCGGCGTCGGCCGCGGGCACGGCGGCGGGTGCCGGCGCTTGGCCGGCAGGCGGTGTCGCCGCTGGCGGCTGGGCCGGGAGCGGCGTGGCGGCAGCCGGGGTTGAGGGCGGCGTGGCGCCGGGACTGACTTTGCGTTCCTGCGTGACCAGTTTCGCCAGCGATGGGGGCACCGAAGGCTGCGTGACGGCGAAAGACTCGGCGGTCGCGTCCTTCCGGCGACGCTGCCGCCACCACAGGCCCAATAGCGCGAGCACGGCCAAGCCACCGGCAATGGGTTGCCACGGGATGTCGGCCAGCACATCCTCCTCCGCCACGGCCGGCTTCGCTGCCGGAGCAGCAGGTTTCGGCGCCGGGGCGGCAGGTTTTGGCGTGGGCGCCACCGTCGCGGGTGTCGCAATGGCCGCGTGCTCCGCCGATGCCGGGGCCGCCGCCGCCGGCGGACAAGCCACGGCTTCGGGGGCCGGGGGGCAGCGCGGCGCCGGGATGGCTTCGATGAGCGTGTGCAATTCGGCCACGGTGGCGTTCATCCGCGCCACGCGCGCCAGTACTTCGTCGATGACCGTGGCTTCGCCCGCTTTCGATTGGGCTGCCCTGCCCTCGAGTTTCTTCAAGGCAGGCTCGATGCCGCTCGCGGGTGCGACCTTCTCCTCGTTGGCGACGCCTGTCGCTGCGGTGGTCGGCGTGACCAGCCAGAGCGTGGCAGCGAGAGCGGCAAGTCTGCCGAGGCTAAGTTTCATTCCGAAAAATGCTTGAATCTGAGTTGATGCGAAACCCTGGACGCGCGTGTTTGATCCCGATCATCACCGAAGGTTTGTCCATGTCGAAGGCGTTCCTGTCACGGAATGTCTGCGGCATTAGGATGCCAGAGACGAGGGGATCCTACCGTGCGAAAAGCGCCTTGAAACCGGCTTAGTTCCTGGCTGATGAACGACTACTTGAGCCGATCCCTGAAGACTTTGCGCAATTTCGCGGCCTTCGGTGCGACCACCGCCATGCAGTAGGGCTGATGCGGATTGTTGGCGAGGTAGTTCTGGTGATAGTCCTCGGCCGGCCAGAAGCGCTCGGCCGGGACCACCTGGGTGACGATCGGGTCTGGCCAGGTCTGTTCGCGGTCCAAAACCCCGATCAGGTCCAGCGCGATGCGTTGCTGTTCGGGGGAATGGGTGAAGATCACCGAACGGTACTGGCTGCCGACGTCATGTCCCTGTCGATCCGGCGTGGTCGGGTCGTGGATGGCGAAGAAGGCCAGCAAGAGCGTTCGGTAGTCGATGCGGGCGGGATCGTAAGTCACGCGTACCACTTCGGCGTGCCCGGTGGCGCCGGTGCAGACCTGGGCATAGTTCGGCTGCTCGACCTGGCCGCCGCAGTAACCGGAGATCACCTCCAGCACGCCGTTCAACTGGATGAACGCCGCTTCGAGACACCAGAAGCAACCGCCGCCCAGCGTGGCCGTCTCGAGCGTCATCTGATATCCCGTCTGCGCACCTGCGCTGTCATGCTGTTGTCGCCAGGGGCAGCCTGACGCGGAAGGTTGCGCCCTTGCCGACGGTCGAATCGACCGTCACCTCGCCGCCCATGAGGCCGACAAGCTTCTTCACCAGCGCGAGCCCCAGGCCTGTGCCGCCGTGTTCGCGCGTGAGAAAGTCCTCGGTCTGGCGGAACTCCTCGAAAATGGCTTCGTGATGCTCGGGGGCGATGCCTGGCCCCGTATCGGCGACGGTGATCAGCAGATCGTCGCGGTCGCGCGTGACCGCCAATTCGACCGAGCCGCGGCTGGTGAACTTGACGGCATTGTTGAGCAGATTGTTCAGTATCTGGTGCACGCGCGCGGGATCGCAGACGATGTTGTCCGGCAAGGTCGCGTCGACGACCAGATTGAACCTCAGGCCTTTTTCTTCCGCCTGGATGCGATGCTGTTCGGCGGTGTCCCGAACCAGCGTCGCCAGATCGGTCGGTGTCGGCTTGAGTGCCATGCTGCCCGCTTCGATCTGGGCCAGGTCGAGAATCTCGTTCACCAGCGCGAGCAGGTGGTTGCCGCTCGAGTAGATGGTGGCGGCCCAGGTACGCTGTTGTTCGCCGGCGGCGTCGAGCTTCAACAACTCGGCAAAGCCCAGGATGCCGTTGAGCGGGGTGCGCAACTCGTGCGACATGCTTGCCAGGAAGCTGCTCTTCAGGCGGCTCGCCTCCTCGGCCTTGTGTTTGGCTTCCTCCAGGCGCTTGAAGGACTCCTGCACGCTGTCGGCCATGCGATTGATGGAGATGGCGAGCGTGCCCATCTCGTCGTCGCCGGTTTTCTTCAGGCGGAACGCCAGATCGCCTTCCTCGATGCGGCGCAGCCCGTCGTTCAGATGGGTAACGCGCTGCGTCAGCGTGTTCGCCAGCCAGATGGCGATGGCGATGACGATGGCGATCATGCTTGCCGTCGAGACGGCCAACATCCAGGCCGAACCGCGCATTTGGTCGGCGATCAGGGCGAGGGTGTCGTCCTTGGCCTGCTTCATCTTGGCGCCGTGGTCGGATACGCGCTGGTCGAGCAGGGATTTGGTGTCGGTGGCCGCCTTGTGGAACTCGTCGATGTTGGCGCCGATGGTCACGTAGCCGAAGCCGCGTGGCGACTTTCCGTATGGACCGGTGAAGTACGGAATGGTTGCCGCCGTGGTCAGTTTCCAGACGCCCGACCAGAGGATGACAAAAGACCCGGAGCCGCCGTCCCGCGTCAGATCGTTCCAGCCGTGGCACTGGGGCGCGAAGTTGAGATAGCGGCAATCGAGGCCGCGAATGCCCGCCTTGCCTTGTTCGGCGGAGGGTATCTTGTCGCGCGACTGGTGGTCGAAAACAGGGACTGTGGCGAGATATTCCCGCAGCGACTGGCCAGACTTCTTCCAGGCTTCGTTCATTTCGGTATCGAACCACGGCTGCTCGCGTTCGCCGGTGGCCGGGTCGAAGCCGATGATGGACTGATGGCGCGGATGGGCGATCGACCGGTCCAAGTAATCCCACATGAAGGCGTAATTGCCGTTGGTGGCGTCCGCAATCGGCGTATAGCGCGCCTCGGTCGGCATCAGGTTGTCGGTGAAACGCATGATGTGCGCGTGGTCCAGCGCCAGCGTGACATAACCGCTGACTTTGCCGTCCTTGAGCACGGGCGTGGCCCAGCGGACGATGCCGTGGAACCGGCGGCCATTGGGGTTCTCTATCCCTGCGTAGGCTTCCTTGTCCGGCTCGAACGGAATGCCGGCTTTGGCGGCGGCTTCGGGTGTGACCGGTCCGTAATAGCGGGATCGGACGTAAGGGCCAATGACGTCGGAAACATAGATTTCACCGGGCTTGAGCTTGGCCAGTTCGGCGAAATAGCGCTCGGCGCCGCTGTAGGTGTTCTCGCGCCTGGCGACGTTGCGCAAGTCGCGCGGCAGCAGGTCGGTGGCGCTGACCTTGATTTTCTCCTGCCCGTCGATGCCGACGAAGGTGATCTCGTGATAAAGGGGCGTATCGACACGCTTGCCGAAATTTTCGGGCGGCCGATGATGAAAGCCCTGCTTGTTTTCCGGGTTGGTCGGCGTCTGCTGGGTTTCCACGATCGCAGCAGGCGTCTTGGGCAGCCAACGCGTGCCGTCGTCGGACAGCGTCCAGGCGCCGGGATCGACGAGCTTGCCGGTACGATTGGCGATCAGCTTGCGGTAGTTTTCGGCGCTTGGTTCCAGTGTGGCGGCCAGCAGGACGTCGCGGTCGCGGTCATAAAGAAAATCGGCCACTGCCAGGGCGGTATCCGTGGTCAGCCGTTCGAGAGCATCGCGCGATTTGCGGTCGAGCGCCCGAACCGATTCGTCGACCACGACCTCGGAGAGATCGTCAATCGTCGCGCGTACGCCGTTGGCCATCTGCTCGGTGCGCTCGGTCAGCGTGACCCCGAGGCGCGAGAAGCCGTGCCATGCCAGCAGCGCCAGCAGCACCAGCGGGACGACCTTGATCAGCACGAAGAGCAGAATCAGCTTCGCGCGAATACCCCAATGTGTCGTCAGGCCGGCCATCGAAATTTTGTTCGCTCCTGCTGGCTCTCTCACTCTCTCATCGGGGAAGTTTAACAGGCAAGCCGTGCGGGCCGCAGCCGCGGAAATTGGAGGTGGCCGGCGCGCAGCGCGATGGGCCAGACGATCTCCCTGGTGCCGGTCTGCCAGATCGGCGCCAGTCGCTCGCCCAAGACGGGAATCGGGTCGTCGCCGCGGGTCCGGCGATACCGCGTGGTGGCCGACCATGTGCCGAGATACGCGAGCATATCCTCGAGCGACCAGGTCAGCCGGATCTCAAAGGCTGGCGTGGTGATGCCGCGAAACGGGAACGGCATGTCGCCGCCGTAGGCGAGATCGACCCATCGACGCTCCGGCGGCCAGTAAGGGCCAAGGGTGTTTGCGTAGAAATCGGCCAGGACCTCGTTGATCGCCGGTTCGGCCCGCAGCAGTTGGTAGGTCCAGGCGGCGAATAGGCCACCCGGCTTGAGGACCCGCCCGACCTCGGCGTAGAAACGGTCGAAATCGAACCAGTGCAGCGCCTGGGCTACGGTGACCAGATCGGCGCTGTGGTCGGGCAACCCGCTGGCCTCCGCGGACGCAACGCGATACTCGATGTTCGGCTGCGGTTGTGCCAACTCGATCTGACGGGCGGAAGCGTCAGTCGCGACGACACGCTGATAGCGTTCAGCCAGCGGCACCGAAGCCTGGCCGTTGCCGCAGCCGCAGTCCCAGGCGCAGTCATGGCCGGGCGTCCGGGCGGCCAGCCAGTCGAACAGGGCGGCTGGGTAGCCCGGGCGAAAGCGCGCGTAGTCGGCGGCGACACCCGAAAAATGGTCCTGGCTCACGCGCCTTCGCGTTCGGCAAGGCGGCGCAGCACCAGAGGAAAGCCGCCGGTCAGAAAGAGGGCAAGGGCGGTGACGAGCATGGCGATCCCCGTTCCTTCATCGGCCAGCAGCGGATGCACCCGGGCGCCAACACCCGTCAACACGGCGACGGCGATTACCAGACTGACGATACCGAGCGTCGTGAAAACGATGAAACCGGCGGGCCAGCGACGGGAATTCACTTCGGCCGCCGGTCGATGACGCGTCGGGCCTTGCCTTGCGAACGTTCGATGCTGCCGTGATGCTGAATCCGCACCAGCGTGCTGATGCCGATCAGCGACTTGATGTGATGCTGCAATTCGTGCGCGGCAGCTTCGCGATCCGCTTCCGAAACCACGTCCGGCTTCATTTCGACCAGCACGTCGAGTTCGTCGAGATGTCCCTGGCGCGAGACCTCCAGCATGTAATGGGTCGACAGCTTGGGCACCTTGAGGATCTGTTCCTCGATCTGCGAGGGGAAAACATTGACGCCGCGGATGATCAGCATGTCGTCGGACCGGCCGGTGATCTTGCCCATGCGGCGGAAGCTGCGCGCCGTCGGCGGCAGCAGCCGGGTCAGGTCGCGGGTGCGGTAGCGGATCACCGGCAGCGCTTCCTTGGTCAGCGAGGTGAACACCAGTTCCCCGGGCGCGCCGTCAGGCAACACCTTGCCGGTGTCGGGATCGATGATTTCCGGATAGAAGTGGTCTTCCCAGATGACGGGGCCGTCGCGCGCTTCGATGCACTCGGCCGCCACGCCGGGGCCGATGACTTCCGAGAGGCCATACAGGTCCATGGCGGCGATGCCCAGCCGGTCCTGCAGTTCGGCGCGCATGTGCTCGCCCCAGGGTTCCGCGCCGAACATGCCGCGGCGGAGCGAGGTGGCGCGCGGATCGATGCCGAGGCGTTCCATTTCGTCGACGATGTTCAGCACGTAGGAGGGCGTGCCGACGATCATGGTGGCCTTGAAGTCGCGGATGAGCTGGGCCTGGCGCTCGGTCTGGCCGCCGGAGATCGGCACCACGGTGCAACCCAGGCGCTCGGCGCCGTAATGCACGCCCAGCCCGCCGGTGAACAGGCCGTAACCATGCGTGACATGAACGATGTCCGAACGGCTGGCGCCAGCGGCACGCAACGAGCGGGCCATGATGTCGGCCCAGTTGTCGATGTCATTGCGCGTGTAGCCAACGACGGTCGGCTTGCCGGTCGTGCCGCTCGAGGCGTGGATGCGGACGACGTCGTCGAGCGGCACCGCGAACATGCCGTAAGGATAGGTTTCGCGCAGGTCCTGCTTGGCGGTGAAGGGGAATCTGGCAAGGTCGGCCAGTTCGCGGAGATCGGAGGGATGCACTCCGGCGGCATCGAATTTGGCCCGGTAATGGGCGACCCCGGCGTAGGCCCTGGCCAAGGTGTCCTTCATGCGCGCCAATTGCAGCGCCGCGATCTCGTCGCGGCTGGCGGTTTCGATCGGTTCGAGTCGGGGGGGAGCGGTGGTGCTCATAAGGTTGCTGCTACCGGGCGCCTTCCCAGCGCATGGTGATTTGGGACTCGGTGCCGATCACGCCAAGGAAACGCTCGGCATTGTCGAAGGCCAATTTCTCCAGGCCGTCGGCGTCGGGAATCGTAAATACCGACAAGTCGCGGTCGACGATGTCCAGGCCGTTGGTCGAGGCAATGCTCACGATCTGGGAAACCTTCGACAGTACGGACTCGGGCGTCACGAAAGGAATCAGAACCCAGATGTCGGTGCCGTTGCGCGCGACCAGGTCGGTCTTGCGCAGCGAGTGCTGCAACTGCGCCGCGAGACGCATCAGCATCGTCAGGGCGTCGCGGGCGCCGTAGGCGTCGCCCAGGGCTCTTTGGTCGTGGAAGCGGATACGCACCAGACTGTGCCGCAGGTCGGTGGCATAACGCGCCTGGACCGCCAGGACCCAGTCGAGCACATGGAGAAATTTCTCCCAGGCGTTGCTGTCTTCTATCATGTCGGCAACCTCGGATTCGCGCGGGGCATTTTTCGGGGCGGACGCTTGGTCCCTCGTCTTTTCACCGCGGCCTGCGGTCCACCACGCGCCGCGCCTTGCCGGCCGAGCGTTCGATGGTGCCCACGGCCTTGATCTCGACGTGCGTGGAAATGCCGATGTAGGACTTGATGTGATGCGCCAGCTCGCTGGCGGCGAATCCCTTCTCGGCGCTCGTGGCGGTGGCGTGCTCGGGCTTCATCTCGACGTTGAGGGTCACGGTGTCCAGGTGGCCGTCGCGGTCCACCTCGATGAGGTAGTGCGGCGACAGCTTCGGCGTCTTCAGGATCAATTCCTCGATCTGCGAAGGAAAGACATTGACGCCGCGGATGATCAGCATGTCGTCCGAGCGCCCGGTGATCTTGCCGATGCGGCGCATCGACCGCGACGTGGGCGGCAGCAGCCGGGTCAGGTCGCGGGTGCGGTAGCGGATGACCGGCAGCGCTTCCTTGGTCAGCGAGGTGAACACCAGTTCGCCCATTTCGCCGTCGGGCAGCACCTCGCCGGTGGCGGGATCGATGATTTCCGGATAGAAGTGGTCTTCCCAGACCACGGGGCCGTCTTTGCTCTCGACGCACTCATTGGCGACGCCGGGGCCGATGACCTCGGACAGTCCGTAGATATCGACGGCGTCCACCTCGAAGCGGCGCTCGATTTCCTCGCGCATCTGCTGGGTCCAGGGCTCGGCGCCGTGGATGCCCAGTCGCAACGAGCCCTTGGCCGGATCCAGCCCCTGGCGCACGAACTCGTCGCCGATGGCGAGCATGTAGGACGGCGTGACCATGATGATGTCGGGTGCGAAATCCTGGATCAACTGCACCTGGCGCTCGGTCTGGCCGCCGCCGAACGGAATCACGGTGCACCCCAGCCGTTCGGCGCCGTAATGAGCGCCGAGACCGCCGGTAAACAGGCCATAGCCGTAGGAAACGTGGATGATGTCTCCGGGGCGTCCGCCCGAGGCGTGGATCGAGCGGGCCATCAATTGGGCCCACATGCCGATGTCGTTGTGCGTGTAGCCCACGACGGTGGGCTTGCCGGTGGTGCCGCTCGATACATGCACGCGCACCACTTTCTCGCGGGGCACGGCGAACATCTTGAATGGATAGTTCGCGCGCAAGTCCTGCTTGGCAGTGAAGGGGAACTTCGCCAGGTCGGCGAGCGTGCGAAGATCCTTGGGGTGGACGCCGGCGGCATCGAAACTCTGCCGGTAGTGCGGGACGTTGTCATAGGCATGCTGCAGCGACCAGCGCATGCGCTCCAGTTGCAGCGCCGCAATCTCGTCGCGGCTGGCGTTTTCGATGGGTTCGAGACCGATCTTCTCCGTCATGTCGGCAGGCTCCTCCGCTCCTCCTGTTGGCCGCCAATTATCCCTCAGTTATGCGGTGTTTCGTCCGGATCGAAGAAATGCCCCTTGATACGGGCCGCTCGGCCGCGAAATACGGCGATGAGCTTGCCGGTCTGGTTCGCGACTTCGACATCGTAGACGCCGCTGCGGCTGCCCTGCTGCCGGGCATGGCCGCGCGCCGTGAGCATGTCGCCCAAGTGCGCCGGCGCGAGGAAGTTGATGTCGACGCCGGCGGCGACGGCACGGTGGTTGAAACTGTTGCAGGCGTAGGCGAAAGTCGAATCCGCCACCGCGAAAATGAAACCGCCGTGGCATATGCCGTGGCCATTGACCATTTCGGATCGGACCGCCATCGTCAATGTCGCGGTGCCCGGCCCTACGTCCGCAATGCGCATGCCCAGCCCACGCGCGGCGTGGTCGTCGGGCCACATGATCTCGGCGCAGCGCCGCGCCACCTGTTCCGGAGTCAGCATGTTGAAAGCAAAGAGAAAGTATTGGGGATTAGGCTATAGATTTTGCACCGCACCACATAGTTGGATATTATGCTTTGATTCCGGACAGACCAAATGGGGAAAAGTATCTCATGAAGATCCACGAGTATCAGGGCAAGGAAATCCTGAGGAAATTCGGGATATCGACGCCGCGCGGCATCCCGTGTTTTTCCGTCGACGAGGCGGTCAAGGCCGCCGAGACCCTGGGAGGCAGTATCTGGGTCGTGAAGGCGCAGATTCACGCCGGCGGCCGTGGCAAGGGCGGCGGCGTCAAGCTCGCCAGGTCGATCGACGAAGTGCGCGCCAACGCCACGGCGATCCTTGGCATGCAGCTCAAGACGCACCAGACCGGCCCCGCGGGCCAGAAGGTCCGCCGCCTCCTGATCGAGGACGGCGCCGACATCAAGAAGGAATACTACGTGGCGGCGCTGACCGATCGCGCTACGCAGAAGGTGGCGATGATGGCGTCCTCCGAGGGCGGCATGGACATCGAGGAAGTCGCCCACAAGACGCCTGAGAAGATCATCAAGGTGTTCGTTGATCCGCTGGTCGGCTTGACCGATGCGCAGGCCTTGGAACTGGCCAAGGGCATCGGCGTGCCCGAGGCGTCGATCGCCCAGGCGACCGATACCTTCAAGAAGCTCTACACCTGCTACATGGAGACCGATGCCTCGCTCGCGGAAATCAACCCGATGATCCTGGAAGGCAACGGCAACATCAAGGCGCTCGACGCCAAGTTCAATTTCGACTCGAACGCCCTCTACCGGCATCCCGAAATCGTCGCCTACCGCGACCTGGATGAAGAGGACGCCGATGAGATCGAGGCTTCCAAGTTCGACCTGGCCTACATTTCGCTGGACGGCAATATCGGCTGTCTGGTGAATGGCGCGGGACTGGCCATGGCGACCATGGACACCATCAAGCTGTTCGGTGCCGAGCCCGCCAACTTCCTCGACGTCGGCGGCGGCGCCACCACCGAGAAGGTGACCGAAGCCTTCAAGATCATGCTCAAGAACCCCAAGGTCAAGGGCATCCTGGTGAACATCTTCGGCGGCATCATGAAGTGCGACACCATTGCCACCGGCGTGGTCGCCGCAGCCAAGGAAACCCACTTGTCCGTTCCGCTGGTCGTCCGCATGAAGGGCACCAACGAGGATCTGGGCAAGAAGATCCTGGCCGAGTCCGGCCTGCCGATCATCTCCGCCGACACCATGGCGGAAGCTGCCACGAAGATCGTGGCAGCAGTGAAGTAAGGAAAAAGCGCTATGTCGATCCTGATCAACAAGGACACCAAGGTCATCACCCAGGGCATCACCGGCAAGACCGGCCAGTTCCACACCGAGAAGTGTATCGAATACGCCAACGGCAAGAACTGCTTCGTCGCCGGCGTCAATCCTAAGAAGGCCGGCGAGAAGATCTTCGACGTGCCGATCTTCGCTTCGGTCAAGGATGCCAAGGCGGCCACCGGCGCCACCGTTTCCGTGATCTATGTGCCGCCAGCCGGCGCCGCCGATGCGATTTGGGAGGCCTGCGAGGCCGACCTCGACCTGGCGATTTGCATCACCGAGGGCATTCCGGTGCGCGACATGCTGGTCGTGCGCAACAAGATGAAGCAGAAGGAAGCCAAGGGCGGCAAGAAGACCCTGCTGCTCGGCCCTAATTGCCCGGGCCTCATCACCCCGGACGAGATCAAGATCGGCATCATGCCCGGCCACATTCATCGCAAGGGCCGCATCGGCATCGTTTCGCGTTCGGGCACGCTGACTTACGAAGCCGTGGCGCAGGTCACCGAGCTGGGCCTGGGCCAGTCGTCGGCGGTGGGCATCGGCGGCGACCCGATCAACGGCCTCAAGCACATCGACATCATGAAGATGTTCAACGACGATCCGGATACCGATGCGGTGATCATGATCGGCGAGATCGGCGGCCCGGACGAAGCCGAAGCCGCGCGCTGGTGCAAGGACCACATGAAGAAGCCGGTGGTCGGCTTCATCGCCGGCGTTACCGCACCGGCCGGCAAGCGCATGGGCCACGCCGGCGCGCTGATCTCGGGCGGCGCCGATACGGCCGACGCCAAGCTGGCGATCATGGAAGAATGCGGCTTCAAGATCACCCGCGACCCGTCGGTGATGGCGAAGCTGCTGAAAGCGATGCTTTGACATCGGCGCACAGCCATGGAAGGCGGGCCGCGGCCCGCCTTTTTTTGCGTCTGTCTTTTTTGCGTCTGTCGTATAGTAGTTCCGACCGCCAACTTCTTTTGCCCACATGGCCGCCGATTTAGCGCGATCGCTGGAGATCGTCACTCAAACCGACGCGGGACGGATGCGTCCCCATAACGAGGATGCCGTATTCGGCGATGCCGGGGCGGGGTTGGCGCTTTTGGCCGACGGCATGGGCGGCTACAACGCCGGCGAAGTGGCAAGTGGCTTGGCCGCCATGATGCTGCGCACGGCCTTGCCCAAGGCGCTGGCTCCCGGCGATGGCCGCGACGCAGACATTTCGCCGGGAGACGCGCTGAACGCCGAGATCGGCAAGATCAACGGCGCGATCCTGCGCGCCGCCGAAAGTCAGCCGCGGTACGCCGGCATGGGCACCACGCTGGTGGCCGCCGTGTTCCGCGACGACGCCGTGACGATCGCCCATGTCGGAGATTCGCGCCTGTACCGTTGGCGAAACGGAGAATTGAAGCAGCTGACGCGCGATC
Source organism: Betaproteobacteria bacterium (assembly GCA_019136545.1). GTDB lineage: Bacteria > Pseudomonadota > Gammaproteobacteria > Burkholderiales > Rhodocyclaceae > Fen-999. The sequence goes on from JAGVUA010000035.1 coordinate 25,399, forward strand.
ATTCGGTTTTGCAGGAACAGATTGACAGCGGGATAATCACGATCGAGCAGGCCCGACAGTCGCGCAACCGGAATCTGCTGACCCGGGCGCTCGGCGTGGATCCGGTGGTCGAGGCGGACATCGCCGACCACCCGGTGAGCGTGGGCGATGTCTATTTGTTGTGTTCCGACGGCCTCAACGACATGGTCGAGGATGGCGAGATTGCCGCGACGCTGGCCAGCCTGCCGGAGCAGTTGGAGACATGCGCGGCGCAGCTGGTGCGATTGGCCAACGATTACGGCGGTCGCGACAACGTGTCGGTGGTGCTGGTGCGGGTCAGGCAGGCATTCCCGGCCAGGCGAAGCTGGTGGGCGCGGTTCCTGGCCTGGTTCAAGTAATCGAGGACGATCGGAAATGGCGAAGCTCATACTCAGCATGGAAGGCCTGGTGCTCAAGGAAATTCCCCTCATCAGGGAGCGCACCACCATCGGCCGCAAGCCGCACAACGATATCCAGATCGACAACCTGGCGATCTCCGGCGAGCACGCGGTGATCGTCATGGTGATCAACGACGCCTTTCTCGAAGACCTCGACAGCACCAACGGCACCCTGGTCAATGGCCAGCCGGTCAAGAAGCATTTCCTCCAGGATGGGGATGTCGTCGAACTCGGCAAGTATCGACTGAAGTACCTGAGCGAAACGGACGCCGCCCAGGTTCCGGATGATTTCGAGAAGACGATGGTGCTGCGACCCGACACGATGCGCGGCGCCATCGAGCGCTCCGTCACGCAGGGGCTCGGCGGTGCGCCGGCATCGGCGGCATCGGCGGCCGTCGCGGGCGCGGCCGCAGCCGCAGTCGCGGGGGCGGTGTCACCGCCCACCGCTGCTGCGGCCGGCGTGTCGCCAACGCTGACTTTGGGTGGAATTCCCGGGCAGACGCCAGTCATGGAAGAAGCGCTGGCGCCCAAGGCCAGGCTTTGCGTGCTTACCGGCGCCAGCGCCGGTCGGGAACTGGAACTGGTCAAGCCCACCACGACCCTCGGTAAGCAAGGCGTGCAGGTCGCGATGATTTCGCGCCGGCCGCATGGCTATTTCATCGTCCACGTCGAGGGCGCCAACCTGCCATCGGTGAACGGCGAGCGACTGGTCACGGGAAAACCTCATGCGCTGCATGATCGTGACATCATCGAGCTCGGCGGCATCAGGATGGAATTCCGGTCGCGCAGCTGAACGGTGCTCACGGGCTCCTGGAGGCACGCCGCCCAATGAAGGTTCGCATCCTCGGTTGCAGCGGCGGCATCGGCGATTCCGGCGGCCGGCCGCTGCGCACCACCGCCATGCTCGTCGACGACGACATCCTGATCGACTGCGGTACCGGGGCCGGCGATCTGACCATCGTCGAATTGGCGCGCATCGATCATGTCTTTCTTACCCATTCGCACTTCGATCACATCGCCTGCCTGCCGATGCTGATCGATTCCGTCGGCGAACTGCGCCATCGCCCGCTGACGGTTCATGCCACCGGGGCGACGCTCGAGGCCTTGCGTGCCCATGTGTTCAACTGGGCCATCTGGCCGGATTTCCTGCAGATTCCCAGTCCGGCGCATCCCGCCCTGCAATTCGACGCTATCGAGGTCGGCACCGTCGTGTCGCTCGGCGAACGGCGGATTACCGCGCTGCCGGTCAGACACACCGTGCCGGCCGTGGCGTTCCAGCTCGCTTCGGCCCACGCCAGCCTGGTGTTCTCGGGAGATACCGGACCCTCCCCCGAGTTGTGGACTGCCGTCAATCGCATCGACGATCTGCGCTATCTGTTGATCGAAACCTCCTATACGGAGCCGGAGCGCCGTCTGGCAGCGGCTTCCGGGCACTTGTGTCCGAGCATGCTGGCCATGGAACTGGCCCAGCTGAAGCGGTCGGCCGAGGTTTTCATTACCCACCTCAAGCCCACGCAGCCCGATCAGATCATGGCGGAAATCGGGGTGCGAGTCGGATCCGTCCAGGCCCGGAGACTGCAACCGCAACAGGTATTCGAGTTATGAGCGACATGCAGGCTTGTTCCGCAAGTGCGCGCCGGTTGGGCGGGTCGTTCCGTGCCGACGCGAAATGAAGACAGAAAGGAAAGCAAAGTGAATACCTCCGTGACTACGGCGGATGCCGGCAACCTGTCCGATGTCGGCAGCCGGCTGGCTTTCTTCAAGAAGCTGCAGGCGGTGACCAACAAGGTGCACGCCACCGCCAACGTCGACGAGATCATGCTGGAGTTGTCGCGGGACATCTGCGGCATGTTCAACGCCGACCGCATCACCATCTACGCGGTTACCGACGACAAGGAGCATATCGTCTCCAAGGTCAAGACCGGCCTAGGCTCGTTCAAGGATCTGCGCTTGCCGGTGTCCGAGCAGAGCATCGCCGGCTATGTGGCGATGAGCCGAGCAAGCGTGAATATCCGCGATGCCCATGATGAAGAGGAGCTCAAGGCCATCAATCCCGGCTTGCGCTTCATGAGCGAGGTGGACCAACGCACCGGCTATCGCACCAAGCAGATTCTGGCGGGCCCCATCATCGATGCCAGCACCGGCGAGCTGTACGGCGTGGTGCAGATCATCAACCACAAGGCCGACACGCCGTTTGCGTCGGTGGCCGAGGAAGGACTGCGCGGGCTTTGCGAGACCATGGCCATCGCGTTCGCCCATCGGCAGAAGCAGGTTCAGCCGGTCAAGTCGAAGTACGACTACCTGGTGCTGGATGCCGTCATCTCGGCGCAGGAGCTGGAGCTGGCGACGCGCTCGGCGCGGCGCAAGGGCATCGACGTCGAGGACACCCTGCTTGCCGAACTCCAGTTGACGCTGGAGGCGCTCGGCGCGGCGCTTTCGAAGTTCTTCGGCGTGCCTTACGAAGCTTATGCGCCGGAGCGGCCCAAGCCGATCGATCTGCTCAAGAACCTCAAGCGGGAGTATGTCGAGCAGAACCGCTGGCTGCCCATCCAGGATACCGCCGAGGGCGTCGTCGTCCTGACCATGGACCCCGAGCAGGTGCGCAGCTCGCGCGTCGTCCAGAATATTTTTCCCAAGCGCAAGCTGCTGTTCCGGGTCACCACGCATCGCGAGTTTGTCCAAACCGTCGACCAGATGTTCGGCGCCGCGACCGACGACGTGCATGTGGGCGATCTGCTGTCCGACCTGGAGGCCGTCGACGCCGATATCGAAGCGCCGGTCGAGGATGTGTCCGCCGCCGCCGACAACGAGCTGGTCAAGCTGGTCAACAAGATCATCACCGATGCCTACCAGCAAGGCGCTTCCGACATCCACGTCGAACCCGGCATGGGCAAGGACAAGGTGCTGATCCGCTTCCGCCGGGACGGCTCGCTGTACAAGTACATCGAAGTGCCGGGCAGCTACCGCAACTCGCTGGTGGCGCGCATCAAGATCATGTGCGACCTCGACATCTCCGAGAAGCGCCGGCCGCAGGACGGCAAGATCAAGTTCAGGCGCTTCGCGCCGCTCGACATCGAGCTGCGCGTGGCCACCATGCCGTCAACGGGCGGCGTCGAGGATGTCGTCATGCGCATACTCGCCGCCGGCGAACCGATACCGCTGAATCAGCTGGGCATCCTGCCAGGCAATCTTGAAAAACTGAAGGCCTGCATCGCCAAGCCCTACGGCCTGTTCTTTGTCTGCGGACCAACCGGTTCCGGCAAGACCACGACGCTCCATTCGGTGCTGGCGCAGCTCAATACGCCGGATACCAAGATCTGGACCGCCGAGGATCCCGTCGAGATCACCCAGAAGGGCCTGCGCCAGGTACAGGTGAACAAGAAGGCCGGCCTCGACTTCGCCACCGTCATGCGCTCCTTCCTGCGGGCCGACCCGGACATCATCATGGTCGGCGAAATGCGCGACAAGGAAACCACGGCCATCGGCATCGAAGCCTCGCTGACCGGCCACCTGGTGTTCGCCACCCTGCACACCAACAGCGCGCCCGAATCGATCGTGCGGCTGCTCGACATGGGCATGGACCCGTTCAACTTCGCCGATGCCCTGCTCGGCATCCTGGCCCAGCGACTGGCCAAGCGCCTGTGCAAGTGCAAGGAAGCCTACGCGGCGACCGAGGAAGAAATGCGGCATCTGGTGGACGAGTACTGCGAAGATCTCAAGGCCACGTCGGCGTTTCGCGACAATGCCGACGCCGCCCGCGCGGCGGTCGCCGAGCGCTGGCTGAAAAGCCATGGGAAAAATGGCCGCCTGATGCTGCATCGGCCCAAGGGCTGCGAGGCCTGCGGCAACACCGGCTACAAGGGCCGCGTCGGCCTGCACGAGCTGCTGGTCGGCACCGAAGAGATCAAGCGGCTGATCCAGGAGCACGCGCGCGTCGCCCAGATCCTGGCGCAGGCGCTGGAAGAGGGCATGACCACGCTCAAGCAGGACGGCATGGAAAAAGTGCTGCAAGGCGTCACCGACATGAAGCAGGTAAGGGCCGTCTGCATCAAATAACTCGGCGCGCCGCCGCCGCTGACTTTGTGATGGCAATTTGCTATCATTATCGATGTTTCGTTTTGATTTCATCGTGAGGTGGCAATGAAAGCATTGAGCATTCGCAATCTTCCGGATGATGTCTATGAGGCGCTGAAGGCAATGGCGGCGGCCAACCATAGAAGCATGCAGGAGCAAGTGCGCTGCCTGATCGAGCGCGAGGCTCGGCTGGTTGCCAGCCCGGGTCTCGCCGCAGCCCGGGCGTGGCGGGAACGGCTGGCCGGGAGGAATCTCGGTGATACGGTGGAGGACGTACGCCTGGATCGAGCCCGATGATATGGGTCATCGACACCTCGGCCCTGGTTCGCCTGTTCGTGCCGGACGGCCCCGTGCATCCGGAGGCCGAGGCTGCCTTCAATCGTGCGACTACTGGCGCCGACGTGCTGATGGCCCCTCAGTTGCTGTTGGCCGAGACCGCCAACGTGCTGCTTCGCAAGTGCCGTCGCGGCGAATTGTCGTCGTCCGAGCTGCGCGACCTTTTGCAAGCCGTCGAATCGCTGCCCATTCGCTACTTCGAGCATGAACCCTTGTTGCTCGCGGCCTGTGTGATTGCCGAAGCGCGCGGGTTGAGCGCTTATGACGCTTTGTACTTGGCCCTGGCCGAACGACATGGCGCGCGAGTATTGACCAGCGACGCTCAGTTGGACAAGGCGGCGCGCGACATGGGACTGTGTTAGGCCATCCCTGACCGACTATCCGGTGACGAAAATCGTCACCTCGCGCCGAAAATCGCCAGCGAATTGATCCGAAACGAGCGAAAAACCGGGGTTTTGGGGCTGGCACGACAGTTGCTGTATCCCTCCCAAGCACAGCTTTCGTGCCTTAACCCAAGGAGATATACATGAAAAAGGTTCAACAAGGCTTTACCCTGATCGAACTGATGATCGTTGTCGCCATCATCGGCATTCTGGCGGCGATCGCGCTGCCAGCGTATCAGGACTACACTGCGCGCTCGCAATTCAGCGAGGCCGTGAATCTTGCAGGTGGCTTGAAGACGGTCGTGGCCGATGTTTATGCTGATACAGGTACTTTGACGGGCATTAACAGTGGAGCCTCTGGTGTCCCGGCAGCTGCAGACGTCAAGGGCAAGTATACGACCCAAGTAGCAGTGGCCAACGGTGTTATCACGGCAACTGCTGGGGGCGATGCGTCGGGACTGATTGCCACCAAGACGATCACCCTAACGCCCACTGTCAATAACGGCTCGATCGAGTGGGCATGTACTACAAATGCGGCAACCAAGTACGTCCCAGCTGCGTGTCGTTGATCTGGCAGCCTTGCGTAATCCAATAGGAACCTCGCTT
>JAGVUA010000051.1 GCA_019136545.1 Betaproteobacteria bacterium
CTGATTGAGAACACGGTAAGCGGGCTCGGATATGAATTGGTCGATTTCGAGACCAGTCCGCGCGGGCGTCTATTACGCGTGTTCATCGACCGCTTGCCGGATCAGGGCACCGTGACCATCGACGATTGCACCGCTGTCAGCAATCAGCTGGGGCGTTTGTTCACCGTCGAAAATGTCGATTACGACCGACTCGAAGTGTCATCGCCGGGGCTTGATCGCGTCCTGAAAAAGCCGGCGGACTGGCTGCGTTTCGCCGGTCAGGACGTGCAGTTCAAATTACGCGTGGCCATTGGCAACCAGAGGAACTTCGTCGGCCGGATTGTCGGCCTTGAGGAAGACGCTGCCGTGGTGGCGGTCGATGGCCAAGAGCGCAAGTTTCCGCTCGAGGGGATCGACAAGGCCCGACTGGTGCCAAGGTATTGATCAATGCTGGAGGACTGAGAAATGAGCCGTGAATTGCTGATGTTGGTCGATGCCCTGGCAAGGGAAAAAAATGTGAACAAGGATATCGTGTTCACGGCGCTCGAACTTGCCCTCGCTTCGGCCACCAAGAAGCGTATCCATGACGAAGCCGACGTTCGGGTCGAGATCGATCGGGATACCGGCGCTTTCGAGTCCTTCCGCCGCTGGCTGGTGCTGCCGGACGAAGAGGTCGAGATTCCGGCCCAGCATATCGGCCTGACCGACGCGCTTGAAGACGATCCCGAAGTTCAGGTGGGCGATTACATCGAGGAAACGCTGGAACCCATCGATTTCGGCCGGATCGGCGCGCAGGCCGCGAAGCAGGTCATCCCGCAGAAGATTCGCGATGCCGAACGCGAACAGGTGCTCAACGACTTCCTGGAGCGCAAGGAGCATCTGGTCACCGGAACGGTCAAGCGGATGGAGAAAGGCAATGCGATCATCGAGGCCGGGCGCATCGAAGCGTCGCTGCCGCGCGATCAGATGATTCCAAAGGAGAACCTGCGTCCCGGTGATCGTGTTCGCGCCTGGTTGAAAAAAATCGACCGCGCAGCGCGTGGACCGCAGTTGATTCTTTCGCGCACTGCGCCTGAGTTCATCATGAAGTTGTTCGAGTTGGAGGTTCCCGAGATCGAGGACGGCCTGCTCGAGATCAAGTCGGCCGCCCGCGACCCCGGGGTGCGCGCCAAGATCGCCGTCAAGTCGAACGATCAGCGCGTCGACCCTATCGGTACCTGCGTCGGCATGCGTGGCTCGCGCGTCACCGCGGTGACCAACGAACTGGCTGGCGAGCGCGTCGACATCGTGCTTTGGTCGCAGGACCCCGCCCAGTTCGTCATTGGTGCCCTGGCCCCCGCCGAGGTCAGTTCGATCGTCGTCGATGAAGAGAAACACGCCATGGACGTCGTCGTCGACGAGGACAACCTGGCGATCGCCATCGGCCGCGGCGGCCAGAACGTGCGGCTGGCCTCGGAACTCACCGGGTGGACGATCAACCTGATGACGGTCGAGGAGTCGCAACACAAGCAGGAAACGGAAACCGCCTCGATCCGCCAGTTGTTCATGGAGAAGCTCGACGTGGACGAGGAGGTCGCCGATATCCTGATCCAGGAAGGCTTTTCCACCTTGGAGGAAATCGCCTATGTGCCGCTCGCGGAGATGCTGGAGATCGAGGCCTTCGACGAGGCCACGGTCAATGAGCTGCGCGACCGGGCCCGCAATGTGCTCCTCACCGAAGCCATCGTCGACGAAGAGCACCTGGACAAGGTCGCCGAAGACATGCTGGAGCTGGAAGGCATGGACAAGGCGCTGGCGGCCAAGCTGGCCAAGAATGGCGTTTGCACCCGCGATGACCTGGCGGACCTGGCCGTGGACGAGCTGACAGAAATGTCGGGCATCGATGACGACCGCGCCAAGGACCTGATCACCAAGGCCCGCGCCCATTGGTTCGCGGAACAGCAGTAATGGGGGAGGCCTCGATATGGCACAAATGAATGTCGCCCAATTTGCCGCCGAGTTGAAGATGCCTGCGACGGCACTTCTGGAGCAGTTGGCCAAGGCCGGCGTAGGCAAACAAACCTCGAACGATGCCTTGAGCGAACAGGACAAGGCGCGCTTGCTCGACTACCTGCGCAAGGCGCATGGCGAGACCGCGGCCAAGGCCAAGATCACGCTCACCCGCAAGCAGACCACCGAGATCAAGGCAACCGATTCGAGCGGCAAGGCGCGCACGGTGCAAGTCGAAGTGCGCAAGAAGCGGGTGTTCGTCAAGCGCGACGCGGAAGTCCCGGCGGAAGCTGCGCCAGCGGCAACACCGGCGCCAGCCTCTGCCCCGGAAGCGGTGGCGGTGGCGCCGGCCCCGACACCAGCGCCTGCACCGGCAACCACCTCGGTGATCGACAAGGAGCAAGTCGCGCTGCGCGAGGCCGAGGCCAAGCGTCAAGCGGAGCTGGCGGCTATTCAGGCGGCCGAGCTCAAGGAAAAGCAGGAACGCGAAGCCCGCGCCAAGGCCGAAGCCGAGGCTCGCCTGGCGCAGCAGCAGGCTGAACTGGCACAGAAGGCGGCCGCGGAGCAGGCCAAAACCGAAGCAGGCGTCAGCGGCACCCTGCACAAGCCCGCCGGCAAACCCGGCGAGGAAACCAAGAAGCCTGGTGGCGCCAAAAAGTCGGCCGGCACCGCATGGAAGGACGATGCCGCCAAGAAGCGCGGCATCAAGACCCGCGGCGATACCGCCGGCGGCGCCGGCGGCTGGCGCGGCGGGCCGCGCGGCCGGCACGGCGGCCGTCACCACGACGAGGCGCAAGCTCAGGCGCAGCCAATGGAGCTGGTCGTTCGCGACGTGCATATTCCGGAAACCGTTAGCGTCGCCGATCTGGCGCACAAGATGTCGGTCAAGGCGACCGAGGTCATCAAGGTGCTGATGAAGATGGGCATGATGGTCACCATCAACCAGCACCTCGACCAGGAAACCGCGATGATCGTGGTCGAGGAAATGGGGCACAAGGCGATCGCCGCCAAACTGGACGATCCCGATGCCTTCCTGGCCGAAGCCGTCGAACACAAGAATGCCGAGGCGACAGCGCGCGCGCCGGTGGTGACCGTCATGGGTCACGTCGACCACGGCAAGACATCGCTGCTCGACTATATCCGCCGTGCCAAGGTGGCGGCGGGCGAGGCGGGCGGCATTACGCAACACATCGGCGCCTATCACGTCGAAACGCCGCGCGGCATGGTCACCTTCCTCGATACCCCGGGTCACGAAGCTTTTACCGCCATGCGTGCTCGGGGCGCCAAGGCGACCGATATCGTCATCCTGGTGGTGGCCGCCGACGATGGCGTCATGCCGCAGACCAAGGAAGCCATCCACCATGCCAAGGCGGCTGAAGTGCCGCTGGTGGTCGCCGTCAACAAGATCGACAAGCCGGCCGCCAATCCCGATCGCGTGCGCCAGGAATTGATCGCCGAAGGCGTCGTGCCGGAAGAGTACGGTGGCGAATCCCCCTTCGTCCCGGTATCGGCCAAGACCGGTCAAGGCATCGACGATTTGCTGGAGCAGGTGCTATTGCAGGCTGAAGTGCTCGAATTGACGGCGCCGAAAGAGGTGCCGGCCAAGGGCCTGATCATCGAAGCCCGCCTCGACAAGGGCAAGGGTCCGGTAGCGACGATTCTCGTCCAGTCGGGAACGCTCAGGCGCGGCGATGTTCTGCTGGCGGGCCAGGTGTTCGGCCGTGTGCGCGCCATGCTCGACGAGAACGGCAAGCCGATCGACGAAGCGGGGCCATCGATTCCGGTGGAAATCCAGGGCCTATCGGATGTCCCGGGTGCCGGCGACGAAGCCATGGCCATCGCCGACGAACGCAAGGCCAGGGAAATTGCGCTGTTCCGGCAGGGCAAGTTCCGCGATGTCCGGCTTGCCAAGCAGCAAGCCGCCAAGCTCGAAAACATGTTCGAGCAGATGGGCGAGGGCGAATCCAAGCAACTGGCGCTCATCATCAAGGCCGACGTGCAGGGTTCGCAGGAAGCGCTGGTTCACGCGCTGACCAAGCTATCGACTGCCGAAGTGAAGGTCAATGTCATCCATGCGGGGGTCGGCGGCATCACCGAATCCGACGTCAACCTGGCCGAAGCCTCGAACGCCGTGATCATCGGCTTCAATACACGTGCCGATGCCGGGGCGCGCAAGGCGGCTGAAAATTTCGGTGTGGATATCCGCTACTACAACATCATCTACGACGCCGTCGACGAGGTGAAGGCGGCGATGTCGGGCATGCTGTCGCCCGAGAAGAAGGAAAACGTCATCGGCCAGGTCGAGATCCGCCAAGTCTTCAGGATTTCCAAGGTGGGCGCCGTGGCCGGCTGCATGGTGCTTTCGGGGGTCGTGAAGCGCAACGCTTCGGTGCGCGTGCTGCGCGACAACGTGGTCGTACATACCGGCGAACTGGAATCGCTGAAGCGCTTCAAGGACGATGTGCGCGAAGTCAAGGAAGGCTTCGAGTGCGGCCTCAACCTGAAGAACTTCAACGACATCAAGGAAGGCGACCAACTCGAAGTCTTCGAAATCCAGGAAGTCGCCCGCACGCTCTGATGGCCAAGGAGTTTTCCCGATCCAGCCGGGTGTCGGAACAGATTCATCGCGAACTGTCCGAACTGATCCGGCTGGAACTCAAAGACCCTCGGCTGAGCGCCAAGATCAGCCTGGTGACTTTGACCGACGTCGAGGTCACGCCGGACTACGCTCATGCCAAGGTGTTCTATACCTCGCTGGCCGGCGAAGAACACCGGCAGGACATCGAGCGCGGGCTGGCGCATTCGGCCAGTTTCCTCCGTCGCGAACTCGGCAAGCGCATCCGCATCCATCACATTCCCGAACTGCATTTCATCTATGACGCTTCGGTCGAGCGCGGCACGCGGCTGTCGCATCTGATCGAGGAAGCCGTCAAATCCGACGAGGCCCTCAAGGGCAGTGAATAAGCCGCGCCGGCCGCCCAGGCGTCAAGTCGATGGTGTGCTGCTGCTCGACAAACCGTCCGGCATTTCCTCCAACGCGGCGCTGCAAAAAGCCCGATGGCTCTTCAACGCGGCCAAGGCAGGGCATACCGGCACGCTCGATCCCATGGCCACCGGCCTCTTGCCGCTCTGTTTCGGCGAGGCGACCAAGTTCGCCGGTGAACTGCTCGATGCCGACAAGTCCTACCGCGCCACGCTCAAGCTAGGAATGACCACCGATACCGCCGACGCGGACGGCAAGGTGCTGGAAACGCGACCGGTCTCGATAAATGAGACGCAGTGGCGTGCCGCCACGGCTGACTTTTGCGGCGAAATCGAGCAGATACCGCCCATGCACTCCGCGCTGAAGCGCGACGGCAAGCCGCTCTATGAATACGCTCGGGTCGGCATCGAGTTGGAGCGCCAAGCGCGCCGCGTCACCATTTACGGGATCGAAACGATATCGTTCGCCGGCGATCAGGCCATCATCGATGTCGATTGCAGCAAGGGGACCTATATCCGCACCCTGGCGGCGGACATCGGCGAACGGCTAGGCTGTGGCGCGCACCTGACCGCATTGCGGCGCATCAAGGTGGGCGAACTCAATATCAGCCAGTCTTTGACGCTCGATGCGATCGAGGCTGCATTACCTGAAGCGCGCGATCATTTGCTACGACCAGCCGATGCGTTGCTCGCCAGATTGCCTATCGCATATCTCAGCGAACCAGAGCGTGCTCGCCTGTTAAAAGGGCAAAGCATCTTCAGGCAAGGAAGTCCGACAACGGTTTATCGGCTCTACAGTGAAAACGAATTCTTGGGTTTGGGACAACAAACCTCGGATGGCTACTTGCAGCCTCGTCGTCTCATGCGCGCGGATGCGTGTAAATAAATTAGGCCAGAGCGTCGGCATTTTTTACATTGCAAGTGACTTTCTATGCGCGACATTATAATAAATAATTGATTTTAATGATATTATAAATATATGGCCTGAAACTTGCTTTTATTTTTTCAGGCTTATCTTTGTTGTCGTTCTGCATAGCGCTACGCTCAAAAGCGGTCAGTAAATAGAAGGAGAAAATAATGAATTTGAAGGCTCTGTTGCTTACAGGTTTGCTATCGGTGGCCGCAATGGGCGTTGTTCCCAGCGCGAATGCTGCGAATGTGGCGATTGTCGGTCAGTATAATCGTTGGAATGTCGAGATTCCGGTTTTCCAAGCACAAGGTGATACGGTATCTACGTTTTCGAGTTATTCCGCCATTGCGGATCTGAAAGCATACGACATCATCTGGGATGCGGATTACTTTGGTCCATCGTCATCTGCGGACTCTGCGCGAGTGATTGATTTCGTGAAGAGCGGCCGTGGTTTTTATGGGCAGGTCGAGCGCCCCTGTTGCGATAGTCATGATTTCTGGTTGCAAGGAATCTTCCGTACCTTGACGGGAGACAACGATATCGTGTTTGGATTCAATGGCGATTCGCCGAGCAATGCTCCAAGCCAGTTTCTGACTCCAGATCTCAGCATCCTGGTGGATCCCAGCGATATTCGCAATACGACGTTTGATTCGCAGGCGCCCGGGTGGATGGGTGGTATCGATCCAGCCCGCATTTTCGCGAAACAGGAACAAACGGACTGGGTGATTGGCGCTGCTTGGGCGACCACCGATCTGGTCGGCAACGCTGGTCGTTTGGTTGTGGTTAGCGATATTGACTGGCTGAATAGTCTGACGGATTCAGAAACGCAGGCGCTTATCAATTTCCGCAAATTCCTGCTGG
>JAGVUA010000053.1 GCA_019136545.1 Betaproteobacteria bacterium
CCCGAGGCTGCGCGCCAACTCCCCGACCACTACGGCGCCTGCCGGCTGCAGGATCGCCAGCCATCGCGTGCCGCTAGGCGCGGTCAGGGCGTGCGTGATCGATCGTGCGTCGCCGCCATCGATATCCAATTGGCAACTCGACTGCCCGGCCTCGAGCAGGGTATCGGCAAGCGCGCCGGCGACATTGACGGCATTGGGTATTGCGGAAGGCCGCAAAATGACGATGGGCGATTCTGCCGGAGCCACGCCAATGGCATTGGCCCAGCCCGAAAGCGTCAACCCGGCCATCGTGCCACTGCCGGTGACGAGAAATTTCCGTCGGTTCATGGCCGCCTCACTGGCCGAGCGGCGCGTTGGCCGTGCTTGAAGCGATGAGCCGGGCTACCTCGGCCAGCGCCGCTTCATCGATTTCTGTCGGACGGAAGGCTGGCATGGCCCGGTTGCCGAAGCGCACCACGCGCTTGATGTATTCGGCTGGCAACTGACGCCCCTTGATCACGGGACCGACACCCGCTTCGTGGCAGTACCGACAGACTTTGTCGTACACCCGAATGCCATCGGCCGATGCGGCTGACGACGGCATGGCCGTGCTCAGGCATGCCATCGCAAACGCAGCAGCCAGAAACTGTGTTCTCGGTAATTTCATCTCGCCTCCTCCCGTGGTCATCGGTTCGTGGCGATGAGTCACGCAAGGTGCGTGCCATAAGGCAGTCCGTCGGGATATCGCTTGGTATCGCCCGTCGGCCGTCAGAAGATTCGAGTTGCTATCACGGGCTCTGCGGGGTCCGTACGTCGCGCCAAATTAATGTGGCAGAAGGGTGAGCGAGTCCGGCCGTCGGGAATAATCGACAAGAAGGGCTGTCGCATATCCAGCCAATGTCTTTCCTTGCGACACCAGGCCGGGGGCCACCTTGACTAAGACTTGCCGGATTTCTCTCGCAGGACCCGGTAGATTTTCGAGCGCGATATACCCAGTCCCGCTGCTACGGCACTAATATTTCCACCGGAATGTTGCAGCGCCCAGCGTATATAGTCGTGCTCCACGATTTCCAAGGGCTTGATTTCGGCAAACGTGGATTCTTCAACCGGTTGCGGTGGGCTATCCGGCTTGAGCGAGAGCACTTTGGACACCATGGTCGCTTCTATTTCGCCAGTGTCGGTGAGGATCGCCAAGCGCTCGATCACGTTGCGCAATTCGCGGACATTGCCTGGCCAGGAATAGCTCGAGAGCAGGGCCAAGGCCCGTGGCGTCATTGCCAGTCGACGGCCGATGCGGGCGCTGGCGCGGTTCAGAAGGTGTTCGGCCAGCAAGGGAATGTCGTCGCGTCGGTCCCGCAATGCCGGAACGGGGACGTGAATGACGTTGAGCCGGTAGAGCAAGTCGTGACGAAATCGCCCGTTCGCGGCGAGTTCGTCGAGGTTCCTGTGGGTTGCCGCAATGATTCGCGCGTTGGTGCGGCGCAGCGTGTTCGATCCTACAGGCCGATATTCACCGCTGTCGAGGACACGTAGCAGTTTCGCCTGGCAGGCGAGCGGCAGTTCGCCGATTTCGTCGAGGAAGAGCGTGCCATTGGTGGCGTATTCGCATAGCCCATCCTTGTCCGAGCTGGCTCCCGTGAAGGCGCCTTTTTTGTGGCCGAACAGTTCGCTCTCGAGCAGATTCTCCTGTAGCAGGCCGCAGTTGAGCGGTACGTAGGCGTTATCGGCGCGGGGACTCCAGCGGTGCAGCGCACCCGCGATGACTTCCTTGCCCGATCCGCTTTCCCCGCTGATCAGCACCGGCAGGTCGAGCGGCGCGGCGCGGCGCGCCAAGGCCAGGGTGTCGAGCCACACCGGGCTTTGGCCGATGCCGGCAGCGCTGTCGGGGCTGCCGCGAAGATGCGCTACCTCGGCGCTGAGTCCGGCACAACGGAGCCCGAGACGACGTTTCTCCAGGGCTCGTTCCACCGTAATATCGAGTTCGGTGAGCTTGTACGGTTTTGACAGGTAATCAAAAGCGCCGAGTTTCATGGCGCTGATGGCGCTGTCGACGTTGGCGTGGCCGGTGAGAATGACGACTTCCGTGCGCGGATCGATCGCCTTCAGGCGGCTCAGCAATTCAAGGCCATCCATGCCGGGCATCTTGATGTCGACCAATGCGAGATCGATGGTGGCGCCTCGGGCGATTTCCAGGGCCGCTTCGCCATCGGCCGCTTCGCTCAAAGTGTGGCCGACCCGTCCGAGCCGGGTGGTCAGAAGCTGGCGGTAGAGTTCTTCGTCATCGACGATCAAGACATGTCCGGTCATGGCGTATCGGTCTCGACGACAAGTTCGTCCAGGGGAAGTTCGACGCTGAACCACGCACCGCGCTCCGGCCGGTTGCCGCAACTAATCTTGCCTCTCAGGTCGGCCATCAGTCCGTAGCAGATTGAAAGTCCGAGCCCTGTGCCGCGTCCGGGAGGTTTGGTTGTGAAGAACGGATCGAAGACATGTTCAATGATTCCGGCTGGGATGCCGGGCCCTTCGTCGGCGATTTCGACCACGGCGGAACGATCGGATCGTCGCACGGCGACGACGATTTTCCCCTTGTTGCCCATGGCGTCGCGCGCATTCTTGAGCAGGTTCAAGAGTACTTGGTCGAACAACGCGGGATTGCCCAGCACTGGCGGCATGGCTGGCTCCGCAATGAACTCCAATTCGATGCCACGCATCAGGCCGCTATCCATGTGGTTGGCCAGTTGCTCCCGAACCAGCGCGACCAGGTCGAGGGGCTCGAGCGGCACGGCTTGCTTGCGGGAAAAGAGCAGCAGGTTTTCCGTGATGTGCTTGCAGCGCTGAACCTGTTCCTGAATGGTCGTTAGGCCGCGTTGCAGCACCTGCATTTCAGCATTCGACTCGGTCACGGGCAGTCGCTCCAACACGCTTTGCAGCTCTTCGGCGAAACCGGAAACGAGGCCCAGCGGGTTGTTGATTTCATGGGCGATACCCGATGCGAACTGGCCGAAGGCCGTCAGCCGGTTCGCCCGCGCCAGTTGTTTTTCCATTTCCCGCCGGGTCGTGATGTCGCGGGCAACACCTATCACACCTGACGGGGCGCCATCGTCCGAAAGCAGCGCCGAGTTGATTTCCAGCAAGCATCTCGTGTCGCCTGTGGAGAGGGTGATTTCGAAAGGCAACGTCGTCTTGCCGTCAAGACGGCGCTCAAAATCCTTGCGAAGCCTGCGCGCCGCCGTGCCGACCAGGATTTCCTCGCAGCGGCGGCCGACCACGGATTGCACGGGCACGCCGAGCAGGGTCGCCATGCGGGTATTGATGAACGTGAAGCGGCCATCCAAGTCGAGCATATAGACCGCGTCATTGATGATGTCCTGGATCTGCTGCTCGCGGTGCTCGAGCCTCGACGCGTATTCCGCCAAGTGCCGTTCGCGTTCCCGATGGGCAGCGATATCGACCGCCAGGCCGCTATAACCGACAACCTTGTCATCCTTCATGACGGGCTTGAGCTGCAGCTGCACCGGGAAGTCTTGCCCCTCGGCATCGCGCATGATCACATCGAGCTTCGTGGTTATCGCCGAGGTCAGCGTTTCCTTGAGAAAGCCGACCGCCCGCTCCCTGAAGTCGGCGCGCACCATGTCCTTGATGCGCAAGCGCGCGACATCTTCTGCCTTGACGCCCATGCGTTGTCGCCCCGCCTTGTTCAGCTGAATGAGGTGGCCGGTGGCGTGCAGGGCGAAGACGATTTCCGGAAGATCCTCGATCAGGTCGCGATAGCGCTGTTCGGACGCTTCGAGATCCCGTGTCCTCTCGTTAACCCGGCTTTCCAGCAGATTGATCTGGGCCTGGATGTTGAGCGGCTGAAAGTACTTCTTTAGGGACAGCAATTGCGGCGAGCTTTCGTCGGCGTTCTTCAGCGTCCAGGCACAATGATCGTCGCCGCGGCCCTCGCATTCGCTCTCGATGCAGATCATGTCGACGCCAAAGGCATACGAGGCGAATCCCGAAGCGTAACCGGCCAGAGTCCAGCACACTGCATCATCGGCCGGGCCAAAAAGGCGCAAGTGTTGTTCCGCCTCGTAGGAGCGGCGCCAGAAGCCCGACATCAGATAATGACTACGTTCTCTGTCGACTTCGACGATGTGGGGCTCCACTTCGGCGATGCCGGAGAAGGCATGAACACGAGGACCGCCGAGCGCGAAATCCTCGAGAGAGTCGGGATTCATAAAGTTCTGCAGGAGGACGGCATCGTCGTAGCCGCAACTGTAGCCATAGCGGGTGAGAATGACTTTCGCCATGTCGGCGCCCAACGCTTGCACAAGCTCCTTGCGGAGCGCGCCCATGGCGTTGGTGTGGATCAGGATGGCCCGGCGTCCACACCACTCGATCAAGCCCTGGTTTGGCTTGGCATCGAACAACGAGAAAAATTCGAGTTCCTTGGGCCGCATGACATCCTTGAAGCGCGAGTGCGTTTCGTCAGTATCGACCTTCGGCAGGGACCGGCGCAAAGGCCGGATGGCTCATGCGTCAGGCCGCTTTGCGCGCCTTGATTTCATCGCACTTCTTCTGCAGTTCTTCTTTGCTTTCCCGGTGGTCGGGATCGGGAACGATCGCCCGCACGGGACATACTTTGACGCATTGTGACACCGCATGATGGCCAACGCACTCCGTGCACAGCGCGGGGTCGATGGTAAAAATATCGTCGCCGCGCGAGATGGCCTTGTTGGGGCATACGGGAATACAAACGTCGCAGGTGATGCAAAGATCGATGATCAGCAAAGCCATCTGAAGTTCTCCTTACTTCTGGGTCAATGAGGGAGGTCCTGGGTCGATGGAACCCGTGCCGGCATTACTCCAGGGAATTGGGCGGATCGGGATCGTCGACCCCGCGCCCCGCATCCGACCCCTGCTCGGCCAGCCAGTTCTGCAGCCACTGAACATGTTCGAACTCCTCGTCGGCGAACTGGCGTGCCAGGCGCTGAACGGCGGCATCATCCGCTGAATCGGCAATGCCAAGGTAGAAGTCGGCTGCGCGTTGCTCGTGGTCGATAGCCAGTGACACGGCATCTCGAGTCGACATCTGGTAGCTGACGCTTCCGATATCGATGGTTTCCGGACTTTCGTTGTCCTGCCATGCGAATTCCCAGGGGGCCAGTCGCGGCAGGCTGAAATTCTTGCAGAGGTCCTCGATTTCCAGCACATGGGCCCGCTCGATGCCTTCCAGACGCCGAAATAGGCGGGCGACGACGGCATTGTTGCAAGTTTCCATCTGGTCGGCCAGTTGGCCATAGCGCTCGCAGGCCTCGCTTTCCATGGCCAGTGCGTGCGCCAGCAAATCGGGCATGGTCTTGACCACGCGGCTATTGTCCTGGGGCTCGGTCATATCGCGAAGCTCGCTTCCAATTCGGCGATCGATCCATCGGTGACTTCGAATTCCGGCCGGAACGGGGGGCGGCTTCCTTTATACAGCACCTTGCCGACGTTGAAGCCGTCATCGGTCATCAGGCGTCGCGCTGCCCGCGCGGCGTCATCGGTGTAATCGACAACGGCAGTGCGCACAATGTCGCGCCATTCTTGTTGTTCGGGGCGGAAGGTGACGCAGGGACTGAGAATCTGCACGAGGGAAAATCCCGGGTGGCGCACTGCTTCCACGATGATCTTGGCCATGTTGATGGGATCGCTTGCGGAAACCCGGGCGATGAAATTCGCTCCGGAAGCCAGGCCAACCACCAGTGGCTGGAAGGGATTGATGCCGGTTCCTTCGGGAGTCAACTTGCTGCCTTCCCAGTCGGGCGCCGTGGTGGGCGAGGCTTGTCCCTTGGTCATGCCATAGACCTGGTTATCCATGACGATGTAGGTGATATCCACATTTCTCCTGCACGCGTGCAGGAAGTGGTTGCCGCCGATGGAAAAGCCGTCGCCGTCGCCGCTGGTGACCAGCACGGTCAACTCCGGTCGAGCCAGCTTCAGGCCGGTGGCGACCGGCAAAGCCCGGCCGTGGACGCCGTGGAAGCCATAGACGCTGGTATAGGCGGGAATGCGCGACGAGCAGCCGATGCCGGAGACGATCGCGACTTCTTCCGGTGGCAGCGCCATTTCGGCCAGCGCTCGCGTCAGGGCGTTCAACACCGAGTAGTCGCCACAGCCGGGACACCAGATCGGCTTTATCTCGGATTTGTAATCTTTCGCGGCCAGTTTCTTTTTCTCGGCAACGGCGGCTTCCATCACGTTCTCCAGGCGTTGAGTTGATCGAGAATGCGTCCCGGGCCGATCGAGAGCGGGCCGGCTTGGTGCAGGGCAAGCGTCTCGCGCGGCAGGTCGTAAAACGCGCGCAGCATCCGGTAGAACTGTCCGCTGTGGCTTTGTTCCACCACCAAGGCACGGTCTACGCCGGCAAGCGCCGCCGCCATTTTCTCTGGCTGCGCAGGTGCGATCAGGCGTAGCGAAATCAGGCGGGCCTTGCCACCGGTGGCGGCAAAGCGCTCGAGCGCTTCACGAGCCGGGCCGGTCGATGAACCCCAGGTGATGATTGCGATATTGCCACTCCCGGTGTTCGCATCGACGATGTCGGCCCAGTGGCTACCGTAATCGAAGCCGACGATTTTGCGCAGGCGCTTGTCCATTTGCGCCTGGTGGTCGGAAGCCTGCGAGGACGGCGTGCCGACCTCGTTGTGCTCCAGGCCATCGGCCGTGTAGGTGAGGCC
>JAGVUA010000073.1 GCA_019136545.1 Betaproteobacteria bacterium
AATCGGAGTTATGAATTGAACATACCTTGGCTTGAAAAACGCCAGGGGCCCGCAGGTAGGGAGTTGCGCGTGCCGAAAGGCGCGCAAGAATCGAAGACGACAGCTACCATCATTGACCTCGTGCCAGGGACACCCCGCCCAATAACAGCGAATTTCTCGTGTCGCGGCAGGTCTCCTGGCTCTCGGGTCGTCGCCTTGCACAGCCTTCCCGGAATAATCCAGTGGCATCTCGTATGCAAGACTCGCCGACTACAGTTGCGGGGGCAGCACCGGAATTCAGGCTGACGGCCTGGCACCGGATTCCCTCTTGGCGCCTTCCCGTCGATCATTCTCGGGGTTGGCGGCCGCGACGCTCCCGGTCGGAACACCGTGCGAACACGGCCCTCTTCCCGGCCGATGTACTCTAATCCTTACCGGTCCTCGCCGTCAAGGGGGATACACAATATCTAGTATCGATATGTCTCGGCGGCACTAGATATTGTGTCTTTTTGCCGAGATGCCAGGACAGGAAAGGCAAGCGCGGCCAGCCAGGCCTTGCCTCAATGACGGCGCGGCCGCGGCGGAACCGGGAGCACGTAGATGCCCTCTTCCAGCAATTCCTTCGTGTCGCTCAAGCTTGCCTGGCCTCGTATCGGTCGAGCCTCGACCTCTTGGTAATGAATGCGCCGTGCCTCATCGGGGAAACGATCGCCGACATCCTCGCTCGCATCCGCCAACTGGCGCAACCTGTCGACGAGCTCGGCTGCAGCGGTACGATCGCCACGCTCCTTCTCGACGTCATCCGAAGAACGTCGGCCAAGATGAGGCGCTGTCGGGAGACGCTCGATACCTTTCCCATTGCAATGGGGACAGGTGACCAGCCCCTGCTCGACTTGATTGTCGAACGAGTCCGCCGATGAGAACCAGCCCTCGAACCGGTGCCCCGAACTGCAGACGAGGTTGAGAACGATCATGGACGAATCGGATGGTGCCCGGAACCGGAATCGAACCGGTACGGCTTGCGCCGAGGGATTTTAAGTCCCTTGTGTCTACCAATTTCACCATCCGGGCAACACAAAGGAGGAGAAACTCGTCGTGTCTGGAGGCGCGAGCCGGAATCGAACCGACGTAGACGGCTTTGCAGGCCGCTGCATAACCACTCTGCCATCGCGCCAAGCCCGTAACCAGGCTGGGAAATGCTGGAAGCTAAAAGGGGGAAAGCTAAGCTTTCCCCCGATATTCTGGAGCGGGAGACGAGTCTCGAACTCGCGACCTCAACCTTGGCAAGGTTGCGCTCTACCAACTGAGCTACTCCCGCAGAATGGAGGCGCATTATATCCGGGCGCTTTCGACTGTCAACGCACACGCGCCGATATCTCCGGCCACGCTTTGCGCAGATAGTAAATCATCGACCAGAGCGTAAGGACGGCGGCAACATAAATCAGCCATGTGCCGATCCGGTGGAAATCGATACCCCCGAGTTTCGCATGAAACAGCAGCATGGGAATCGAGACCATCTGCGCGCTTGTCTTCAGCTTGCCGATGAACGACACGGCGATGCTGCGCGCGGCGCCGATCTTGGCCATCCATTCGCGCAGCGCCGAGATGGCGATTTCCCGGCCGATGATGATGAACGCGACGATCGCATCGACGCGCCCGAGTTGGACGAGAATGACCAATGCCGCGGCAACCATCAATTTGTCCGCAACGGGGTCGAGAAAGGCGCCGAAGGCGGAGGTCTGGCGGAGCTTGCGCGCCAACCAGCCGTCGAAAGCGTCGGTGACGGCAGCGCCGATGAAGATGGCCGTGGCCCAGGTATTCTGTTCCGACGGCGTCAGCCAGTGCCACGGCGAGTAGAACACGCCGACAAACAGCGGGATCATCAGGATGCGCGCCCACGTGAGCAGGTTCGGTACGTTGAGCGGCATTGTCAGCTTGTGTGCAGGTGGTCGAAAATCGTTTGGGCCATTTTCCGGGAGATTCCGTCAGCCCGGCGGAGATCCTCCACGGTCGCCGACATGACGCCATCGAGTCCGCCAAAATGCGCCAGCAGACTGCGCCGTCGCGTGGGGCCGATGCCCGGCACGTCTTCCAGCTTAGAGCGGCCGCGGGCCTTGGCCCGCCGTGCGCGATGGCCGGCGATGGCGAAGCGGTGCGCTTCGTCGCGGATTTCCTGGATCAGGTGGAAACCGGTGTAATCAGGCGCCAATTGTAGCGGCTCGGCGCGGCCATGGACGAACAGGGTTTCCATCCCCGGCTTGCGTTCCTCGCCCTTGGCGACGCCGACTGAAACCAGATGCCCCAAGCCCAGTTCGTCGAACACTTCGCGGGCGATCCTGTGCTGGCCCTTGCCGCCGTCGATCAGGATCAGATCGGGCGCCACGGCTTCGCCCGTCGCCACTTTTTCGTAACGGCGCGTCAGCGCCTGGCGCATGGCCGCATAGTCGTCGCCGGGCGTGACGCCGGCAATGTTGAAGCGGCGATAGTCGCTCTTCTTCATCGCGCCCCCGACGCAGACGACGCAGGAGGCCACCGTCCCCTCTCCCATCGTGTGGCTGACGTCGAAGCACTCGATGCGCGCCGGCGGCTCGGCAAGTTCCAGGGCTTCCTGGAGCGCCGCCAGGCGGCTGCCGGCGCGATGCTTCGATTGGCGGCGCGCGATCATTGCCAATTGCGCGTTCTTCTCGGCCATCGCCAGCCAGGCGCGCTCCCTCTCGTTTCTGGGCGGGCTGACGACGGCTTTCACCGTGCCCTCTTCCGCCCTGTCGACGCCGACGACGATCCGCTTGGGGACAGGATGTTCGAGATAGTGCTGGTCGATGAAGGCCGCAAGGGCCTCGGCAGCGTCGATCTCGCCCTCGGCGCCGCCGGCCGGAAAGTGGGCCCGGTCGCCCAGATGGAGGCCGCCGCGCACCATGGCCAGATTGACGCAAACTTCGCCACGCTCGGCGACGATGGCAAGAATGTCGGCATCCTCCTCACCCGTCGAACTGACGTACTGGCGATGCAGCACGGCCTGCAGCGAGCGGACCTGATCGCGCAACTGGGCAGCTGCCTCGAACTGCAAGGCCTCGGCGGCGACCTGCATTCGCGCTGTCAGACCGTCGATGACCTCAGACTGCCGGCCGCGCAGAAACAGTTCGGCGAGACGCACGTCCCCCGCGTAATCGTCGCGCAACACCAGCCCGACGCAAGGCGCCTTGCAGCGCCTGATCTGGTGCATCAGGCAGGGCCGCGAGCGATGCGCGAACACGGCATCCTCGCAGGTGCGCAGCAGGAAGGTCTTCTGCAGCAGTTCTATGCTCTGGCGCGCCGCCAGCCCGCTCGGGAAAGGACCGAAGTAGCGCGACTTCTTGTCGAAACCGCCGCGGTGGTAGGCCAGACGCGGAAACTCGTGGCCGGTGAGGCAGATGTACGGGTAGGACTTGTCGTCGCGGAAGAGAATGTTGTACTTGGGGGAAAGTTTCTTGATCAGCGTGTTTTCGAGGATCAGCGCCTCGGCTTCGGAGCGCGTGGCGGTGATCTCGACGTTTGCCACCTGCTGCAGCATCAGCACGATGCGCGGGCTCTGGCCGGTCTTCTGGAAGTAGGACGAGACGCGCTTCTTGAGGTTCTTCGCCTTGCCGACGTAGAGCACCCGCGCCTCGGCGTCGAGCATGCGATAGACGCCGGGCGACTCGGTCAGCGTCGCCAGGAACGCCTTTGCATCAAAGCTCGGCGCGGATGGCTGCGAAGACATGGTGAAAGTCAGCCGCGGTGAGGCGCCGCGTCTGCGTGTTGTAGCGGCTGCAATGGTAGGAATCGATCAGGATGCGCCCGTCGGGCAAGGCGTGCCGGGCGCCGTGGCCGAAGGCGCAGGCGCCCTGCTTGAGGCCGAGCGCCATCAATACTGCCTTGTGCGCCACCAAGCCGAGCGCCAGGATGAGGCGAGCCTCGGGCGAAGCAGCGAGCTCGTCGGCGAGAAAGCGGTTGCAGGTACGGATCTCGGCCGGCTCGGGCTTGTTCTGCGGCGGCAGGCATTTGACGGCATTGGTGATGCGGC
This sequence comes from Betaproteobacteria bacterium, assembly GCA_019136545.1. GTDB lineage: Bacteria > Pseudomonadota > Gammaproteobacteria > Burkholderiales > Rhodocyclaceae > Fen-999. The sequence goes on from JAGVUA010000073.1 coordinate 4,022, forward strand.
AGTCGATCAATGCGAAACCGTCGTCGCGCGCCACCGACTCCGGCCGATTGGCGAAGCCGAACTTGTGCAATGTTTCGTAGAGCAGAATTCCCGCGTAATCGCCGGTGAAGGGCCGGCCGGTGCGGTTGGCACCATGCATGCCCGGCGCCAGGCCGACGATCAGCAGGCGTGCCTTCGGATCGCCGAAGGGCGCGACCGGCCGGGCATGGTATTCGGGGTGTTTTTGCCGCACCTCGGCGAGAAATCCGGCGAGGCGCGGACAGGAAACGCAATGTTCGAGCATTCGGCTAGGATACCGTATGAGCGTTTCCTGCGACCTCTTCTGTCGCGTGGTCGACAACCTTGGCGATGCCGGTGTCTGCTGGCGATTGGCGCGCCAACTGGCGCTCGAGTTCGGTTGGTCGATGCGGCTGTGGATCGACGATCCAGCGCCGCTCGACGCACTGGCGCCCGGACATGAAGCGCTGCCGGTGGAGATTCATGGCTGGACGGAGGAGTTTCCCGACGTCGCCCCGGCGCAGGTCGTCGTCGAAGCCTTTGCCTGCGAACTGCCACCCCGCTATATCGAACGCATGGCCGCCCTGCCGCGCCCGCCGGTCTGGATCAATCTCGAATATCTCTCGGCCGAGGACTGGGTATCCGGTTGCCACGGTCTACCCTCGCCCCATCCGACGCTGCCGCTGACCAAGCATTTCTTCTTCCCCGGATTCGCCGCCGGCACCGGCGGACTGATCCGGGAAAAGGACGCCGACTTCGGGCAGCGGGCCATCGGCAGCGCGTTGTCGGTGTCGATGTTCTGTTACGACAATCCAGCGCTGCCGAAGCTGCTGACAGCCTGGGCCGAGGGCGGCGAGCCGATCGTCTGCCGCGTCGCCGATGGTCTGCCACGCAGGCAGGTTGCCCTTTGGCTGGGGAGCGCTTTCGCGCCTGGCGACGTGGCGAGATGCGGCGCCCTGGAACTCACCGCCCTGCCCTTCGTGCCGCAGCCCGACTACGACCGGCTGCTGGGCGCCAGCGACCTCAACTTCGTGCGCGGCGAAGATTCCTTCGTGCGCGCCCAATGGGCCGAGCGCCCCTTCGTCTGGCAGGCCTATCCACAAGCCGAAGGCGCCCACCGGCCTAAGATCGAAGCCTTTCTTGACCGTTATGGCCGCGCGTTGCCCCAGGATCGGCGTGCCGCCACGGCTGACTTTCATCGAGCCTGGAACGGTCGGGGCGACATCGCCGCCGCCTGGCCGTCGTTCCGGATCGCCTTGCCCGCGCTGGCCGAACATGCCAAGCCATGGGCCGACGAGATCGCAAGTCACGGAAATATTGCGGAAAACCTGGTGCGTTTCTGCGCCGGACGGCTATAATGCGCGGCTTCTTTTTTCAGCCGCTTCCAAGCCAAGGCACGCAACATGAAAACCGCACAGGAACTCCGCTCCGGCAACGTCATCATGGTTGACGGCGCGCCGCTCGTCGTCACCAAGAACGAATACAACAAGTCCGGCCGCAATGCCGCAGTCGTCAAGTTCAAGTTCAAGAACCTGCTCACCGGCGCCCCGTCCGAAGCCGTCTACAAGGCCGACGACAAGTTCGAGCAGGTGGTCCCCGACCGCAAGGAATGCACCTACTCCTACTTCGCCGATCCGATGTACGTGTTCATGGACCTCGAGTACAACCAGTACGAGGTCGAGGCTGAAAACATGGAAGACGCCATTCCTTACCTCGAGGACGGCATGCCGGTCGAGGTGGTGTTCTACGACGGCAAGGCGATCTCGGTCGAAATGCCCAACAGCGTCGTGCGCGAAGTCGAATACACCGAGCCGGCCGTCAAGGGCGACACCTCGGGCAAGGTGCTGAAGCCTGCCAAGATCAAACCCAGCGGCCTCGAAGTCATGGTGCCGATCTTCGTCGCCACCGGCGACAAGATCGAAATCGACACCCGTACCGGCGAGTACAAAAACCGCGTGAAATAAGTAGAAGGAAACTTTCAGACAAAAGGCAGCTTCGGCTGCCTTTTTTGTTTTCATGCGCCGTGCGCCGGAGCAAATCAGGCAATCGTGGGATTTGGACCACTTTTACTAAAGTTTTACAAAGTTCTGTCGTAAAAATGCTTACAGCCAACTCCGGATATGGGAGACTTGGGAGGCTGGGCTCGCCTCGAGGGGGAGGAAGGACCCAGATTCTCGCGAACCAATTTGGAGATTGGCCCATGACCATGCAACTCGCAGTGGAGTCGCGTCAGCGCAATGATCGCAATGAGCGTAACGAACTTAAAGCCGCGATTCGGATTACCGAAGAAAGGTTGCCGTTCACGATCAAGCTGGTCACTACAGAAGAACAAATGAACAAAGCCGTTTCCATTCGCCACTCCGCCTACGCGCGCCATGTTCCCGATTTCGCGGAGCAGCTCAAGCGCCCGGAAAGTCGCGACTATGAAGACGGAACGGTGATCCTTCTGGCCGAATCCAGGATGGACGGCACGCCGTTGGGCACGATGCGCATTCAGACCAATCAGTTCGCTCCCTTGGGCCTCGAACAATCGGTCGATTTGCCCG
>JAGVUA010000161.1 GCA_019136545.1 Betaproteobacteria bacterium
TTTTTGGGACGCTCGTGGTGGGCGGCGTTACGCGGCTGACACACTCCGGGTTGTCGATTGTCGAATGGCAACCCATCGTTGGCACACTTCCGCCCCTGAATAAGGCCGAGTGGGACGAAACCTTCGAAAAGTACAAGAAAACTCCGGAATACCAGAAGGTTAACCATCAAATGGACCTCGAGGAATTCAAGGGGATCTTTTGGTGGGAGTACTGGCACCGCGTGCTGGGCCGCACCATCGGTTTGGTATTCCTTCTGCCCTTCCTGTATTTCCTCTGGCGAGGCAAGATCGATCGGGCCCTGGTGCCGAAGCTGGTGGGCATCTTCGTCCTCGGCGGATTGCAGGGCGCCATGGGTTGGTACATGGTCAAGAGCGGCCTGGTCGACGATCCGCGCGTCAGTCAGTACAGGCTGACCGCCCATCTTTCGTTGGCCTTCCTGATATTCGCTTCGATGGTCTGGGTAGCCTTGGGCATTCTTGCCGAACGCAAGCGGCAAATTGCGAATGTCGCGCTCGCGAGCCTTCGACGTATCGGTTTCTGGCTGCTTCTCCTCGCGGTTTACATGATCGTCACCGGCGGTTTTGTCGCCGGCATCCGCGCCGGCAAGGCCTACAACACATTCCCGCTCATGAATGGCCACTTCGTCCCGCCGGAGCTATTCATGATCGACCCCTGGTATCTCAACTTCTTCAACAACATGGCGACGGTTCAGTTCGATCACCGCCTCGGCGCGTGGGCGCTGGTATTTCTGGTGCCGTGGTTCTGGTGGAAAATTCGCGCTTGTTCAGCAACCTCGCCGAGAGCGCGCCTTGCGGCCAACCTCTTGCTCTTGGCGCTTGCCGCGCAGATCGCGCTGGGTATCGCTACGCTGTTGCTGGCGGTGCCGGTTGCGCTGGGCGCCGCGCACCAGGGCGGTTCGATGGTCGTGTTCGGCATGCTGCTCTGGCTGAACCACGAACTGCGCGTGGCACCCGCACGGGCGTGACGCGCGAAAACGCCTCCATCGGGCGGGAGGCCACCGCGCTGGTGATGTTGATTCTTGCAGTCGTCGCGGTTTCCGCATGGTTGAGGTTGCATGGCGCGGGGCTCGGTTGCGAAGAATGGCCCGCCTGCTACGGCCGGAATTTCTCTCACGAGGACTATCGGCCGCCCGCCCTCGCGCGAGCAATCCACCGCCTCGTCGCTTCTTTGGCCTTGCTGCTGACGCTCTACTTGGCCTGGCGGGCACGGACGTTACGACCGCGGCCTCCGTGGGCGCCGCCGGTGTTTGCCTTGCTCGGCCTCATGCTCGGCCTCGCGGCGGTCGGCGGTTGGAGCCACGATCCTCGCAATGCCGCGGTAAATTTCGTCAACCTGGTGGGCGGACTGCTGCTGGTGCCGATTTCCTGGCGCGTCATGCGCAACGCGGGAACGGATGCCCATTTTCCGCATGGGCCGCGCTCATCGCTGGTCGTTGCTGGCATTGCCGCATTGCTGGCCACCGTAACGCTCGGCGCTTGGATCGGTGCAAGCCATGCGGCGGTGGATGTCAGCGCGGCTGGTGTGGCCCTGCATTGGCTGCATCGCGGCTTGGCCGTGCTGGCTTTGCTCCTGCTTGGTCAAGCCGCCTGGCGGCGGCTTGACGCTCGCGCCGCACGAGCTTTGCTCGCATTGCTGGCCGTCGAATTGGTGCTGGGCGTGCTGCTGGTCGTCGGCGACTTCCCGCTGTTGATTGCCGTGGCCCACAACCTGACTGCGGCCCTGCTGCTGGCGATGGCATGGCAGTTGCCGGGCCAGCCCGACAACCCGCATTTATCGCCGCTCGCGGACGACAAACGGCTCGATTAAAGCTTCCTGCACCGACTCAGAGCGATTGCGGGCTTGATCGAAGTTGGCGTTCCAGACATCGGCGTTGGCGAGATCGGCGTCTTGCATGTCGGCTTCGGCAAAGACGGCATGGCGCAAGGTGGCGCCCAGCAGCTTGGTTCCGACAAGACGGGCGCCGGTGAAATCGACGTTTTCGCCCGCCGCGCCAGTAAGATCGGCTCCCGACAAGTTGGCGCTCGTCAGCTTCGCGCCCGAGAACACGCCTCGAAACGCATAGCAGTCCTTGATCGAGCCGCCCGACAGGTCGATGCCCTCCATCAGGACATCCTTCAGGTAGGCGCGCTCGAAACTGGCGCGCTTGGCAACCGTGTTGATCAGGTTCGAGCCGAAGAGATACGCTTCGTTGAGCTTGGCGTCCGAAAGGTCCGCGTCATCGAAAGTGGCGTGAAACAAATCGGCCTTGGTGAAGTTCGCCCGGTTCAGGCGCGCGCCCGTGAAGTTCGCCCACTTGGCGTTGGCTTCGCGGAAATCGGCGTCCTCCAGCATGGCCTTGCGCAGATCGGTATTCTCCAGCTTGGCGCCGATGAAACGGGCGCCGCGCAGGTTGCGTCCGGCCAGCTTGGCGCCCGCCAGGTCGCAACCGGACAGGTCGGTCGCCGCGGCAGGCTTGCGGCAGTCGCCGCGAGGCAGGTCGGCGCCGAGGCAGACGGAGTGTCCCGCTAGCAGCCCGGCCGCCGCGACGAGATGCGCGGCTGCTTTCCTTGCGATGCTGACCATGCTCGCCCCCGACAGTCAAGGAATACGGCGATGATAGCCATATTCACGGTGCGAGGTGAAACCATTTGCTGTCTGATTGCTTTATGCTCGAACCATCGGGCGGACAGCCCATGACCGAAGGAGGGAGACGCGATGAACAGGGCGGCGAGATTCACAATCACGATGGCGATGACGGCGTTCGGGACTTCGGCCATGGCGCAGACCGCGATGAAGCCAGGTCTGTGGGAGATGCATCCCATCAAGCACGTCATGGACGGCCGCGACATGATGGCGCAGATGGCGGCAGCCCAGGCGCAGATGCAGCAGATGATGGCCAACATGCCCGCCGGCCAGAAGAAGCAGATGGAAGCGATGATGGGCAAGCAGGGCGCAAGCGCACCGAATGTTCAGCGGATTTGCGTCAGTCCGGAGATGGCGGCGCGCGACAAGCCGGTGGTGTCGGCGGACAGCAAGTGCGAGCCGAGCAATGTCAGTCGCAGCGGCAATAGAATGACCTACCAGATCGACTGTGTCGACCAGGGCAGGACCATGACCGGCAAAGGCGAGAGCGTGGTCACCGGCGACACCATTGCCAGCAAGATGGAGATGCTTACCACCGGCCGTGACGGCAAGCACACCATGCAGATGGAATCGCAGATGAAATATCTTGGCGCCGACTGCCAAGGCCTCAAGCCGGCGGATCAGATTGCCCGGGATCTTCAGCAGGCAAAGCCGGCCGCCGCGCGAGGCAAGTAGCGCCCGGCCGCCGCGGCGTGCCGCCACGGCTGACTTTCCGTCAGCGTGACGGAGGGGGCCGGATCAAACGAACAGCCAGGGCTGCGCCGCCTGGTGCTTCTTCTCGAAAGCCTTGATCTCGTCGGCGTGCCGCAGGGTCAGGCCGATTTCGTCGAGGCCGTTCAGCAGGCAGTGCTTGCGGTGCGGCGTGATATCGAACTGGAACCACTCGCCGGCGGGATTGCGCACGGTCTGTGTTTCCAGGTCGACGCGCAGCCGGTAGCCCGGCTGCGCCGCGCACTCGCGGAACAACTGGTCGACGATTTCGGCGGAGGCGACGATCGGCAGCACGCCGTTCTTGAAACAGTTGGAAAAGAAGATGTCGGCGAACGAGGGCGCGATGATGACGCGGAAGCCGTAGTCCTCGATGGCCCAGGGCGCGTGCTCACGGCTGGAGCCGCAGCCGAAGTTGTCGCGCGCCAGCAGCACTTGCGCACCCTGGTAGCGCTTCTGATTGAGCACGAAGTCCGTCTTCAGCGGCCGGTGGGTGCAGTCCATGTCGGGCTGGCCGACATCCTTGTAGCGCCATTCGTCGAACAGGAAGGGGCCGAAGCCGGAGCGCTTGATCGACTTGAGGAACTGCTTGGGAATGATGGCGTCGGTGTCGACGTTGGCGCGGTCGAGCGGGCAGACGAGGCCGTCGAGATAGGTGAAGGGTTTCATGATCAGAAGCTCCGAATGTCGATGAAATGGCCGGCGATGGCGGCGGCGGCGGCCATCTCCGGGCTGACCAGATGCGTGCGGCCGCCGGCACCCTGGCGGCCTTCGAAGTTGCGGTTCGAGGTCGAGGCGCAGCGCTCGCCCGGCTCGAGACGGTCGGCGTTCATGGCCAGACACATCGAGCAGCCCGGTTCGCGCCACTCGAAGCCGGCCTCGATGAATACCTTGTCGAGCCCCTCCGCCTCGGCCTGGCGCTTGACCTGGCCCGAGCCCGGCACCACCAGCACCTGCTTGACGCTGGCTGCCTTCCGCCTGCCCTTGGCGACCTTCGCCGCGGCGCGCAGATCCTCGATGCGCGAGTTGGTGCAACTGCCGATGAACACCTTGTCGACCGAGATCTCGCTGAGCGGCGTATCGGCCTTGAGGCCCATGTACTGGAGTGCGCGCTCGATGCCGCTGCGCCGGATCGGATCCTGTTCCTTGGCCGGGTTGGGCACCTTGGCGCCCACGGGCAGGACTTGTTCCGGCGAGGTGCCCCAGGTGACCTGCGGCTCGATCTTGGCGGCGTCGAGTTCGACGACGGCATCGAACTTTGCGTCGGCATCGGTTTTGAGCGTCTTCCAATAGGCGACGGCGTCCTGCCAGGCCTGACCCTTGGGCGCGTACTGCCGTCCTTCCAGATAGGCGAAGGTCTTCTCGTCCGGCGCTACCAGGCCGGCGCGCGCGCCGCCTTCGATGGCCAGGTTGCACAGCGTCATACGGCCTTCCATCGACAGATCGCGAATCGCCGAACCGCCGAATTCGACAGCGTAGCCGGTGCCGCCCGCGGTGCCGATTTTTCCAATGATCGCCAGCGCGATGTCCTTGGCCGTGACGCCGGCGCCGACTTTGCCTTCGACCTTGATGAGCATGCGCTTCGACTTCTTGGCGACCAGCGTCTGCGTGGCGAGCACATGCTCGACCTCGGAGGTGCCGATGCCGTGTGCCAGTGCGCCGAAAGCGCCGTGGGTCGACGTGTGGCTATCGCCGCAGACGACGGTCATGCCGGGCAGGGTGGCGCCGTTCTCGGGGCCGATGACATGGATGATGCCCTGGTTGGCATGCTTGAACGGAAAGTAGGCCAGCGCGCCGAAATCCTTGATGTTGGCGTCGAGCGTTTCCACCTGCAGGCGCGAGACCGGATCCTTGATGCCTTCATCCCAGTGATCGGTCGGCGTGTTGTGGTCCGGATTGGCGACGATCGAGCGGCTGCGCCAGGCCTGGCGACCGGCCAGCCGCAGTCCTTCGAAGGCCTGCGGGCTGGTCACTTCGTGCACCAGGTGGCGGTCGATGTAAAGCAGGCAGGTGCCGTCCGCTTCCTCACGGACGATGTGCGATTCCCAGAGTTTGTCATAGAGCGTCTTGCCGGCCATGTCGTTCTCTCCTTGGTTCGGATGGAGACAGATGCTAACGATTTGTCGGTACCCGAACAAGATGGGTGGTTATACTGGTATCGACACTAATACCAAAATCGTCATGACCACTCGCAAGGAGCTCGGCGAATTTCTCCAGGCAGCGCGCAGCCGGCTCGCGCCCGAGGCCTTCGGCTTCGCCGCCGGCAGCCGCCGACGCGCTCAGGGCCTGCGTCGCGAGGAAGTGGCGCAGCTCGCCGGCATCAGCGCCACCTGGTACACCTGGATCGAGCAGGGGCGGCCGGTCAATGTTTCGGCCGACGCGTTGGAACGCCTCGCCCAGTCGCTGCGCCTGACGCGTTCCGAACGCGCCTACGTCTTCGAACTCGCCGGCCGGCGCGATCCGCTCGGCGCCGCGGCCGAGGAAAACGCCGCCGCGTCGGATCAGCTCGCCGCCGTCGTCGGCGATATCGCCATTCCCGCCTACCTCCTCGGCCGCACTTGGGACATGCTGGCCTGGAACAAGCCGGCGGCGCAACTCTTCGCCGGCTGGCTCGACAAGAAACCCAAGGAATACGAGCCACCGAAAAACCTGCTGCGCTACGTTTTCCTCGAAGCGCGGGCGCGCGCGTTCATCGTCGATTGGGAAACACGCGCCAGCCGCATCGTCGCCGAGTTCCGTGCCGACTGCCGCACGCGTCTCGACGAACCGGCGCTGGCACGATTGATCGATGAACTCGCCCAGGGCAGCCCCGAGTTCGCGCGCTACTGGAAGCAGCACCACGTCATGGAGCGCCAGGGCGGCCGCCGCGACTTCAACCACCCCAGGCGCGGCCTTGTCGCCTACCAGCAGCTCACCCTTTTCCCGATAGATCGCGAGCACATCAAGCTCGTGTTGCTGAAGCCTGAAGGGTGAGCACGCCGACGCTGGTCATCCGGATTTCCGTGCGAGCCGGCGCATCGCCACGGCTGACTATTGCGCCAAATGCACGACCGCCGTCAATTCCGATCCCGAGACGAGAAACGGCAGGATATTGAGCGGTTCGCCGGCCAGCAGCCAGAACGCCAGCCGGAACCGATGGTCAGGGCAATTACTCCGGCCCGTCCGCGACGGTCGCTAGGCCCGTCCGCGACGGTCGCTAAGCCTTCGGCGGCGAAGCGCGGCGTATCGGTTCCCGCGATCGGTTCGAGGTCGTCCAGCCAGTAGGCATCGTCGTCGCGCCGGTAGACCAGGAAGCGGCCGCGCAGATTCGCATCCTTGGCGCGCTGGTAGCGCAGGTAAATCCGCTCGTCGTCGACGGCCAGGATTTCTATCTTGCCGGTCTCGTGCGACATCACGAAGCGTGCGCGGCGCGCCAGTCCCGAACCGTGGCGCAAGGCTTCGCGGAAGACTTCCCAGCCGCGCACGATGGGGACTTTGTACGGATCGTTGCCGGCGGTCGGCCGGCCCTGGAAGACGTAGTACGGCGGGCAGCCGATCCAGGAAAGTTGGCGGAACATGTCCGACAGTACCTGCGGATCGTCGTTGATACCGGCGATCATCGGGCATTGATTGGTCATGATCACGCCGGCACGGATCAGCCGATCGACGCTTGCCACGGCTTCGTCCGTCAGTTCACGCGGATGGTCGAAGTGGTTCATGATGTAGATGCGCTTGCGCGGCGTCGAGTACTTTTCGAACATGGCGACCAGCGCCGGGTCGTCGAGTACGCGGAACGGGTTGAAGGCGGTCATCTTGGTGCCGATGCGGATGATCTGCACGTGTTCAATGGCGCGCAAGGTGTCGATGATTTCCGTTAGCCGCCGGGTGCTGAGCAGCAGGGGATCACCGCCGGTGAGCAGCACATTGGTAATCTCCGGATGGGTGCGGATGTACTCGAAGCCGGTCGTGAGATCCTTGCTCGCCTCATCGTTGTCGTTCATGAACAGGCGCTTGCGGAAGCAGTAGCGACAATAGGCGCCGCAGACTTCGTTGCACAGGAGCAGTGCGGTGTCGGGATACTTGTGCTGGACGCCGCGCATGACGGTGTTGGCTGCTTCGTTGCTGGCATCGAGCCGACCCCAATCCTTGAGTTCGTCCTCGCGCGGGATTACCAGTTGGCGGATCGGATCGGCGGGGTCTTGCCAATCGATCAGGTCGAGGTAGTAGTCGCTGACGCGAAAAGCATAGACGTCGGCGACCGGTTGCAGCGCAGCGCGCTTGGTCTCGGTCAGTTGCGGGATATCCTCGAGCTTCTTGATGTAACGCATGGCACTTCCTTTCTGCTTCTCATGAACCGGTTTTTCTTCGCCGCCACGGCAGGCGAGATGTCTATCGCGCCGGCGCCAGGCGAGGCTGGGCCTGCGCGGACGAATCCGGAGGCAGCGCGGGCAAGACGGAAGGAGCGTCTGCCGCAAATGTCCCGGCAAAGGGCCAGGAAAGTCGTTGACCAGTGCGCATCCTTCATCGGTTACGGATCACCGACCTGGTTGTCCGGACACTGGCGTTGGCGACGGAGCAAGTGTTTCGCCTCGAGCTTGTCGAGCGGATGACTTGTCCACGAATGGCGGATCAGCATCGACTCGGGGTCCGCCATAACGAACCCGACTGAGCCGGACTTTGCCGCCGAACCCCGCGATCCGCCGCTCATCACGCCGAGCGGCAAGGGATGGGGGATAACACCTTACAAACTCCGTATGGTTCGAGCGGACTACGGCAACGAACCCAGGCAGGCGCGCCGGCCTGATGGAGATGTTCTCGACCGCAGCGTTGCGATCGTCATGAATGATTATGCCATGTTATTGGCTGCGGGCGATATCGTCAACCGTGCGTGGCCGTCGTCGCAGCTCACGGCAGCATCATGACACCCTGCGATATCGAGACAAATCGCTGGACATTTTGCTCGACGAGATGCGCGTTTGCCGGATCCGCAAAGCGGCATCGCCCCTCGAGTATCGATCGAATCTCAGCCCTGGCCGGTTTCGGATGTCTCGATTCGTCGTGCGAATTGCGTCCGGCGAATC
>JAGVUA010000149.1 GCA_019136545.1 Betaproteobacteria bacterium
GATCACCAGCACCCCGCCCGCCGTGCCGAAGTGGCGCGGCCACAGGTGCGGGCGTCTATCCCAGTGTTTGACCAGCACGCCAGCGAGCAGCGGCGCCAGCGTGGTCGGCAGGGCCAGCATCTGGAACAACGCCAGGGCCAGGAGGAGCAAACCGAACAGGGTCGCCACGCCCTGCTCCTCGCCGAGATCGAAGATGCGGCGCAGGATGCAGAAGGCGACGGCGATCGCCACGCCCATGAGCAGCGAGCCGGAAATCAGATAGACCGGATGCAGCACGGCCGCCAGCCAGTCGTCGCGGAAAGCACCATGCATGCCGCCGACGATCAGCTTGGAGAGCACAACCGAATAGAGCACGTTGAGTGCGGTATGCACGAAGAGGCGTTGCGTCACCTGCCCCTCGGCGCGCAGCTCGGCAGCGACGCGGATGACGACGGCCGGCGAGGTACCGATGGCGATGGCCGCTACGGTAGCCGCAAAGCCGTTGCCGGTGCCCATGAGGCGCAAGGCATAGAACGTGGCGAGGAAGGTGAGCCCCGCCTCGGCGACGCTGGACGCCAATATCCACGGGTTCTTGCGGAACCAGCGCAGATCGACGCGGATGCCGAGCTCGAAGAGCAGCAGGGCCAGCGCGAGATCAATGACCAGACGCAGCTCGCCCAGTTCTTCCATTCCGAACCAGTTGAGCACCGAGGGGCCGAGCAGGATGCCGGCGAGGGAATAACCCGTGACGCGGGGCAGCCTGATCAGCCGCGCGACGACTTCGCCGGCCAATCCCGCAAAGAGCAGCGCGATGGCCACGCGCAGGGTTTCGTTGAACTGCAAGGGCCAGCCGGGCAAGAACGAGAAATCCATCGTTGTTCTCCAGTTGCGAAAGCTTGGGCGTCACAGGATACCCCAAAGCCAAAAATCGGCTGACCGATACAGCGCCCGAAAAACAGGCTAAACTTGGCTCGTTTTGTCACATGCTTACGGTGAAAGCCATGCGCGACATTCTCATCATCACTCCGGAAGGCGGCCTGCTGTTCGAGGCCGTGGGCATCGCCGACATCCTGAACCACGCCAACGGCCAAATGGCCGACGACGCCCCTTCTCGTTACAAGGTGAGCGTCGCCACCACGCAGCCGCACCGCGTCGTGCATGGGCGCTCGGGTCTCAACCTGCTCGCCGACTTCAGGTTGGACGAACTCGACCCGGCGCAGGCGCGCGATACCATCATGATTACCGGGCGCGGCCTGAGTGACGAGGAAGACATCGCCGTCGCCGACTGGGTGCGCCGCGCGGCACCGCAGGCCCGGCGTGTCGTCTCGGTCTGCGCGGGGGCGCTGATCCTGGCGCGCACCGGCCTGCTCGACGGCCGTCGCGCCACCACGCACTGGCGCCGGCTCGATGTGCTGCAAAGCCTCTACCCGAAGATCAAAGTGGAAAAAGGGCCGATCTACGTGCAGGACGGGCCCATCTGGACGGCTGCCGGCGCCAGCTCGGGTTTCGACCTCACGCTGGCGCTGGTCGAGGAGGACCACGGCTTCGCCCTCGCCCGCGACGTGGCGCAGGATCTGGTGATGTATCTGCGCCGGCCTGGCGGGCAATCGCAGTTCAGCCGCCACCTGATGACCCAGGCGCGCACGCCGGGACCGATCCGCGACTTGCAATCCTGGATTCTCGAACACCTGGACGACGACCTGTCGGTCGAAGCGTTGGCCAGCCGCGTGGCCATGAGCCCGCGCAACTTCACGCGCGTGTTCACCCGCGAGACCGGCGTACCGCCCGCCACCTACGTCGAGGAAGTGCGCCTCGAAGCCGCCCGACAGCGCCTGGAGCAGGGGCGCGAGGCGCTGGACCGGGTGGCCGCCGCCACCGGCTTCATCAACAGCCTCAACCTGCGCCGCGTCTTCGAACGCAAGTTGCAGCTCACACCCAGCGAGTATCGCGAGCGTTTCAGCGCCTGCGTGCCGGCCTGACTTGGGGGAAACCCACCGACTTGTCTTGAATTGATCTTTTTCTGTCGTTTACGCCAAATTCCCCACTGGCTATATTGTGGGCACGACAAACGACGAAGGAGCTCAAGATGGTCAAGGTTGGTATCAACGGTTTTGGACGGATCGGACGCAATGTGTTGCGCGCAGCGTTGGGGCGTGACGATTTCCAGGTCGTAGCAATCAACGACCTGACAGACAGCAAGACGCTGGCGCATCTGCTCAAGCACGACTCCCTGCTCGGCACCCTGCCGGCGCCCGTGGCGGCGACGGAGCAGGGCCTTGACGTCGGCGGCCGCCCGATCCGCGTCTTCTCGGAACGCGACCCCAGCGCCATCCCGTGGAAGAGCGTGGGCGTAGACATCGTGATCGAAGCCACCGGCTTCTTCACCGACAAGGTCAAGGCCGAGGTGCACATTACCCAGGGCGGCGCCAAGCGCGTGATCATCTCGGCACCGGGCAAGAACGACGACCTGACCATCGTGATGGGCGTCAACCACGAACTGTACGATCCGGCGCGCCACACCGTGGTCAGCAATGGCAGCTGCACGACCAACGGCCTCGCACCCGCCGCGCTGGTGCTGCACCAGAATTTCGGCATCGAGTACGGCCTGATGAACACCACGCACGCCTACACCAACAGCCAGGTACTGCACGACCAGCCGGAAAAGGACCTGCGCGGCGCGCGTGCCGCGGCCCTGTCGATCGTGCCCTACTCCAGCGGCGCGGCGAAGGCGCTGGGCAAGGTCATCCCGGAACTCGACGGCAAGCTGACCGGCTACTCGCTGCGTGTGCCGGTGCCGGTGGTCTCGATTGTCGACCTGACGGTGACGCTCAAGCGCGAAGCCACGGCCGAGGAAATCAACGCTGCCTTCCGCAAGGCCGCCGAATCCGGCCCCTTGCAAGGCATCCTGGGCTACAGCGACGAGCCGCTGGTCTCCAGCGACTACCAGGGCGACCCGCGCTCCTCGATCATCGACGGTCTCTCGACCCTGGTGATCGGCGGCAAGCTGGTGAAGATCCTCGCCTGGTATGACAACGAATGGGGCTTCTCGAACCGCCTCGTCGATCTGGCGCTGATGATGGAGAAACGCGGACTGTAACCGCGCAGCGCAGCAAAGCAAACGGGGCGTGTTGATCGCACGCCCCCTCTGGAACGCCCGTCGAAAGGCGCGCTCCGCCCGGCATACTCCAGGAGCGAAGCGGGACGCGCCTTGCAGCACGGCACTGGCCAAGACCGCCATTCCACGCGGCCTCCAGGGCAGCGACAAGAAGCCCCTTTGGGCTGAACGGCCTAAGCCCGCGAAGCCCGCCCCCGACTCAAACGCGCGCGACGACGACCTCTTTGGCCAGACGCGCCCGCGTCTCTACCGACGGCGGCGTCGCGCCAGCCGCGAGGCAGGCGCCCGTCCCCGCAGCGACCGAAGCGCGCAGGTGCTCGTCCCAGCCACGTTCCGGATGCAGCATCATGCTATGGACCAGACCGGCCAGACTGGTATCGCCGGCACCGACCGAGTCGACCACCTTGATGGTCGGCGGCGTGGCGCGCCAGACCTGATCGCCAACGTACATCGCGGCGCCCTCGGCGCCCCGCGTGTAGAGGAAGGCGGCCTTGGGATTCATGGCGCGCATCTTGGCGAACGAGCCGTCTTCATCCTCGGTACGGAAGAGGCCGCGCAGGTCTTCTTCGGAGACCTTGATGAGATCGGCCACAGCGACCATGCGCGCCAGGATGGGATCGTATTTCTCGTCCATCACGACGCGGAAGTTGGGGTCGTAGCTGATGTGCAGGCCCTTGGCCTTGAGCTTCTCGGCCAGCGCAACCAGACGGTTGGCAAGCGGCTGACGGGCCAGGCTGATGCTGCCGAAGTGCACCCAGCGCACGGCGTCATCCCAGCCTTGCGGCAGGGCTTCGGCATCGAAATGCAGGTCGGCGGAATCGTCGCCGACGAAGAAATACTTGGGCGGCTGCGCCTGATGCACGATGGCGAGCAGCGGCGACTTGTCGTAGCGCTGCATGAAGCGCATGTCGAGACCGGCCTTCTCGCTCGCCTGCCAGAGCACCTCACCGAAGCAGTCCTGGCTGACGGCACCGCCGAAAGCGCTGGACGCGCCGAAGCTGGCCATCACCTGCGCCACATTCCACGGCGAGCCGCCGGGGACACTTTTCCATTGATCGGGCGACAGACGGATCATGTCGGTCAGGGCTTCGCCGAAGGCGATGAATTGAGGTAGTGCGGTCATTGTTGTTTTCCCGTTAACTTGAACTTCAGAATTGGAAGCGCTTTCAACACAGAGGGCACAGAGGCACAGAGAGCACAGAGAAGATCCTGTTTCACACCCCATTGAACAGGGCGGACTGCTGTTTTCTCTCTCACGGTTCGCTCTGGTTTTTCTCTGTGTCCTCTGCGTCTCTGTGATCTCTGTGTTGAATGCGGTTTGGTTCTCGCCACCAGCGCCTACTTCAAGGCCCCCATCGCCCGCAACACATCGAAGCAGGCGCCGATGTCGTGGTAGTCGACCTTGCCGGCCGGACTCTTGTCACGGGTGTGATTGAAGTTGGCCGCATCGAGGATGCGGAACCAGGCCCCCTGTTCGTGATCGACAAAGTGCTGCCAGCAGTAGGTCCAGATCCGCTCGTACCAGGCCCAGTACTTGGCCTTGCCAGTGCGGATGGCGAGCAAGGCGGCAGCAGCCATCGATTCCGCCTGGACCCAGTGGTACTTGTCGCCGTCACAGATGCTGCCGTCGGGAGCGAAGCCGTAATGCAGCCCTCCATGTTCAGCATCCCAGGCCGGGGTGACCCCAGCCTTGAACAGGGCTTCGGCGCGCGGCAGGTGCCAGTCGGCCGGCAGATGGGTATCAAGTTGCAACAGCAGCTTGGCCCATTCGGTGTGGTGGCCCGGCTGGTAACCCCAGGGGCGGAAGATGTTGCTCTTGTCGTGCCGGTTGTAGTCCCAGTCGATGGTCCAGTCGGGTTTGTAGTGTTCCCAGATCAAGTTGTTGGAGAGACCAGCCTGACGCACGGTAATGGACTGAGCCAGGGTCTCGGCGCGTTCGATGTAGCGGCGCTCGCCGGTGGCGGCGAAGGCGGTGAGCATGGCTTCGCAGGCGTGCATATTGGCGTTCTGGCCGCGGTAGCTGCTGAGCTTCCAGTCCGGGCTGGCTTCGTCGGCGTAGAGGCCGGCACCGGCTTCCCAGAAGTGTTTCTCGGCCAGGTCGAAGGTTTCGGCCAGCCAGCCGCGTGCTTCACCAATCCCGCTCTTCAGGGCATGGGCGTAGGCGAGCATGACGAAGGCCATGCCGTAGCAGTGGCGGGTAGCGTCGAGCACGGTGGCCTTGCCCCCATGCCAGTCGATCAGCCAGGCGTAGCCACCGGTCTCTGGATCACGGAAGGCCTCGCGCAGGAAGGCGGTGGCGTGACGCACGCCATCCTGATAGCGGGTCTCGCCGGTCAGGGCGTAGAGCATGGCGTGGGTGATGACGAAACGGGTGGCGCTGACCAGATGCCGGGTGCGTTTGTCGTAGACCCGGCCATCGTCAAGGAAGAAGTGGTACATGCCGCCGCTGGGATCGATGGCCCGGCCGTTGTAGAAGTCCATGATCCAGCCAATGTGCTGGCGCAGGAAGTCGGGGGAACTGAAGTCAGGGGTGGGTGGAATGGACATGGAAGTCGTCTCGAAAATCAGGGCTTCACTTTACACCAAAGCACCGACACAGCCGCTGTCGCTCCTTGCCCGGTGAGCACAAGTTCCGATACTTATTTTCCGCGTCGAAGCCTTGGCGCAGACGCCCAGTTGGCCAGGTGATTCGCCGTGAACGGCGGTCAGCTCGCTTCAGACCACCCGCCCCGCCCGGGGGGCGGACGAGGCGGTTGCCTGAACACCATGCAGGGGAAATGCAGGAGCTGACGAACCAAACCCGGATGCTTCCGACTCAGTTGGCGTTTTGTTGCTGACGCCACTTGTCGAGCAGCACGGCGGCGACGATCACCGCGCCCTTGGCGACGTACTGCCAGAAGGACGAGAGCCCGAGGATGGTCAATCCGTTGTTCATCACGCCGATGATCAGCGCACCGATCACCGTGCCCCAGATCGATCCGACGCCACCCGAGAGGCTGGTACCACCGAGCACCACGGCCGCGATGGCATCGAGCTCGTAACCGACACCCCAGTTACCGTTGGCGGCGTAGAGACGGCTAGCCGACATGGCGCCGGCAATGCCTGCGAACAGACCGTTGATCGAGTAGACGAAAAGCAGAATGCTCGACACCTTGATACCGGTCAGACGCGCCGCCTGCGGATTGCCGCCGACAGCGTAGATGTGGAGGCCGA
>JAGVUA010000137.1 GCA_019136545.1 Betaproteobacteria bacterium
CAAATTTTCACTTTTCCGGACGCCTATAATTTGCGCCCTCCATGCAACATCCCAATCCCGTGCCCGTCCCGCATTCCCAGCCGTTGTTGCCGCTGCCCAGCCATTCGTTGAAGCCCGGCACCCGCCTCGACCTGCCGCCGCTCGCCGGCTCCGCCGATGCGCTGGCCATCGCCGAACTGGCGGGTTCGGGCAAGCTGCTGGCGGTGGTAGCCGCCAGCCCGCTCGATGCACAGCGCCTGCAAGAGGAAATTGCCTGGTTCGCGCCGGCGCTGCGGTGCCACCTGCTGCCGGACTGGGAGACCCTGCCCTACGACAGCTTCTCGCCGCACCAGGACCTGATTTCCGAGCGCTTGGCGACGCTCTATGCCGTCACCCGCGGCGAGTGCGACGTGCTGATCGTTGCCGCCGCCACCGCGCTGGCGCGCATGGCGCCGCCCAGTCACTTGATCGGCCACACCTTTTTCCTCAAGAAGGGCGACAAGCTCGACATCGAGAAGCTGCGTGGCCAGTTGACGCTGGCCGGTTACCAGCACGTGACGCAGGTGGTGGCTGCCGGCGAATACAGCGTGCGCGGCGGACTGATCGACCTGTTCCCCATGGGTACGCAACTGCCCTATCGCATCGAGCTGTTCGACGACGAGGTCGAGACGATGCGCACCTTCGACGTCGATTCGCAACGCACGCTGTTTCCGGTCGCGGAAATTCGCCTGCTGCCCGCCCGCGAGTTCCCCTTGGGCGAGCCAGGGCGAAATAAATTCAGAAGCCGGTTTCGAGAAACATTCGAAGGCGATGCCTCGCGCATCGGACTCTACAAGGACGTTTCCAACGGCACGCTGCCGGCGGGGATCGAGTATTACCTGCCGCTGTTCTTCGACCAGGAGAGCGGCTTGGCCTCCCTGTTCGACTACCTGCCCAGGGACGCCCTGCTGCTGACCCACCATGACGTGCCGGCGGCATTCGCCGAATTCTGGAACGATACCCAGGCACGCCACCGAATGCTCGATGGCGACCGCTCGCGGCCGGTGCTGCCGCCGCGCCTGCTTTTCCTCACCGACGAGGAGTTTTTCAGCCGTTGCCAGGCCTTCCCCCGCCACCACCTGGGGTTGGCCAGCGATCCGGCCATGAAGGCGCCCGCCGTGGTGGTGGACCGCAAGTCGGCGGAACCCTTGGCGGCGCTCAAGACTTTTCTGGCGGGCTTTCCCGGGCGCGTGCTGCTGCTGGCGGAATCGCCGGGGCGGCGTGCCACCATGGCTGACTTTCTCGCCGAACATAATCTGCATCCGGCTTCTGCGGATGACTTCGCCTCCTTCCTGAGTAGCCAAGAAAGCTGCATGCTGGGTGTGGCGCCGCTGTCGGGTGGATTTACGCTGCCGGATGCGTCGATCGCCCTGCTCACCGAGAACGAACTGTATACGGCCACTGCCCGGCCGCGCGGCAGGCGCGACGCCGCCCGCCGCAGCAATCTCGAGGGTTGGCTGCGCGATCTGTCCGAACTGCGTATCGGCGACCCCGTGGTGCATGAGTCGCACGGCATCGGCCGCTACCGCGGCCTGACGCACCTGGATTACGGAGACGGCGACACCGAGTTCCTGCACCTGGAATACGCCGAGGGCGCCACGCTTTACGTGCCGGTCGCCCAGTTGCAGGTGATTTCCCGCTACAGCGGCGCCGATCCGGAGGCCGTGGAACTGCACCAGTTGGGCTCGGGACAGTGGGAGAAAGCCAAGAAAAAAGCCGCTGAACAGGTGCGCGACACGGCGGCCGAACTGCTTCATTTGTATGCGCAGCGGGCCGCCCGGCAAGGCCATCGCTTCGAATTCAGCCAGCACGACCTGGACGCGTTCGCCGACGGTTTCGGCTTCGAGGAAACGCCGGACCAGTTGGCGGCCATCGATGCCGTGGTCGGCGACATGCAGTCCGGCAAGCCGATGGACCGGCTGGTGTGCGGCGACGTCGGCTTCGGCAAGACCGAAGTGGCGCTGCGCGCCGCTTTCGTCGCCGTGGCCGTCGGCAAGCAGGTGGCGGTGCTCTGTCCGACCACCTTGCTTGCCGAGCAGCATTACCAGAACTTTGCCGACCGCTTTGCCCTGGTCGAGCAGACCTGGCCCGCCAAGGTCGCCGAACTGTCGCGCTTTCGCTCCGCGCGCGAGCAGGCGGATGCGATCAAGGGCCTGGCCGAAGGCCGCATCGACATCCTGATCGGCACGCACCGGCTGCTGCAGAAAGACGTGAACTTCTCGCGACTCGGCCTGGTCATCATCGACGAGGAGCACCGCTTCGGCGTGCGGCAGAAGGAGGCCCTGAAGGCGCTGCGCTCGGAAGTGGACGTCCTGACCCTGACCGCGACGCCGATTCCGCGCACGCTGGGACTCTCCCTGGAGGGGCTGCGCGATTTCTCGGTGATCGCCACCGCCCCCCAGAAGCGGCTCGCCATCAAGACCTTCGTCAGCAAGTGGTCGGACGGCCTGATTCGCGAAGCCTGCCTGCGCGAATTCAAGCGCGGCGGCCAGGTGTATTTCCTGCACAACGAAGTCGACACCATCGAGAACATGCGCGCCCGGATTCAGAAATTGCTGCCGGAAGCCCGTATCGTCGTCGGCCACGGTCAGTTGCCCGAACGGGAGCTGGAACGGGTGATGCGCGAATTCACCCAGCAGAAACACAATCTGCTGCTTTGCTCGACTATTATCGAAACCGGCATCGATAATCCGCACGCCAACACCATCGTCATCAACCGGGCCGACAAGTTCGGTCTGGCGCAATTGCACCAGTTGCGCGGACGAGTCGGCCGCTCGCACCACCAGGCCTACGCTTATCTGCTCACGCATGAGGAGGCCAAGCCGACCGCGCAGGCCCAGCGCCGCCTGGAAGCGATCCAGTCGATGGAGGAACTGGGCTCGGGCTTCTTTCTGGCCATGCACGACCTGGAGATCCGCGGCGCCGGCGAAGTGCTCGGCGAAAACCAGAGCGGCGAAATCCACGACACCAACATGCTCAACGCCGCCGTCAAGGCGCTGAAAGAGGGCAAAACCATGCCCGATCTCACCGCGCCGCTGTCGGTCACCGCCGAGATCAACTTGCGCGCGCCGGCGCTGCTGCCGAACGACTACTGTCCGGACGTGCACGAACGCCTGACGCTGTACAAGCGGCTGGCCAACTGCGACAGCGAGGAGGAGCTGCGCGGCATGCAGGAGGAACTGGTCGACCGTTTCGGCGAACTGCCGGCCCAGACCCTGGCCTTGCTCGAAACCCACCGCCTGCGGCTGGCCGGCAAGGCCATCGGCATCGCCAAGCTCGACGCCGGGCCGTCGTCCATCCAGCTGCAACTGATCCCGAACCCGCCGATCGATCCCGCCGACATCATCCTGCTGGTCCAGTCCGACCGCGCCTTCAAGCTCGCCGGCCCGGACAAGCTGGTCTGGAACAAGCCGACCGTCCATCTCAAGGACAGGGTGGCCGCCGTGAGAGACCTGTTCCGGCGGCTGATGCCCGCCAGATGATCCGCGCCGGTCAGGCCGGCAACAGCGGCAGGATGAATTCGAAGGTGCTGCCCACCCCTTCCACGCTGTCCACGCGAATGTCGCCGCCCATCAACTCGGCCAGGCGCTTGCCGACGGCCAAGCCAAGCCCCGTTCCGCCAAACCTGCGCGAGGAGGATCCGTCGGCCTGCTGGAAGGGGTTGAACAGCCGGTCGATCTGATCCGCGGGCATGCCGATGCCGGTATCAGCGACCTGAAACACCAGCCAGCCGTCGCGCTGACTGACCGACAACGATACGGTGCCGCGCTCCGTGAACTTGACCGCGTTGGACAGCAGATTGACCAGTACCTGGCGGATGCGCAACGGATCGCCGAGACAGACGTCCGGCAGTTTCGGATCGAGCGCCACCTCCAGTTCGAGGTGCTTGGCCAGCGCGCGATCGCGGACGATATCGACGGCCTGCCGGACCACTTCACCGAGCTCGACCGCCGTTCGCTCGACATCGAGCTTGCCCGCCTCGATTTTCGAGAAGTCGAGGATATCGTTGATCACGCCCAGCAGCAGATGGCCCGAGGCCAGTATCTTGTCGAAGGCATACCGGGCCTTTTCGCCATCGCCACAGTTCTTGAGGCCGATCTGCGCGAAACCGAGCACGCCGTTGAGCGGGGTGCGGATCTCGTGGCTCATATTGGCGAGGAACTCGCGCCGCGAATGCGCCAGCGTTTCCGCCGCCAGCACCGCCTTGTCCCGCGCCTGCGCCGCCGCGCGCTGCTCGCTCATGTCAACGAAGCTGATCACTGCGCCGATCACCTCGCCCTCCTTGACCATGGGATGCACGGCGTACATCACCGGCAAAGGCCGGCCATCGGCTCGCCAATACACCTCGTCGTCCACGCGCGTCACTTCGCCCGAGCGCAGGGGGCCATGACTGGGGCACGCATCGGCCGGATACGGCGAGCCATCGGGCCGGCTGTGGTGAAACAGGGCATGCGCTTCCTTGCCGATGACCTGCCCGGGTTCATGGCCGAGCATGGCGCCGGCCGCCGGATTCATGAAAGTGACGATGCCGTGCCGATCGATGCCATACAAGCCGTCGGCGCTCGAATCGAGGATGAGACTGGCCCGGGCCTCGGTATCCAGCAACTCCTCGGTGCGACGCGCCACCAGTTCCTCCAGGCGCTGGCGGTGCTGCGCCAGTTCGGCCTCGGCCTGCTTGCGATCGGTAATGTCGTCGTAGATGCCGAGGATGCCGATGGTCTGGCCATCCTCGTTGCGCAACGGCACCTTGGACGTACGCAGCCATATTTTCCGGCCATCCGGCGTGGTTTGCGTCTCTTCGTAGGACAGCTTGGCGATGCCGGAATCCATCACCGAACGATCGTCGGCGCGGTAGGAGTCGGCCTGCTCGGTCCAGCTCATCTGGTAGTCGTCGCGGCCGATCACCTCCTTCGGCCCCGATTTGCCGGCATCGCGGGCAAAACCGGGATTGCAGCCGAGGTAGCGCAAATGGCGGTCTTTCCAGAACACCCGGATCGGCGCCGTATCGACGATGGCTCGCAACAGGCCGTGCGATTCGACCAGGGCGCTTTCGGAACGCCTGAGATCGGTAACGTCGCGGCCGATTACGACCAGCGCCTTGCGGCGACCGTCCGGTTCGAACAGCGGCACCTTGATGACGTCGAGCTGGATATGGCCGCCTTCCCCGTCGGGAATCCACTCCTCGTGGCGGCGCGGGGTGCCTGCCTGCCAGGCCGCTTCATCGCTGGCCCGGCACGATGCCAGCACGGCCGAGAGCCGCGGATTGTCGAGCGCCATTTCGGCATCGGTCGCCCCGCGCCAGGCGGCATACTCGACGCCGAACAGCCGCAGGCAAATCTGGTTGGCCACTTGCCAGCGCCCCGCGCCATCCTTGAACTGGATCGCATCCGGAATCGTGTCGATCAGCGTGCGCAACTGCGCCTCGCCCTCGCTCAGAACCTGGTTCAGGTGACGTTCGGTTTCGGCAAGCCTACCCGCCAGCAGTTCCTCTTGCTGTTTCGCCAGAAGATCGACCAACTGGTTGAGCAGGGCCAGACTGAACGGCGCGACCATCGCAGCGGTAACCAAGCCCGTCAGCAGGTAATCGCCGGTAACTCTGCCCTGGAGCAGCAGGCTCATGACCGAAACGATCAGTACCGACGCCAGCACCGTGACCGCGGTAATCAAGGTCCTCAGTCGCCACCCGTTGAGGCGCAGCAGCAAAGCAATCGGCGCGGAATACGTCGTGGCGCTCATGATGTGTGACCGGCGACCATGTCGGCAAGCGGGATTATACGCCCCGTGCGATTCGCCGGTGCCGTGCCAGTCCGGACGCCGGGGCAGATACAATGATGGGTTCGAGCAACCGCCAGAGCCCCCGTTCATGCAGCAGACCGAAAATCTCAACATCGAAGCTTTCGACAACATGCCCACGCCCGGCGAAATCCACGCCCGGGTGCCGATCACCGAGGCGGCGGAAAAGTCAGTGGTGGCGGGGCGCCGGGCGCTCGAGGCGATCCTCGACCGGCGCGATCCGCGTTTGTTCATCGTCGTCGGCCCGTGCTCGATCCACGATCCGGTCGCCGGCATCGATTATGCCCGGCGCCTGAAGGCGCTCGCCGACGAAGTCGCCGACACGCTCTGCCTGGTGATGCGCGTCTATTTCGAGAAACCGC
Source organism: Betaproteobacteria bacterium (assembly GCA_019136545.1). Lineage (GTDB taxonomy): Bacteria > Pseudomonadota > Gammaproteobacteria > Burkholderiales > Rhodocyclaceae > Fen-999. Next base: position 6,174 of record JAGVUA010000137.1, read on the forward strand.
GCACCTCAACCGGCTGGAAAGGCTATATCAACGATCCGCGTCTGGACGACTCCTTCCACATCGAGGAAGGCATGCAGAAGGCCCGTGAATTCCTGCTCGCGGTGAACGAAATCGGCCTGCCGGCCGGCACCGAGGCGCTCGATCCGATTTCGCCGCAATATCTCGGCGACCTGGTGGCGTGGACCGCCATCGGCGCCCGCACCGCCGAATCGCAAACGCACCGCGAAATGGCGTCCGGCCTGTCGACGCCCGTCGGCTTCAAGAACGGCACCGACGGCTCGGTCGATGCCGCCATCAACGCCATCCTGTCGGCCTCGCGGCCGCACAGTTTCCTTGGCATCAACAGCGACGGCCGCACCGCCGTCATCCGCACCCGCGGCAATCGCTACGGCCACCTGGTGTTGCGCGGCGGTGGCGACCGGCCGAACTACGACACCGTGAGCGTGGCCATGGCCGAGCAGGCGCTGGCCAAGGCCAAGCTGCCCGAAAACGTCGTCGTCGATTGCTCGCATGCCAACAGCTACAAAAAGCCGGAGCTGCAGCCGCTGGTGATGCACGACTGCGTCAACCAGATTCGCGTCGGCAACCGCTCGATCGTCGGCCTGATGATCGAGAGCTTCATCGAGGCAGGCAACCAGCCGATACCCGACGACCATGCCCAACTGAAATACGGTCGGTCGATCACCGACGCCTGCGTCGACTGGCCCACCACCGAACAGATGATCCGCGAGGCCCGTGCGGCCCTGCGCGATCTGCTTCCCCAACGCTGCCGCTAGGAATCGCCATGCCGCTCATCCAACCGTTCCGCGCCCTGAGGCCGATCGCCGCCCGCGCCGCCGATGTCGCGGCGCCTCCCTACGACGTGCTATCCACCGACGAAGCCAGGGCGCGGGCCGCCGGCAAGCCCTGGTCGTTTCTGCACATTTCCAAGCCCGAGATCGATCTGCCGCCCGCTACCGATCCTTATGCCCCGGCCGTATATGCCAAGGCGGTGGACAACCTGAACAAGATGCTGGCCGCCGGCATCCTGCAGCGCGATAGTCAGCCGTCGTACTACGCCTATCGGCTGGAGATGGGATCGCACAGCCAGACCGGCTTCGTCGCCGCAGCCTCGGTGGCGGCCTACGACGCCGGCCGCATCAAGAAGCACGAATTCACCCGGCCCGACAAGGAAGACGACCGCGTCCGCCAGATCGAGGCGCTGAACGCCCAGACCGGCCCCGTGCTGCTCGCCTATCCCGCCTCGGCGGCGGCCGACGCGCTGCTCGCCAAAGTCAGCGGCGGCGAGCCGGCGGCGCGGGTGACGGCCGACGACGGCATCCGCCACACGATCTGGGTCGTCAGCGACGCCGCGCTCATCGCCGAAATCTCCGCCGCCTTCGAAGCCATGCCGGCGCTCTACATCGCCGATGGCCACCACCGCTCCGCCGCCGCCTCGCGCGTCGCCGCCGCCAAGCGCGCGACGGGCCAGTCGGGCGCCGAACAGTCCAGCGACTACTTTCTGTCGGTGATCTTTCCTCACCACCAGATGAAAATCATGGACTACAACCGCGTGGTCAGGGATCTCAACGGCCTGAGCGCCGACGAATTCCTGGCGAAGATCGCCAAGGCCTACGCGGTGACGCCGGCCGACGGCCAGGTGAAGCCCGCGTGCCCGGGCGAAGTCGGCCTCTACCTGCCCGGCCGCTGGTACCGGCTCAGCATCGATCCGCAGTTGTTCGTCAGCGATCCCGTGGCCCGGCTCGACGTCAGCCTGCTTTCCGATCACGTGCTCGGCCCGGTGCTCGGCATCACCGACCTGCGGCGCGACAAGCGCATCGACTTCGTCGGCGGCATCCGCGGACTCGGCGAACTCGAAAGACGCGTCGACAGCGGAGCAATGGCGGCGGCATTCGCCATGCACCCGACCAGCCTCAAGGACCTGATGGCGGTGGCCGACGCCGGCCAGGTCATGCCGCCCAAGTCGACCTGGTTCGAGCCCAAGCTGGCCGACGGCCTGGTTTCACACGTACTCGATTGAACACGGAGCAGCCCATGTCTTATGAATTCATTCTCGCCGAAACGCGCGGCAAGGTCGGCCTGATCACCCTCAACCGCCCGCAGCAGCTCAATGCCTTGTGCGACGCCCTGGTGGACGAACTCGGCGCGGCGCTGAGCGCCTTCGAAGCGGACGAGGCCATCGGCTGCATCGTCATCACCGGCTCGCCGAAGGCCTTCGCCGCCGGCGCCGACATCACGGCGATGAAAGACTGGCACTACATGGATGTCTACAAGCCCGACTACATCACGCGCAACTGGGAACGCGTCAAGACCTGCCGCAAGCCGATCATCGCGGCGGTGGCCGGTTTCGCGCTCGGCGGCGGCTGCGAACTGGCGATGAGCTGCGACATGATCTTTGCCGCCGACACGGCCAAGTTCGGGCAGCCGGAAATCAAGCTCGGCGTGCTGCCCGGCGCCGGCGGTACGCAACGCCTGCCGCGCGCGGTGGGCAAGGCCAAGGCGATGGACCTATGCCTGACGGCGCGCATGATGGATGCCGCCGAAGCGGAGCGCGCCGGCCTGGTGGCGCGCGTGATGCCGGCCGACCAACTGCTCGAGGAGACGCTGGCGGCGGCCGAAACCATCGCCGGCTATTCGCAGCCGGTGGTGATGATGATCAAGGAATCCGTCAATCGCGCCTTCGAGGCCTCGCTCGCCGAAGGCCTGCTGTTCGAGCGGCGCGCCTTCCACGCCGCCTTCGCGCTGGAAGACCAGAAGGAAGGCATGGCGGCTTTCGTCGAAAAGCGCAAGCCGGTCTTCAAGAACCGCTGAAAGTCAGCCCCCGCAGTACGCCGCGCAGCCACGGCGCGCCCCGACGCCACATCGGGGATGGCTGCTCGGCGGCGACAAGCGAGCGACGAGACATACCTCGCTTGGTAGGCAAGGCGCGAGCGCGGAAGCCAACACCGCAGACGCCCCGATTTGGCGTCGGACTACTTGAACGGGTGACGCAGGACGATGGTCTCTTCGCGGTCAGGCCCCGTCGAGATCATGTCCACCGGCACGCCGCACAAGGTTTCCATGCGCTTGATGTAGTTCTGCGCGGCCTTCGGCAAGCCCTCGAAGCTCTTCACGCCGACCGTGCTTTCGGTCCAGCCCGGCATCGACTCGTACACCGGCTCGCAGCGCTCGAGATCGTCGGCGCCGACCGGCAGGATGTCGGTGAACTGGCCGTCGAGCTTGTAGCCGGTGCACAGCTTCATCTCCTCGATGCCGTCGAGCACGTCGAGCTTCATCACGCACAGGCCGGAAACGCCGTTGATCTGGATGGCGCGCTTGAGCGCGGCGGCGTCGAACCAGCCGCAGCGGCGCGCGCGGCCGGTAGTGGCGCCGAATTCGTGGCCCTTGGTGGCCATGTGCTTGCCGACCGGGTCCTGCTTCTCGACGGCGTCGTAGAGCTCGGTCGGGAACGGGCCGGAGCCGACGCGCGTGGTGTAGGCCTTGGTGATGCCGAGCACATAGTGCAGCATGCCGGGACCGATGCCGGCGCCGGTGGAGGCGCCGCCGGCGATGCAGTTCGACGAGGTGACGTAGGGATAGGTGCCGTGATCGATGTCGAGCAACGTGCCCTGCGCGCCTTCGAACAGGATGTTGGCGCCGTTCTTGTGCGCCTCGTACAGCGAGCGCGGCACGTCGGCGATCATCCGGGTCAGGCGCGGCGCCAGCGCCATGGCGCCGTCGAGCGACTTCTGGAAATCGACGGCTTGCGCGCCGAGGAAATTCTTCAGCACGAAGTTGTGGTACTCGAGCACTTCGCCGAGTTTCTCGGCGAAGCGCTTCGGCCGCAGCAAATCCTGCACGCGCAGGCCGCGCCGCGCCACCTTGTCCTCGTAGGCCGGGCCGATGCCGCGGCCGGTAGTGCCGATCTTCTTGCTGCCCTTGGCCGCCTCGCGGGCAATGTCGAGCGCCTGGTGGTAGGGCAGGATCAGCGGACAAGCCTCGGAGATGCGCAGGCGCGCGTCGGCGTCGACGCCGACGGCCTTCAGTTCGTCGAGTTCCTTGACCAAGGCGTCGGGCGACAGCACGACGCCGTTGCCGATGTAGCAGGTGACGCCTTCGCGCAGGATGCCGGAGGGCACCAGATGCAGCACGGTCTTGTGGCCGCCGATGACCAACGTGTGGCCGGCGTTGTGGCCACCCTGATAGCGCACCACTGCCTGCGCGTGATCGGTGAGCCAGTCGACGATCTTGCCCTTGCCTTCGTCGCCCCATTGGGTGCCCACGACTACGACGTTCTTGGCCATTTCACTCTTCCTTCAGGTTTTCGATGATCCACTCGGCGCCGCGACGCGTCAGTTTCCGGTCGCAACCCGCCTCCCGCCAGCGGCCCTCATGGCCTGGCAATGCCAGCACGACCGTCTCCCCACGGCAGCGCAAACGTTCGACTTCCTCGTGCACTTCTTTGTCTTCGGGCCAAGGCGCGAGAATGGCACCCGGCGAAGCCGAACGCGGCGACAGCTTGACCAGTTCGCGCAGGTCCATCGAAAAACCGGTGGCCGCCCGCGCGCGGCCAAAGCATTCCCCGACATTGTCGTAGCGGCCGCCCAGCGCCACTGCGCCCGGCGCGCCGTCGCAATAGGCGGCGAAAACGACGCCGTTGTGATAGTGGTAACCGCGCAGGTCGGCCAGGTCGAAGCCGATGGGCAGGTCGGCGAGATCGACGGCCAGCCGGCGCAGATTGGCGATCGCGGCGACGATGTCGCCAAGGGGCGGCAAGCGGCGCGCGGCCTCGTCGAGCACTTCGGGGCCGCCATACAGTTCGGGCAGGACGAGCAGTCCGCTGCGCGCCGGCGCCGGCATCGACGCAACCAGCGATCGCAGCGTCGGGACGTCCTTGGCCTGCAGGGCGGCAAACACCTCCTGTTCGGCATCGTCCGCGAGGTCGGCCTCGGCCATCAGCGCGCGGAAGATGCCGACGTGACCGAGGTCGACGCGCGGGGCGGAAATTTCCGCGAGCGCCAGTGCGCGCGCCAGCAGGCGGATGACTTCGCTGTCGGCTTCGGGGCCGGCATGGCCATACAGCTCCACGCCGATCTGCACCGGCTCGCGCGAGACCAGCAGACCGGCCGGCAAGGTATGCAGAACGCTGCCGCAATAACACAGGCGCGTCACGCCTGCGCGATTGAGCAAGTGCGCATCGATGCGCGCCACCTGCGGCGTGATGTCGGCGCGAACCCCCATCGTCCGCCCCGAAAGCTGGTCGACCAGCTTGAAAGTCCTTGGATCGAGATCGTGACCGCTGCCGGTGAACAGCGATTCGACATACTCGAGTAAGGGCGGCGCGACCAACTGGTAGCCGTTGCGGGCGAATTCGTCGAGCAGCCGACGGCGCAAGCGCTCCAGCGCGCCCGCTTCGTCGGGCAGCAAATCCTCGATGCCTTCCGGCAGCAGCCAGGGTCTCATGGCTGGAACACCGCCATGACCACCAGGCCGATCACGATGGACGTCAGGCCGATGAAGCGGATCTGGCCATCGTTCATCTCGGTGACGCGCCGGAAGGTATCGCGCCACACGCGCGGCGCGATGAACGGCAGCAGTCCTTCGATGACCAGCATGAGGGCGAACGCCAGCAACAACGACGACGTCATCGGCCCCGAACCTTACTTCTTGGCGTCGCCGCCGCGCCCGGCGCTCTTCAAGTACTTGAAGAACTCGGAATTGGGTTCGACCACCATCAGGTCGTGCTTGTTCCGGAACGAGTTGCGATAGGCCTCGAGGCTGCGATAGAAGGCGTAGAACTCGGGGTTCTGACCGAAAGCCAGGCCGTAGATGGCGGCAGCCTTGGCATCGCCCTCGCCCTTGATCTTCTGCGCGTCCCGGTAGGCTTCGGCGACGATCACCTCCCGCTGCCTGTCCGCGTCGGCCTTGATCTTCTCGGCCTCGGCGGCGCCCTGGGAGCGCAACTCATTGGCGACGCGCTTGCGCTCGGTTTCCATGCGGCGATAGACCGCTTCGGAAACTTCCGCCGGCAAATCGACCCGCTTCAGGCGGACGTCGATGATCTCGACGCCCATCTCGCGCATGTCGGCATCGGCCTTCTTCTGCACATCGGCAACGATCTTGTCGCGCGCGCCCGATACCACGTCGTGCACCGTGCGCTTGCCGAACTCCTCGCGCAGCCCGGAATTGACCGTCTGTGCCAGGCGCGTCTTGGCCACCGTCTCGTCGCCGCCGACCGAGATGTAGTAGAGCTTGACGTCGTGGATGCGCCACTTGACGAAGGAATCGACCAGGACAGGCTTTTTCTCGGCAGTCAGAAAGCGCTCGGGCTCGGCCGAATCCAGCGTCAGGATGCGTTTGTCGAAGAAACGCACGTTCTGGATCATCGGCCATTTGAACGACAATCCGGGCTCGCGGATCACTTCCTTCACTTCGCCCAGCTGAAAGACGATGGCGTACTGGCGCTGGTCGACGGTGAACAGGCTGGTGGCGAGCAGGATCAGCAGGCCCGCGACCAAGGCACCCACGAACGGCAAACGATTGACTGGCATGGCGGCACTCATCTCAGCGCTCCCCTCGCTCGCGCGACAGGTAGCGACCGCCCCGTTCGACGCCGGGCGCCTTTTCCAACTGGGGCGGTACCTCGGTGGACACCGACGCGCCGGCCGACGTCGGCGTCGCCGGGGTCTCGACGGCCGCCGCAGCCTGCGCGGCCGTCGATTGCATCAGCTTGTCGAGCGGCAGATACAGCAGGTTGCCGGCACCCTTGGCATCGATCATGACCTTGCTGGTGTTGGCATAGACCTGCTGCACGGTCTCGAGGTAGAGCCGCTGCCGGGTGACTTCCGGCGCCTTGGTGTACTCGGCCAGCACCTGCTTGAAGCGCGAAGCATCGCCCTCGGCGGTGGCGATCATGCGCGCGCGATAGCCTTCGGCTTCCTCCTGCAGGCGCGACGCGGCGCCTCGGGCGCGCGGAATCACGTCGTTGGCGTAGGCCTGCCCCTCGTTCTTCTGCCGTTCGCGATCCTGGCCCGCCTTGACGGCATCGTCGAAGGCCGCCTGCACCTGCTCGGGCGGCTGCGTGCTCTGCATGGTGACGGAGCGAACCTGGATGCCGGTCTGGTAACGATCGAGAATTTCCTGGATCAATTTCTGCGTGCTGGCGGCGATGACGTCGCGCCCCTCGTACAGAACGAAGTCCATCTTGCTCTTGCCGACGATTTCCCGGATCGCCGTTTCCGCCGCCTGGATGACGGCGTCGTCCGGATGCCGATTCTTGAACAGGTAGGCCTGGACATCCTTGAGCAGATACTGCACGGCGAACTGGACGCTGACGATGTTTTCGTCATCGGTCAGCATCAGCGCTTCCTTGGGCACCTTGTTCTTTTCCGAGCCGCGATAACCGACCTCGACGGTGCGCACGCCGGTCAGATTGACGGTTTCATGGCTCTGGATCGGCCAGGGCAAGCGCCAGCGCAAGCCCGGATCGGTGGTCTCCCGATAGCTGCCGAATTGAAGCACCACGCCGCGCTGGCTGGCATCGACGATGTAGAAGCCGCTGGCCAGCCACACCAGGGCAACCAGGCCGATCAGCACGCCGATGCCGCCGCCGAACTGGCGGGGCGAAAGGCTCGGCATGCGCCGACCGCCGCCGTCGCCACCGCCGTCGCCGTCATTGCCCGGCCCTCTGCGCCCGAACAATCCGGCCAGACGGCGATTGACGTCGCGCCACAATTCGTCGAGATCGGGCGGCCCTTGATTGCCGCCCTTCTTGCCGCCGCCGGGATTGTTGCCCCAGCCATGGTCGTTCAGTGACATGAGGATGCCTGCAATCATGTTCGAGTCGTCACCATCGTCGCAATGAAATCTTTCGGGAGGTTCTCGGGAGGTTCGGATATTTCGTCGAATATTGGGCCAATTTAGGCGGATGCCAGCCGTGCTTGCTGCGCATGGCCGCGCGCCACCTCGGCCAGGGCGTCGCGCAGAAGGTCGAGACCGGCGCCAGCGCGCGCACTGATGCGGACGCGCGCGATATTACCACAGTCGGTCTTCTCGACGCCCGGCGCCACGCCCGTGAGATCGATCTTGTTCCAAACCATCAGCTGCGGAACCTGGTCGGCGCCGATCTCGGCCAACACGCTGGCGACGGCTTCGATCTGCTGGTCGCGATCCGGACTGGCGGAGTCGACCACATGCAACAGCAGGTTGGCCTGCGCGGTTTCCTCGAGCGTGGCATGGAAGGCCGCCACCAGGGCGTGCGGCAGATCGCGGATGAAGCCCACCGTGTCGGATACCACGATCTGTCCGGCACCTTCGATGAACACCCGCCTCGATGTCGTGTCGAGCGTGGCGAACAGCTGGTCCGCCGCATAGGCGCCCGCCTTGGTCAAGGCGTTGAACAGGGTGCTCTTGCCGGCATTGGTATAGCCCACCAGCGATACCGCCAGCACCTCGCCGCGCACCCTGGCGCGCCGGCGAACCGTGCGCTGGCGCTCGAGCTGCTTGAGGCGATCCTTGAGGACGGCGACGCGCTTGCCCAGCAGCCGGCGGTCGGTTTCCAACTGCTTCTCGCCCGGTCCACGCAGACCGATGCCGCCTTTTTGCCGTTCCAGGTGGGTCCATCCCCGCACCAGCCTCGTGGCGAGATGTTGCAACTGGGCGAGTTCGACCTGCAGCTTGCCTTCGTGGCTGCGGGCGCGCAGCGCGAAAATGTCCAGGATCAGGCTGCTGCGATCGATCACCCGCCGTTCCAGCGCGCGCTCGAGGTTGCGTTGCTGACCGGGCGCCAGCTCGTGATTGAAGATCACCAGGTCGGCGTCATGCAGGCGAACGACATCGCCGATCTCCGTCACCTTGCCCTTGCCGGCGAAGGTAGCGGGATCCGGTGCCCGCCGGAGACCGGACACGGTCGCCACGGGTCTTGCCCCGGCACTGGTCACCAATAGCTGGAATTCTTCCAAGCGTTCGGCAAAGTCGCCTTCGCCGAAATCAAGCTGGACAAGAATGGCATTTTCGCCGGTGGCGGGCCGGTCAAACACGGGCCCGCCCCACCGGATGCGCAGAAGTCACTCGCCGCCGTTTTCCTGGGCGATATTGACCGGGCGCGCCGGAACCACGGTGGAAATGGCGTGCTTGTACACCATCTGGGTCACCGTGTTCTTCAGCAGCACGACGTACTGGTCGAACGACTCGACCTGGCCTTGCAGCTTGATGCCGTTGACGAGATAAATCGACACCGGTACATGCTCCCGGCGCAGTGCATTCAGAAACGGGTCTTGTAGCATCTGCCCTTTGTTGCTCATGGTGGCCCTCGGCTCCAATTATCGAGTTGCTAATGTACTTGATTTTGTTCCAGCATGCCAACTGATACCCGCGTCCCGCGACTCATTCCTTGTCGGCAAACGGATTGTGCGAGCTCTTGTACTGGATGCGCAGCGGCGTGCCCTGCAGGCGGAAAGCGTCGAGGAAAGTCTTTTCGAGATAGCGCGTGTAGGCGGCTGGCACCGCGTCGAGCGCGTTGCCGTGAATGACGATGATCGGTGGATTCTGTCCGCCCTGGTGGGCATAGCGCAGCTTTGGGCGCACGTTGCCGCGCCGCGGCGGTTGCTGCTTCTGAACGGCCGCTTGAAGCACGCGAGTCAGTTGCGGCGTCGGCAGCTTGACCATCGCCGCCGCGTAGGCCTGGTCGACCGACGACAACACGCCGACGATGCCCTGGCCTTCCCGCGCCGAGATGCAGTGCAGCTTGGCGAAGTCGAGGAAATTCAGCTTGCGCGCGACATCCTGCTTGATGCGCTCGCGACGGTAGTCGTCGATGGCATCCCACTTGTTGACCGCCAGCACCAGCGCGCGGCCGGCCTCGATGCAGAAGCCGGCGATGTGCGCATCCTGGTCCGAAATGTCCTGGCTGGCATCGACCATCAGCACGACGACGTTGGCCTGCTCGACCGCTTGCAGCGTCTTGATCACCGAGAACTTTTCGACGGCTTCGAAGACGCGGCCCTTGCGACGCAGGCCGGCGGTATCGATCAGGGCATAGGAACGGCCGTTCCTTTCGAAAGGAACCTCGATGGCGTCGCGCGTGGTGCCGGGCATGTCGAAAGCAATCACGCGCTCTTCGCCCAGCAGCGCGTTGATCAACGTGCTCTTGCCGACGTTGGGACGCCCGACAATCGCGACGCGCGGCCCCTGGCCGGGCTGCGCCGATTCGCCGTCCTCGTCGGCGCCGTAGGGCGCCAGCGCCAGGTCGAGCAACTCCCGCACGCCCTCGCCGTGCGCGCCGGAGATCACGCGCGGCTCGCCCATGCCGAGTTCGTGGAACTCCGCGCCGACCACGGCACGCGCCATGCCTTCGGCCTTGTTGACCACCAGATGCACCGGCCGGCCGGCGCGCCTCAGCAGATGGGCGATCTCCTTGTCCTGGGGCGCCAGGCCGGTGCGCGCGTCGACCATGAACAGAATGACGTCGCCCTCGGCGATCGCCGCTTCGGCCTGACGCGCCATTTCATGCACGATGCCCGACTTTGCCAGCGGCTCGAAGCCGCCGGTATCGACTACCAGAAAAGGCTTGTCGCCCAGCCTGCCATGGCCGTAGTGACGATCCCGCGTCAGCCCGGGCAGATCGGCCACGAGGGCGTCGCGCGTGCGCGTCAGCCGATTGAACAGCGTGCTCTTGCCGACATTGGGTCGGCCGACCAGCACCAGCGTCGGCTTCACTTGACTCCCAGCGCGACGACACCGCCCTTGCGCGTCTGCACCACGAGCCCGCCGGCCAGCCGTTGCGGCTCGGCCCGAATGGCGCTGCCATCGGTCGCCGCGCGGGCGACGAAAGCGCCATCCTCGACGTTGAGAAAATGCACGAATCCCTGAAAGTCAGCCACGGCGACACGCCGATCCAGCACGATCGGCCGCGACAAGCCCCGGTTGGCCAGTTTGTCCTGCTTCCACAGGCTGGCCCCGCTGTCGCGGGCGAAGGCCTGGACGGCGCCCTTGTCGTCGCTGACATAGACGCGAGTCTTGTCCATGTCGAGCCCGGCGCTGCTCGAAATGTCGCGCGCCCAGACCTGGGTGCCGGTGGACAATTCGAAGCACGCGACGCGGCCCTGATAGGCGGCGGCGCAGACCTCGCGCTCGTCCGCCACGGGCAAGCTGGTGATGTCGGCAACGCGCTCCAGTTCCGTCGCGCCCTTGGGCACGGCGACGGTGGCTTCCCATGTCGCGGCGCCGTTCTTGCCGTTGATGGCGACCAGCTTGCCGCCCGGGAAACCCGCCAGCACCATGTTATCGACCATCAGCATGCCGACGTTGGACCTCAAGGTCAGCGCCGGCGTGACGCGTTGATAAGCCCAGCGCCGCTTGCCATCGGCGACATCGAGACCGACGATGCGCGCATCGACCGACCGCACGGCGACCAGATTTTCGCCGACCACCGGCGCGGCCAGCACTTCCGAACTGACGCGCGCCGTCCAGCGCGGCTTGCCGGACTCCGCGTCAAACGCCATCACCTGGCCCTTTTCCGTCCCGACCACCACGAGGCGACGATCGGCGCCGACGCCGCCCGCCAGCTTCTCGCCGGTGGCGATGCGCCATGTCTGACGGCCGTTGTCGAGCCGGGCCAGGCTGCCGTCGCGCCCGGCGACATAGACGCTCTCGCCCACCACCGCCGGGGTCAGCACGAAATCGTCGGTCTCGCCGATGTTCGACTGCCAGCGAACCTGAACGTCCGCCGATGACTGGAGCGGCACCAGTTCCGCCGGCTTGATCTTCGGTTCGGTTTTGAAAGGATTCAGTTTGTCCATCGTCGAACAGCCGGCGGCGAACACGCTGACGGCGGCGATGGCGATCACGCAGAGCCGGCGTTTCACTGGCCGTCTCCCTTGGTCTCGGCGCCGCCCAGGGAATCCAGCTTGATCTGCAGCGTGTCGCGATACGCGCCGCGCGCGCGCGCTTCGGCGCCGCCCTCCTTGATGAGTCCATCGAGCCCGGCCAGCGCCTTCTCGTAAGCCGCCTTGGCTTCCGCACGCTTGTCTTGCGCCATCAGGATGTCGCCGCGCAGGTCGTTGAACCGCGGCGCCAGGGAAGGCGCCGGCTCGGCGGCGATCTTGGCGAGCGCCTCGTCGTAAGCCTTGTCGTCCAGCATGACCGTGGCCAGACGGAGCCGGGCAAGATCGCGGATCCCGTCGTCCTTGGCGTTGTCAGCGGCCCAGGCCAGTTGCGCGCGCGCCGACTTGATATCGCCGCCCTCGAGCTGGGCCTTGGCGGACAACAAGGCCGCCAGGCCGGCGTAGGCGGTCCCGGAGAACTTGTCGATCAGTTCGCCGGCCATTTCCCGGGCGCGCTTGGCGTCGTTCTGGGCAACGGCCGACTGCACCCCCCCGAACAGCGCGGATGCCTGGGCGGCCTGGGTGCGCTGCCACCAGTTCCAGCCCTGCCAGGCGAGCACGGCGAGCGCGGCCACCGTCACGACGGTGGTGACCAGGTTGCCGTGCATCTTCCACCAGGTCTTCAGCGAATCGAGTTGTTCCTGCTCTTCAAGATCGTAGGTTGCCATCGCTAGTCTTCCTGTTCCCGTTCCTATTCACATTCGTTGCCGAGTATCCACTCGCTGGCCGTTTCGGCCAAGCGCTCGACGGCGACGCGCCTTTGCCCGGTGTCCTCGCGCAAGGCCTTGATCGTTGCCTCGTTGGCCTGGGCCTCGTCGTCGCCGATGATCACCGCAATCGTCGCCCCCGACGCATCGGCCTTCTTCATCTGCGCCTTGAAGCCGCCCGTGCCGCAGTGCAGATGCACGACAAAGCCGACGTCGCGCAGATGCTCCGCCACCCGGAACGCGTGCCGGCCGGCCTGCTCGCCCTGATGCACGACATAGATGTCCGGGACCGGATGCTCGTGGCGGTTGCCCTGATCCGTCCAGAGCGCCAGGAGGCGTTCGACGCCCATGGCGAATCCGCAGGCCGGCGCCGGCTTGCCGCCAAGCTGCGCGATCAGGCCATCGTAACGCCCGCCGGCGCAAACCGTGCCCTGCGCGCCCAGTTGATCGGTCACCCATTCGAACACGGTGAGATTGTAATAGTCCAGTCCGCGCACCAGGCGCGGGTTGATGCGATACGGCAGGCCGGCATCCTTGAGCAGGGTCTGGACGCCCTCGAAGTGCTTCAGCGATGCGTCGCCAAGGTAGGCCGTCAGCCTTGGCGCGCCATCGACCAGTTCCTGCATGGCCGGGTTCTTGGTATCGAGAATGCGCAGTGGATTGGTGTGCAGGCGGCGCTGGCCGTCGGCGTCGAGCCGGTCGCGATGCCGCTCGAGATAGGCGATCAGATCGGCGCGATGTCGGGCGCGCTCGTCCGGTTGACCGAGCGAGTTGATCTCGAGCTCGATGCCGGTGAGGCCAAGATCGCCCCAAAGCCTCGCGCCCATGAGAATCTGCTCGGCATCGATGTCGGGACCGGCATAGCCCAGCGCCTCGACGCCGACCTGGTGAAACTGGCGATAACGGCCTTTCTGCGGCCGCTCGTGGCGAAACATCGGCCCCATGTACCAAAGGCGACGCGGGCCGTCGTACAGCAGATTGTGCTGAAGCACGGCACGCACACAGGACGCGGTGCCCTCCGGCCTCAAGGTCAGTTGCTCGCCATTGAGGCTGTCGGTGAAGGAGTACATTTCCTTTTCGACGATATCGGTGACTTCGCCGATGGCGCGGGCGAAAAGCGGCGTGGGCTCGACCAGCGGCATGCGCATGGGACGATAGCCGTAAACCTGGAGCCAGTCGCGCACCAGTTCCTCGAACTGTTCCCAGAGTTCGGCTTCGTCGGGCAGGATGTCGTTCATCCCGCGAATCGCTTGCAATGTCTGACTCATGTTCTCATGCCTTCGCTGGGCCGCCCCGAGAAGATGTGCGCTCCCCTGGGGGAGACAGCGAACCGGGGTTGCGCGCGGGGGGGCCACGTTTTGCGGCGCGTACTTGCGCGCCACGTAGTTTTCGATGATTTGTCTGAATTCGGCGGCGATATTGTCGCCGCGCAAGGTCGATGTCCGCTCGCCGTCTTCGTAGACCGGCGCCACCGGCTCCTCGCCGGTTCCAGGCAGGGAAATGCCGATGCTGGCGTGCTTGCTCTCGCCGGGGCCGTTGACCACGCAGCCCATGACCGCCAGCGTCATGTTCTCGACGCCCTGCCGTTGCGACCGCCAGGCGGGCATGCGCTCGCGAACGTAGTTCTGGATGTCCTGCGCCAGTTCCTGAAAAACGGTGCTGGTGGTTCGGCCGCAACCCGGGCAGGCAGCCACCATCGGCACATAGGCGCGCAGGCCCATGGTCTGGAGGATTTCCTGCGCCACCACCACTTCGCGGGTGCGCTGGCCCCCGGGCTCCGGGGTGAGCGAAACGCGGATGGTGTCGCCGATGCCTTCCTGCAGCAGCACGGCCAGCGCCGCCGTCGAGGCGACGATGCCCTTGCTGCCCATGCCGGCCTCGGTCAGGCCAAGGTGCAGCGGATAGTCGCAGCGCCGGGCCAGGTCGCGGTAGATGGCGATCAGGTCCTGCACGCCCGAGACCTTGCAGGACAGTACGATCATGTCGCCGGGCAGGCCGATCTCTTCCGCCTTGGCGGCCGATTCGAGCGCCGAGGCGACCATCGCCTCGCGCATGAGGCCCGTTGCATCGAGCGGCTCGACCCGCTGCCGGTTTTTGTCCATGACGCGAGCGAGCAGTTGCTGGTCCAGGCTGCCCCAGTTGACCCCAATGCGCACGGGCTTCCCGTGCCGGCAGGCGATCTCGATGAGTTGCGCAAACTGTTCATCCCGCTTGGCGCCCTTGCCGACATTGCCGGGGTTGATCCGCAGCTTGGCCAGCGCCTCGGCGCAGGCCGGCACTTCAGCGAGCAGCTTGTGGCCGTTGAAATGGAAATCGCCCACCAGCGGCACGTCCAGTCCCATGGCCAACAGACGATCGCGGATCTCGGGAACGGCCGCGGCCGCCTCGCGCGTATTGACGGTGATGCGGACGATCTCGGAACCGGCGCGCGCGAGTTCCGCCACCTGCACGGCGGTGCCGATGACGTCGACGGTATCGGTATTGGTCATCGACTGGATGACCACCGGCGCGCCGCCGCCGAGGGCGACGCCACCGACCTTGACGCGGCGCGTGACGCGCCGGACGGTTCGATCGCCGGGCAAAGCGCTCGAAGTCGCCATCATTCCAAAGTCAGTCGCGCCACCTCGGCGCGCGTATGCGGCCTGAGGTCGACGCCGGCATCGTCGTAGCGCAATTCCACGGCGGTGGCATTGCCGATGACGATCTGGAACGGCGGCGATCCGGCCACCACCTGTCGGATACCGGGTCCGTACTGGCCGGTGAATATGATCTGTCCGGTGGCGTCCGTGACTTCGACCCAACTCGTCCCCAGGAAATCGAAGGCCAATTGCCGCCCGGCCGGACCCGCTGGAACGGCGGCAGGCGGTATCGCAGCCTTGGACGGCTCGATGGCTGGCGCCGCCGGCGTGTCTGGCGCGACGGCGGCGGAAGGGGTCGCCTCGGCAGCGGCACCGCCGCTCCACGCTTCGCTTCTTGCGCCCATGCCCAGCATCTGTTCGCCAACCCGGCGGTCACCGCCGAAGAAATGCCAGGCCACCAGCGTCGCCGCAAACACCAGCAGCAACACCGCCAGCACCACGAGCATCGGTATCTGCCGCACGCCGGCGTTGGGCATGGCGTTGCCCATGTTGTCGGGCGGCCTGACTTCGGGCACGGGAGTCGGCACCCGGCTGGCCAGCTGCGTCAGCAAAGGCTCGGGGTCGATCTTGAGAAAACGGGCGTAACTGCGAATCATGCCGCGGACAAACATGGCGCCGGGCAGCGCCTCGATATCGTCCGCTTCCAGCAACTCGATCTGGCGCGGATTGAATTTGAGCGTCTGAACGACGTCCTGGATGCCCAGGCCGCGCGCTGCACGCGCCTTGGCGAGCACCGCACCGATGCTCTCGCCAACAGGAGGCGAGACATCATCAGCAGACACAACGTCGATGCCCGGATTGGCCGGCTCTTGCGCTTCGGTCACTCGTAATTGCCTTGCATCAGGAGTTGATACTCCCGGGATTCCTGAAACTTGCGCCTGAGCTGGCTGGCCTGGCGCATTTCCTCTTCGCGGTCCCCCAGCTTGCGCTCGATGCGCAGGCTCAGCCAGGTTGTCTGAGCGGTGGGTTCGGTCATCCTGTGAACGTCGGCGAGGCGGTTCTTGGCCTGCGACAAGCGGCCGGTGCGATAGCAAATGTCGGCCAGCAGAAACTGGGCATCGCTGTTCGTCGGGTCGACGCGCAATGCCCGCAACAGGTATTCCTCGGCGCCCTTGTCATCCTTGATCGAGAGCGAACAAATTCCGGCATTGGTCAGCGGCTTGGTCGGGGCCGAATACAACTGGCTGCGGCTCGCCGTCTCGAAATAGCTGAACGACTGCTGCTCGCGCCCGCTCTGGCAGAGGAACCAACCGAAATTATTGTTGATCTCGGGGTCCGACGGCGCCAGGCGCAGGGCGCGCGCGAAATTCTCCTCGGCGGCCTTGTCTTCCTTGAGGTACATGCGCACCAGGCCAAGCAGGTTATAGCCGAGCGGATAGCTGGTATCCGATTCGATCGCCAGTCTCGCTTCGTCGAGCGCCACGCTGAGGCGGCCTTCGCGTAGATAGACCATGCCGAGATCGGCATGCGCCTTGGCTCGCAGCCGGGCATCGCCGACCGCCGTCTGCTGCGACACCGGCGTCGGCGAACTTTCCATATTGGGCGGCGACCCCGCGCAGCCCGCGAGGATCGCCACCCCGGCCAGCATCAGAACGAACGGCTTTTTCACGATATCGCCGCTCCCGCCGGTCGTCGGGAAGACTCGGGAGGCATCACCACCACACGCCGCGATCTGTCCCGCACTTGCCCGGCCAGCTGACCGCAGGCGGCATCGATATCGTCGCCGCGCGTCTTGCGAACCGTTGCGATCCGCCCGGCATCGAGAAGAAGCTCCTGGAAGCGCCTCACCCGTTCCGGCCGCGACCGATGGAAACCGGAACCCGGGAAAGGATTGAAAGGAATCAGGTTGAACTTGCTCGGCACGTCCCGGACCAGCCGCAGCAGGGCATGGGCATGGGCATCGCTGTCGTTGATGCCGGCAAGCATCACGTACTCGAAGGTGATGAAGTCGCGCGGGGCGTTTTCCAGGTAGCGGCGGCAGGCCGCCATCAGGTCTTTGAGCGGGTATTTTTTGTTCAGCGGCACCAGCCGGTCGCGCAATGCGTCGTCCGGAGCGTGCAGCGACACGGCCAGCGCCACCGGCACGGTTTCGCGCAAGCGATCCATGGCTGGCACGATGCCCGCCGTCGACACGGTAACGCGCCGCCTGGACAGGCCGTAGCCGTGGTCATCGAGCATCAGGCGCAGCGCCGACACGACGGCATCGAAGTTGGCCAACGGTTCGCCCATGCCCATCAGCACGACATTGCTGATCACGCGCTCGCCTTCGTCCGGCGCGCCTGGCACCTTGACCGCGCCGAGCGCACGATTGGCGTACCAGAGCTGGCCGATGATTTCGGCGGTCGTCAGGTTGCGATTGAAGCCCTGTTTTCCAGTAGAGCAGAACGCGCAATCGAGCGCGCAGCCCACTTGCGTGGACACGCACAGCGTGCCTCGATGGGCCTCGGGGATGAACACCGCCTCGACGGCGTTGTCCTCGTTTTTCCCGTTATCGACGCCCAGCAGCCACTTGCGCGTGCCGTCGGCGGCGGTCGTGTCGCGCATCGGCCGCGGACCGCGAATCTCGGCAATCTCGGTCAATTTGGCACGCAGGGATTTCGCCACGTCGGTCATCTGCGCGAAATCATCGCAGCCGGCGCGATGCATCCAGCGCAGCACCTGGCGCGCGCGGAACGGCTTCTCGTTCAGTTGCGCGAACCAGGCAGCCAGGCCCTCGACGTCGAAATCGAGCAGATTGACCATTCGGCGATCAGCGGCCGGCGTAGACGTTGAGTTCCGGGAAGAAATAGGCGACTTCGACCTTGGCGGTATCGGCGCCGTCGGATCCATGTACGGCATTGGCGTCGATGCTCTCGGCAAAATCGGCGCGGATGGTGCCCTTCTCGGCTTTCTTCGGATCGGTCGCCCCCATCAGTTCGCGGTTCCGGGCGATGGCATTCTCGCCTTCCAGCACCTGAATCATGACCGGTCCGGAGGTCATGAATTGGACGAGGTCCTTGAAAAACGGGCGCTCTTTGTGAACCGCGTAGAAACCGCCGGCTTCGCGCTCGGACAGCCAGGCCATGCGCGAGGCGACAATCTTCAGCCCGGCGTTTTCAAAACGGGAATAGATCTGGCCGATTACATTCTTGGCCACAGCATCGGGTTTGATGATCGACAGGGTGCGCTCGATTGCCATTCGTTAAACCTTTCTTTTCTGAAGCAGTTTGGTAAGGAAAACAGATAATTGCGTATTTTATCGCACAAAAGTCAGTCTTCGCCGGACGCCAAACCAAAAAAGCCCGATCGGCAATCGCCGACCGGGCTCGCAAGCGAAGCACCCAGCCTGTCGTCTAACTGATCATGCCCAGCATGCGTGGCAGCCAGAGCGACATGGTGGGCCAGTAGGTGACGGCGATCAGGAAGGTCAGCATGGTCAGCAGCCATGGCCAGACGGCAACGGTCAGTTCCGTGATGCCCATCTTGGTGATGCCCGATGCCACGTACAGATTCAGGCCGACCGGCGGGTGACACATGCCGACTTCCATGTTCACCACCATCAGGATGCCAAAGTGGATCGGATCGATGCCGAGCTTGACGGCGATCGGGAACAGGATGGGCGCCAGGATCAGGACGATCGACGACGGCTCCATGAAGTTGCCGGCCAGCAGCAGCAGGACGTTGGCGATCAGGAGGAAGCCGATCACGCCGACGCCGGTACCGATCATCCAGTCGGCCATCTCCTGCGGAATGTTCTCGTGGGTCATCAGGAAGGAGAACAGCACCGCGTTGGTGATGATGTAGAGCAGCATGGCGCTCATGTTGGCCGACGACAGCAGCACCTTGGGCACGTCCTTCAAGCCCATGTCCTTGTAGACGAACACGGCGACGAAGAAGGCATAGACCGCGCTCATGGCCGCCGCCTCGGTCGGCGTGAAGATGCCGGTATAGATGCCGCCCATCACGACGATGATCAGGAACAATCCCCAGATCGCCTTGCGGAACGCATCCCAGCGCTCGGCCCAGCTCGCCTTGGCCTGCCGCGGGTAGTTGAACTTCTTGGCGCGGTACCACGTGGTGAAGCCGAGCATAAAGGCGAGCAGCGCTCCCGGAATCACGCCCGCCATGAACAGGGCGCCGACCGAGGTATTCGTCGACACCGAGTACATGACCATGACGATCGACGGCGGAATCAGGATGCCCAGCGCCCCCGACGTGGTGATCACGCCGGCGCCGAAGCGGTTCGGAAAGCCCGCCTTGGCCATCGCCGGCATCAGGATGGAGCCGATCGCCACCACCGTCGCCGGACTGGACCCGGACACGGCAGCGAACAGCGCGCAGGCCAGCACGCCGCCGAGGCCGAGCCCCCCGTACCAGTGGCCAACCATCGATGTGGCGAACTTGATCATGCGCCGCGCCACACCGCCGTGGGTCAGGAAATTGCCCGCGAGGATGAAGAACGGAATGGCCATGATCTCGAACTTCTCGATGCCGGTGAACAACTTGAGCGCCACCGACTCGACCGGTACCTGCGTCATGAAGAACAGGAAGGAAAGTACCGTCAGGCCCAGCGAAATCGAAATGGGCATGCCCGTCAGCATGAGCGCTACCAAGAGGCCGAAGATGATGACGGTGTTCATTGCCCGTCTCCCTTCCCGGAAGCCGGCTTCCCGCGCCGCTCGAGGCCGGGAGTCGGCGGCCCCTGGTCGCGCTGCCGGCGTTCCTCGCCGTAATACATGTCATGCGGGTGCAATTCGTCATCCATGCGATAGATGGCATCGTCCTTGCCCGCCGCCAAAGGCTTGCCTTCCTCCAGGCCATCGACGTGGCCGTGGTCGTGGTGCGGCAACTCTCCCGTCCGGATGAAGCTCCACGTCACCTGCAGGAAGCGGAAGCACATCAGGAAGGAGCCCAGCGGTATGGCCGAATAGACGATCCAGGTGGGCCACTCGAGGTCCGGCGTGGTCGGTCCCTCGGGCACGTCGCCGACGTCCATGCCCAGCCAGGTGAACATGGCGTGATGCATGCCGTTTTCCCAGACGAAGCGCGTGCCCAGCGTGCCGACCGTGCCCGTGAACAACGCCCCCGCCAGCAGTCCGAAGATGATGAACTTGCTGCGCATGCCGCCTTCGAGACGATTGATCAGGACATCGACCCCGACGTGGATGCCGGTACGCACGCCGTAGGCGGCGCCGAACTTGGCCATCCATACGAACATGATGATGCACAGCTCCTGCGCCCAGCCGAAGTTGAGACCGAGCAGCCAGTCCTGCAAGCCCGGGATCGCATACCCGGATAAGTAGCGGTGCATGACGGAGGCGAAAATGATCAGGGTCGCCGCGCCCATGAGGAAGGTGATCAACCATTCCTCAAGATGATCGAGTATCTTCATCCTGCTGTCTCCCCTGCAGCAAGGGTGGTCGACGCGCCACCGCCAGGCGGCGTGTCGCCACGACTGACTTTACAGCTTGGCCGGATCGAAGCCGGTTTCCTTGTAGATCGACTGGATCAAGCCCTTGCCGATGCGCGATTCCATGTCCGTATGGGTCTTGACCAGCACCTTCTTGATTGCCAGGCGTTCCTGTGCGGTCGGCGTATAGACCTGCGTCTTGCCGGACGCCTTGACCGCCTCGAGCGACTTGTCGTTCTCGACCTTGGCGATCTGGTTGGCATAGCGTGTCGCCTGCCCCATGGCATCCTCGAGCTTGGCGCGAATATCCGCCGGCAGGCCATCCCAGAACTTCTTGTTCACAATCACGGCGTAGCCGAGGTAACCGTGCTCGGTCAGGGACAAGTGCTTTTGCACTTCATGCATTTTTTGTGTGTAGAGATTGGAGATCGGGTTCTCGGTGCCGTCCACCACGCCCGTCTGCAAGGCCTGGTAAACCTCGGAGAACGCCATCACCTGCGGCAGGCAGCCCAGCGCGCGCATCTGCGCCTCCAGCACTTTCGAGGACTGGATCCGCATTTTCTGGCCCTTGAAGTCCTCAGGGGTGTGCAAAGGCTTGTTGGCCGAAAACGACTTGAAGCCGTTGTCCCAATAGGCGAGCCCCCTGATGCCCTTGGCCTCGAGCTTGTCGAGCAATTGCCGGCCGACCGGCCCCGAAGTCACCTTGTGCAATTCGTCGTAGTTGTCGAAGATGTAGGGCAGGTCGAAGACCTCGAATTCCTTGACGCCGAGCGGGCCGAACTTCGCCAGAGACGGTGCCAGCATCTGCACGGCGCCCAGTTGCAGGGCCTCCATTTCTTCCTTGTCCTTGTATAGCGTGCTGTTGGCGTAAACCTCGACCTTGACCTTTCCGCCCGTCAGCTCCTCGGCTTTCTTCTTGAAGAACTCGGCCGCGTGCCCTTTCGGCGTATCGTTGGCGACCACATGGCTGAACTTGATGACGATGGGCTGTTGCGAAAACGCCGGCAATGAGAATGCCGCAACCGCAGCGGCGATCGCGCCGATCATCATGTTGCGAATCTTCATGGCTAGTCCTCCTCCAAGTAATTAGTGTGTACGCCGCAATGGGCATCGTCCAATTGTCGGCACCGGCCCGCTGCACCGCCATTGTGGATATCCACAGGCCTGTCGCCGTCACGGCGGCAAGGAAGGTTTAACATCGGCGCGATGAATACGGACCAGACTGCCACGGAATCCCGAGCCAGCGGCTGGCTATGGTGGTTGCCCCGCTTGTCTTTCGCCCTTTTCGTAGGCGGCGTGGCGGCGCTGCTGTGGCTGTCAAGCCGGATGGATGGGGAGGAACAGCGCGCCACCCTGATCAGCGACATGCTTTGGCTGGAGCAAAGCCTGCGTTTTGCCATGACCCATAACGAAGAGCTCCTGGAGCAGATGGGGTCGCGCCAGATTCATGATCAGGCCTCCCTGGAAGCGCATGCTCGCATCCTCATCGAAAATCAGACCGGACTGCGCGCCGTGAGCTGGCTCGATGGCACCGACAGGCATCGCTTGAATTTTCCGGCAGCAGCGACGGTGGCGGCGGAACCGGAAATCGTCAAGCTGGCCTTGTCGCTCGCGAAGCCGGTCTATGGCAGGCCTTATCCGGCCGCCAACGGCGATTGGTCCTTCCAGGTCTACGTGCCGGTGTCGGATCAGGCGCAGTCGGCCGGCGTCGTGGTGGGACAGTACGAAATCCACCGGATGTTGCAGGAATCGGTTCCCTGGTGGCTGGCCGAACGATATCGCATTGTCGTCGCCGACGCCGAAGGCACGTCGCTGGCGAGCCGTTCAAAGGTGGAAACCCCGACGACGACCGGAGGCTACCAGCTGGCCTTCGAGCCGCCGGGGCATGGCCTTTCGCTGCAGGCCACGCCTTACCGGACACCAGCGCCGCTAGCCGGACGGCTGCTTTCGGCAGCCCTGGTTTTTCTGGCGATGGTCGTGCTATGGAGCCTCTGGGCTTTGCGGCGCCACGTGCAGGGAAGAATGGCCGCCGAGATGGCGCTGCGCAACGAGCATGCTTTTCGCAAGGCCATGGAAGATTCGGTGCAGGCCGGCTTGCGCGCGCGGGACTTGGAAGGCCGCATCACCTATGTCAATCCGGCGTTCTGCGCCATGGTGGGCTGGAGCGCGAAGGAACTGATTGGCCGGATGCCGCCAATGCCCTATTGGGTCGACGAGGAAATGGAAGCCACGCGCGCCCTGCATGACCGCATTCTCGCCGGCGAAGGACCAAGCCGCGGTTTCGAGGTGCCGTTCAGGCGTCGTCATGGCGAGATTTTTCCCGCCTTGATCCATGAAGCGCCGCTCATCGACGCGAGCGGGCGGCAAACGGGATGGATGAGCTCCGTCATCGACATCACCGACCAAAAGCGTTCCGAAGAACTGTCCCGCCAGCAGCAGGAAAGGCTGCAGTCGACCGCAAGGCTGATCACCATGGGGGAAATGGCCTCCAGCCTGGCGCACGAACTCAATCAGCCGCTGGCGGCGATCGCCAGCTACAACGCCGGGTGCCTGCAACTGCTGAATGACGGCAACACCGATGCCGCGGAACTGAAGGAGGCGCTGGCCAAGAGCACGGCGCAAGCGCAGCGGGCGGGCCGCGTCATTCGGCGCATCTATGAATTCGTCAGGCGGGCCGAACCGAAATCCGAGCCGTGCAGCATCTCGGACCTGATCGACCGTACGATCGCACTGGTCGAGCCGGACGCACGAAGACACCGCATCCGGATCGAGCGTCACGTTCAATCCAGCCTGCCCGAGATCCAGGGGGACGGTTTGTTGCTCGAGCAAGCCATTCTGAACCTGATCCGGAACGCCATCGAAGCGATGCGGGACCTTCCCGGCGAGCGGCGACTACTGACTTTGCGGGCGGAGGCCGAGCATGATCAAATTCATCTGACCATTGCCGATCGCGGCACCGGCATTCCGGAAGCCATTACCTACCGACTGTTCGAGCCGTTCTTCAGCACCAAGAGCGAAGGACTGGGCATGGGCCTGAATATCTGCCGGTCGGTCATCGAGGGGCACAAGGGACGACTGTGGGTGGAACCAAACCCGCTGGGCGGTAGTATCTTTCACGTATTGCTGCCGATCAAAGCCCGATGAACAAAGGCATGGTTCACCTGATCGATGACGACGACGCCTTCCGGGATGCGCTGGCGTGGCTGTTGCGCTCCTACCGGATCGAGTCACGCGCCTGGAATTCCGCGGAGCGCTTTCTTGCCGATTACCACGGCGGCATGCGGGGTTGCCTGATTCTCGATATCCGCATGGCCGACATGACCGGTCCCGAACTGTTCGATAACATGCGGGCCCGGGGCTGCACCATGCCGGCCATCTTTCTCACGGGACACGCCGATGTGCCGCTGGCGGTGCAAACGCTCAAAAAAGGGGCTTTCGACTTCCTGGAAAAGCCCTTCATCGAAAGCGAACTTGCTGAACGAATCATCGCCGCGCTCAGCCTCGACGAGCAGCATCGACGCCTTGCCGTTTCAACCGCATCGATCGAGTCGCGTTTGCAGCTTCTGACCGCTCGCGAACGGGAAGTCATGAAACGCATATTGAACGGGCAGTACAACAAGGTGATCGCGGCCGACTTGCAGATCGCCATGCGAACCGTCGAGGTCCATCGGGCGCGCATCTTCGAAAAAATGAACGTCAGGTCGGCGGTCGAACTCGCTCAACTTCTGGCGGGAACGCCGCTGGAGTAGCCGGCTCGTTCCTGGCCGCCAGCGCCAGGAACCTGCCTTGGCGTCTCAAGGTGGCGGTTCCAAAGACCACCGCAGGGTGCCTGTCCGCTGCCGCCGTCATGAACTGCCGCAATGCTTCTGTCAGACGCTGTTCGCTCGGAATGCCTATCTGGTGTCGGGCCAGGAGAAACCTCAGGA
The DNA here is from genome assembly GCA_019136545.1 of Betaproteobacteria bacterium. GTDB lineage: Bacteria > Pseudomonadota > Gammaproteobacteria > Burkholderiales > Rhodocyclaceae > Fen-999. The sequence continues at coordinate 30,696 of JAGVUA010000137.1, forward strand.
TGTTGCGCGCGCGCGGTTCGGGCAGTTGTTGCAACAGCTCCAGCGACAATGGAAAGGCCGGAGGATGATCGCCAAGATCCAGTTCGGCAAGGTCGTCAAGCAGGCTCGCCGCTTCGGCAAACCGGGCGGCGGCGCGGGCAAGGCGCTTTCCCGCGGCTGGAAACCGCTGACCAATGGCGGGCAGGACGTCGTGGCGCAGGAAGTTCCGCGAGAACCTGAGGTCGCGGTTGCTTTCGTCCTCGATCCACCTCAGGCCGCGGGATTGTGCGTAAGCGGCGATCTCGGACCGACCGAGATCGAGCATCGGCCGCAGCAGTCTGCCGTTGCGCTCCGGCATGGCGCCGGCGCCTTGAACGCCCGCACCGCGAAGGATATTGAACAGCATGGTTTCGGCACGATCGTCGCGATGATGCGCAAGTCCAATCCAGTCTGCCGGCACGTCTCGATAGCAGGCGTGTCGCGCACGCCGCGCCGCGGCTTCGAGGCCATCGTCGCTGCCTCGCTCCACCTCGACCCGGTACAGGGAAAATGGCACCGCCCACGCCTGGCAAATCTCGCGGCAGAATGCCGCCCAGCGATCGGCATTCCTGCTCAAGCCATGGTGCACATGCACGGCGGAAACCTGGCGACCCAGAGCGTTGAGTGCGTGCAGGAGCACCACCGAATCCAGTCCGCCGGACAAGGCCACCGCTACTTGATCGCCTTTCCCGACATGCCGCGCCAGACAATCGTCGACGGCAACGGCAACGGCGTCAGTGGAGAGCGATTTCCTTGTAGCGCCCATAGCTCATCACCCGCTCCATGCGGCGCTCGACAAGCTCGGCTGGCGAGAGCGTGGCCACCTGTTTCAACTGATCCTGCAAGGCCTTCTTGAGTGCAACCGCCATGGCGCGATGATCGCGGTGCGCGCCACCGACCGGTTCGGTGACCACGCGATCCACCAGCCCCAAGGATTTCAGGCGCGCCGCGGTGATGCCCATGGTCTCGGCGGCATCGGCGGCTTTTTCCGCACTCTTCCACAGGATGGACGCGCAGCCCTCCGGAGAAATCACCGAGTATGTGGAATACTGCAGCATCAACAGTGCGTCGCCGACGGCCACGGCCAGCGCGCCGCCAGAACCGCCTTCGCCGATCACGGTGGCAATGAGCGGCACTTTGATCTGAGTCATTTCATAGAGGTTTCGACCGATCGCCTCCGATTGGCCGCGCTCCTCGGCATCGATGCCAGGATAGGCGCCCGGCGTATCGACGAAAGTGAATAGCGGCAGGTCGAAGCGCTCGGCAAGCCTCATCAGGCGAAGCGCCTTGCGGTAGCCCTCGGGTCGAGGCATGCCGAAATTCCGAAAGATCTTTTCCTTGGTGTCCCGACCCTTTTGGTGGCCGATCACCACGCACGACTGGCCATTGAAGCGGGCGAGCCCGCCGACGATGGCATGGTCATCGGCAAAGGTACGGTCACCATGCAGTTCCTCGAAGTCGGTAAACATATGCTCGATGTAATCAAGCGTGTAGGGACGTTGAGGATGCCTTGCCACCTGCGCGATTTGCCAAGGCGTGAGCTTGGCGTAAATATCCCGGGTGAGGGATAGGCTCTTCGCCTCGAGCCGGCTGATTTCCTCGGAAATATCGACAGCCGAATCGTCCTGGACAAAGCGGAGTTGCTCGATCTTGCCTTCTAGCTCGGCAATGGGTTGTTCGAAATCCAGAAAGGTCGTCTTCATGGCTCGAATTGTACAGTCCAAAGCGACGAAGCCCGTCAGGGGAAACTGACGGGCTTCGTTGTTGAGGGGAAGTCTGGCGCTGACC